>DAOUGD010000176.1:0-6974 GCA_034429475.1 Anaerolineae bacterium
GTAAAGGTCAAGTGTAACATAGCGTACCTCCGGCAAATTCCAGGATAGATAGGGGCAGTATACCCGGAAGGTTAGAAATTGCCGGGCGTCCTCACCGTCAAAATGTTACTTTATGCCCGTTTTTAGTATAGATGATAGCAGTACAATTTATGTTAGTTTCCAATCAAGTATATCATATTGTGTGCATTTGGGTAGTTACACATCTTCAAAACTATGTGTTGGGCGAATAAAACTCACCTTTATCATAAGCTTCACATGCACACACGCCCGGCATCGCCGGGCGTGTGTGTATCTTTTGCAGATCGCCTTATTCCTTATCCAACAACCCCGCCTTCTCCAACGGCCACACCCGCATCCAGGCGCGGGCGGTGATGCGTTCCAGGGGGACGGGGCCGATCATCCGCGAATCCAGCGAGACGTTGCGGTTGTCGCCCATCACAAAGACGTGGTCGGCGGGGATGGTGATGGGGCCGTAATCCTGGTTCATAATGACGGCCAGGTAAGTTTCTGCCAGGATTTCCCCGTTAATCAACACCCGGTGATTTTTGATCTCCAACGTCTCGCCGGGCAGGCCGATGACGCGCTTGATCAGGGGCAGCTCGTCCGGCCCCATGTCCACCACCACGATTTCCCCGCGTTCCGGCTGGCGGAAATGATAACTGACCTTGTCCACGACAAGCTTTTGATCCTCGTAGAGGTTCGGCTCCATGCTCTGGCCGAGGACGAGCGTCTGTTGACCGACGAAGTGCGTGATCAGGAACGCCAGGACGATGGCCGGCACGACGGTCTCTACTACGTCGCGCAGCAGCCCCCAGAGAATCTGCCCCACGGAACGGGAAGGCGCTGGCGTAGAGGGCGTTTCTGACGGCGTCTCTTCTATCGTACTGGATAACTCGGACTCGACAAAATCTTCCATTTTTAACTCCTTATCGGGATGCAGAGTTTCGCAGATTCACGCAGATAAATTTTTAAAAATCGCGTTCATCCGCGTTTATCTGCGTCCCATCTCTTTCTCAAGCCTATTGTATCACAAATCTGGCGACGTTATTCCGCGCCCGTCACCACGAATTGCCCGCCGTCGCTGCGGCCCCAGACTTCGGGGAAGTACATCTCGTAGGCGGTCGTCGGGATGACGTTGTACGTCCCGGCGAGGCTGGCGCGCATGACGTAGCTGTATTCGTAGGCGCCGCGCGGCAGGTAGTCGGCGAAGAGCGCCACTTTCTCGTCGCGGATTTCGGTGTGCGAGAACCACCACCAGCCCCAGCCGTACCGCCGATACCAATAGTCTTCTGCTTCAGCAGTCAGGTTGTGGACTTCCGGCGCCTCGCCGACAACGCTGGTGGTCTTGAGGCCCATGTCCACCGCCTCACACCCGGCGGGCAGCGGATCCTCCACCACCACGTAGTACAAATCCGTCGGCGCCACCACCGTCAGTTTCACCAGAATCAAGTCTCCCACGCCGGCCTCGCTGATCCGCTCACTCGCTGATCCGCTTACCCGCTCGTACCGCCGCGCCACGACGATGCCCCGATCCGCCGCCTTTACGTCTGCCGCCGGCAGGAAGTAGCGCAGGTGCGCGGTGTAGTAGAGCTGGCCCGCGCCGGTCTGCCCGCCGGATGGGGGCTGCCGCTCGATGAGCAGGCGGTTGGCTTCGTCCGCCAGCAGCCGGGCGATTTCCACCTGAACGACGTGGCTTTCGTCAATGGTTTCCTTGTTCACGTCCCCCATCAGGATCACTTCGCCGTTAAGATTGACCGTGTAGCTGAAGTCGCCCTGCATTTCGCCGGTGGCGCGCATATAGGCGATCAGCCCTATCATCACCCAGGCGGTGGTGTTGGTGGATTCCCAGTAGCGGCGGTTGAGGGCGTCGCTCTGGCGGACGCTCATCAGCCAGCGGGCGACGTTGGGCAGCAGGTCGCTGTCGGGCATGGCGCGCGCCATCGCCCACATAATGATGGCGGTGGTGCGGACGTCGGTGTTCATGTTCCAGTAGTCGGGTTCGCTTTCTTCCCAATGCGTGCCCGTCGCGCTGTAAATGGCTTCCCCGGCAAAGTCCGCCATCAACGTGTTGATGCGACTCTTTTCCTTTGGCTCCAGCAGCTCCAACGCCACGGCCAGGAGAGCTTTCCCGTACTGATCCAGCTTCGCGCGGTTTCCAAAGAGGCGGATGGCGTATCCTAACTCGCCGGCCGGATTTGTTCCGTCAATCAGTTGCAAATATTCGCCCAGGACGTAAAGCTGGTACGCCTGACGGTTGACCTGCCAATGGCTGGTTTCGTCTACGTCGCCCAGGTTTTGCCGCAGGTAGACGACACCATCGTGGATGACATTCACGTCCACTGTGAAGCCCGCGCGGTACGCTTCCAGCATCCCGTGCAGGACGTAGGAGGTGAGGTAGACGTTGCTCCAATCGTCCATCCACCAGCCCCAGCCGCCGTCGTAATGCTGATAGGCATAGAGCCGCTGCAAGGCCACGCCCACTTGTTCCCTCAGATTTGCTTCCAGTTCCGGGCGCGCGATCCCCATCTCTTCGAGCGCCTGGTAGGTGAGGACGTTGGGCAGGAAGCGGCTCACCGTCTGCTCCACACATTCGTAGGGATAATGCTCCAGGTACTTCAGCGAGTCGGCGGTGGCGGCGGTGAGCGAACCATCCACCTGCACCGTGAGTTCGCCCTGCGTCGGATCGAAACGGCGCGGCAACTGCACGACTTCCTGACGCAACTCCGGCTCGGCCAGCCGCCCGGCGGTCGCCATCACCTCCGGCGTGCTGTAGCGGTAGACCGGCAGCGTCAACTCCACGCCGTCGCGGTACGAGCCGGCTTCAACCTCCATCCGCACGCGGACTTGTTCGCCGGGCAGTACGGTGACGGGCCAGCCCACCCGCACCTTGTCGCCGGCCGGGATGTCCACGGTCTGGTAGGTCGGGCCGCTCACGTCCAACCCTTCTACGGTCAGGATGACATCGGCGGCGAGGGGGTGGCCGGTGTTGTTGTGGACAATGGTAGCAATCTCGGCCTGATCGCCCACCACGAAGAAGCGCGGCAGGACGGGGCGCACCAGCAGATCGAGCGTGCTGAGGACGTCCACGTCGCTCTGGCCGACGAGCGTGTCGGCGGTGACGCCGCGCGCCTGCATCCGCCACGTCGTCAGGTTGTCGGGCAGCTTGACCTCGACTTTGGCGCGTCCGGTTTTGTCAGTGCGCACCACGGGGTTCCAGTAGGCCGTGTCGGCAAACTGGGTGCGGATGAAGCCGGCTTCGCCCTCGCCGCCCCCGCCACCTTTGGCTTTGGGTGCCAGGTCGCGGTTGTAGGCTTCCATGGAGAGCACCAGCGGGGTGGACGTGCGCACGTTCAGACCGCGTTGGCTCCAGTAGCGTTCCAGCAGCGTCGGGCCGGTCTCGTCGGCCAGCGCCAGCACCGCCAGGTCGGCCAGCCGCAGCGACAGTTCCGCCTCCACCGGCTTCCCGGCGTGATCTGTCACCAGCACGTCGTAGGTGGCCGTGTCGCGCGGATGGTAGTAGCCGCCGGATTTCATATCCCGGTCCGGCGTGAGGGTAATCTTCAGCTCTTTCTCTTTGATGGACACCGGCAGTTGAATGATGCCCATTTTGAACGAGGCCAGCCCATCCGCCGCCTGATCCTGCCCCTGGACGATGACGACGGAGACGAAGATGTTGGGCGCGTAGTCCGCGGTGATGGGGATGCGCAGCACTTCGGTGTTGGTGCGCAGTTCGCGGACTTCGCGCTGGATGATGTGGCCGCGCTCGATGGTGACGAGCGCCTTGACCGTGCCGCTGTACGGCGACGGGATGAGGATTTCGGCCACGTCGCCGACGGCGTACTCGTCCTTGTCGGCGATCAGATCAATGCGGTTGGTGCTCTCCTGCCGCCAGCGCGCGCGTCCGCCCCACACCCAGAGGTACGCGCTGCTGCGGATCTCGTTGCCGCGCGCGTCTGCGCCGATGGCGCGCACGCGGTAGCTGCCCGACTCCGGCGGGGTGAAGGTTGCCACGGCCTTGCCCGCGCCGTCGGTGGTGGCGGTGGTGGTGAAGACCGGCAGGTCCTCCACCTCCCACGTCCAGTAGAACTGGCCGTCGTCCGCCTGCTCGCGGACGTTGTACCAGCGATGTTCCATGAAGATGACCTGCAAGGTGACGCCGGACACGGGCGCGCTGTCTTTATCCACCGTGAGCAAGTCCACCGACTTGTTCTTGCCCGCTTCGGCCAGGTAGCCGCGCGGCGCTACGCCGATGTAGAATTCCCCTTTGTGGACGACGACGGACGCGCGGGCGCTCACGTACTGGTCGTTGATGTCGGTGACGTTCGCCTCGAAAGTGAACGTCCGGCTGTTCGTCTCGCCGGAGAGGTCGGCGGGAACCTGGAAGGCAGCGCGGCCCTCGGCGTCGGTGACGCCGTCGCCCTCCGAGAGCAAGCGCCCGTAGCCGCCGTAGGTCTGCTCGTCGCGTTCTTCCCACTCGTAATCGCTCCAACTGTACCACGGGCATTTCTCGTTGCGCGGGCAGTCGTAGTTGAACCAGTAATTGCCGCTCAACACATTCCATTGGACTTCGGCGTTGGCGACGGGGCCGCCGAAGTAGTAGGCGGCGTCCGCCGTGGCCTGGATCGTGTCGCCGTTGAAGTAAGCGTCCTTGGCTGTTTGCACGCCCACCTGGAACTCTGGTTTGCGATATTCCGCCAGTCTGAAGGACGCGCTGGCGGAGAAATTCCAATCGCCGCCCTCCACCTGGACGTAGTACGTCCCCAGCGCGGCCTCCTCGGCCAACGCCAGTTCGCCATTGAACGTACACATCTCATTGATGGGGAGCGTCTCGTTGTAAAGCTCCTGCCCCTCCGGGTCCTGGATGGTGACACGGACTTCGGCGATCTCTGCCGGAAGGGTGTAATGCGCGTCGTCGTCGGCGCGGAGGACGCCCTTGAAGTACACCGTCTGGCCGGGACGGTAGATGGGACGGTCGGTGTAGAGGGTCGCCGCGTAGGGCGCGCCGCCGTAATCGCTCATCAGGTTGAAATTCCACGGGCGAATGCCGTTGTCCCAATTGTTGTAGGCCACGCCGAAAGTCGCCGCGCCCGGCTCGCCGGAGAAGACGAAGAGGTCGCGCCACAGATTCGTCATCTCTGCCTGTTGCGCCAGGTACAGCCCATCCGCATCGGTGACACCTGTGTGGCGTTCGTCCTCCTCAGAGCGATACAGCGTCACATCCAGGCCGGGCACGGGCTGCCCCGTTGCGAGGTCGGTGGCCCACACCAGGGTCTCGTGGTTCGTCTGCTTCAACGTCAAATTGATCTGGGTGCGGATAAACGCATACGTGACGGGGTCGGCGTTGATGTCGTAGGCGCTGACTTCCGGCGAGGTCATGACGAGGTAGTAGCTGCCGGGCGGCAACTGCGCGCCATCCGCCGTGACCATGTCCAGCCGGCGCAGCTCGCTTTGATTGCGCGGCGGGCTGACGTTGACCGTCCACTCGCGCACCAGCCAGTCGCGGTCCACCGCGAAATTCTGCCGGTACTGATAGCTCCCCGATCCGAAGAGCTGGATAAAATTCTCCTTCGGCAGGCGATAGAGGGCCAGATTGAGTTGCCTGACGTTGCGATAGCTGGCGTAGACGGCGGTGGGCGTGTAGGCGTTGAAGACGCCCAGATTGCCGTTGGTGTTGAGGTAGGCGTAGGGCGGCCAATCGCCGGTGGTGAAGCGCAAATCCAGCGCCGCGCCCAGCCGTTCCCCATAACGGTCGGGCGCGTTTGCCCCCACCGCGACGTAATACGTCGTCGCCGCCGTCATCGGGAACGAGAGACGCAGTTCCGTGTTGTAGTTCGACCAGTAGGTGTAGACGCGCGTAGGTTCGGGGATGATGGCGATGTAGTCCAGGATGCCGTCGCGCTGCATCGGGCTGGCAAACGTGATTTCGACGTCGGTGTTCGGCCAGACGTTGGTCGCGCCGTTGGCCGGCGAGACGCTGACGATGCCGGGCGTCCGCACGGTTTTGAACGTCCAGAGGACTTCCTCCCGCAGCGCCACCGGGCTGTCCTTGGCGTAGACGAGCGCGTTCAGCGCCGCCGTGCAGGTGGCGTTGCGCGGCAGCGGCGCGTCTGGGACGAAGCCCATCACCTCGGCGCGGGCGTACGCGGGGTCTTCTGCCTCCTCCTCCGGCGGGCCGCTCCAGCGGAACGTCCCGGCGACCGGCTGTTGGTTGATGGACAGTTGGAAAGACTTTTCCACCGAGGCGCGATCCATCGGCTGGTTGAAGGTGATGCTGATGACCGTAGCCGGGGCGACGTGTTCAGCGTTGCGGCGCGGATAGACATCCAGCGTCCGGGGTTGCTGCGTGCTGAAGTCCCAGGTATGCGTTTCCTTGAGCGTCGCGCCGCCGGTATCCGTCAGGTTTGCGTCAACGCTGACCTGGTATTCCGTGGCTGGCTTGAAGCCGCCGTCCGCGCGGAAGCGGTAGATGCTGGTGTTGATCCATTCGCCCGCGCCCGCGATGGGCGGGTCGAACTGCAAGGGCTGCGGCAACGCGCTCTGGGCGTCCAGCGAGGTCAACGGTACTACCGGGCGGTTGAACACGACGACCACGGCGGCATCGGGATCCACGTCCTCCGTGCCGGGCGCCGGTTGCACCTCGCTCACCTCCAAATAACCGGTGGTCTGGAAGGCGAAGCTCACGGGGTCGGGCAGCGCCAGCCCTTCGGCGTTGCGTGCCGTCTTGTCAATGGTGACGCGATAATCCGCCGCGCGCGCCAGGGCCTGCGCCGGCTTGAAAAGCAGCGTGCGCGCGTCGCTCCAGGTGAGGTCGCCCTTGACCGCCGGTTCGATGTTGAAGGCCTGCGCGACGCTGTCCTGATCCATCGGCTGGTCGAACACCAGCTCGATGGGGGCGGTCAGGGCCAGCGTTTCGCCGTTTTCTGGCGTGCGGAAGAGCAGGCGCGGCGCGGGATACGGCATGGGGGTGGGGGTGG
>DAOUGD010000177.1:0-25578 GCA_034429475.1 Anaerolineae bacterium
GCGGGCGCAGCCCGCCGACAAAATTCCAGAAAATCTCTGTTGAGAATAAACCGATGATCTTAACTTTTCCGTACTACGACCCGACCGGCGCGCACAATGAGGTGTTCGCCCGGCAGTTGCCGACATTGCAATCCGCTTTTGCCGCCATCTGCATTAGCGCCGTTCCGCCAACGGCCACCGAAAACTGCGGATTTGTGCACTACCTTGAGGAACAAGGTTGCTCGATCTCGCATAATGCTCCTAACAGCGCGTTTGGCGTCCACGCGCGCGAAGCGCTGCGGCTCTCGCTGGCGCACGCCTCGGAGCAGACGCCCATCTTCTTTGGCTTTCTCGACCGGATTTTGTTCGCCCTGGACACGGACTGGCGGGACGTCTTTCTCCGAGATTTGCGAACCTACGCCGCCGCGCCGTTTGTCGCGTTTGCGCGTTCGGCGGTGGCCTGGGATACGCATCCGGCCCATTACCGGGAGATCGAGCAGATGATGTCCCGCCTGCTGGCGCTGCTGTGCGGCCGCTTCCTGGACCTCAGCCCGGCGGCGATGATCCTCAGCGCGGCCACCGCCGACATGCTGCTGAATCAATCCACCACTGCATCCTACGCTGTCTGGGCGGAGTGGGTGCTGCTGGCGTTGAAAAATCGCATCTCGCTGACGACGCCGGCGGTGGATTGGCTGGCCTGGGAGCATCCCTACTGGGAAAACGTGCCGCCGGACGTGTTGAAGCAGGCGCGCGATGCCAGTTTTGTGGAAACGCAAAAACGCATTCAGTGGAACGCCACGGTGATGTCCCTGCTGGCCGAAGAGCGCTTCAGCGACCTCTGTGAGGCGGTCGTGTGACAGGGATCTCGGTCATCATCCCCAACTGGAACGGCGCGGGCCACCTGCCGGAGTGTCTGGACAGCCTGCGCGCGCAGACGTTTGCCGACTTCGAGATGCTGGTGGTAGATAACGGCTCGCGGGACGATTCGCTGGCGGTGCTGGCGCGCTATCCCGACGTGCGCGTGCTGCCGCTCGGCGAGAATCGCGGCTTCACCGGCGCGTGCAATGCCGGGTTTCGCGCGGCGCAAGGCGACATACAGGTGTTGCTCAACAATGACACCGCCGCCGATCCCCACTGGCTGGCGGAGATCGCGGCGGCATTTGCGGCACACCCCGAAGTTGGGGTGATGGCCTCCAAGATGCGCCTCTTTGACCGGCGCGACGTTTTCCATACGGCAGGAGACATTCTCACGCCGGACGGCCTGCCGCACAATCGCGGCGTCTGGGAGCAGGATGGTGGGCAGTTCGACCATCCGGCCTACGTCTTCAGCGCGTGTGGGGGCAGCGCGGGCTACCGCAAGACGATGCTGGACGCCATCGGGCTGCTGGACGACGACTTCTTTTTCTCGTTTGAGGACGTGGACCTGGCCTGGCGGGCGCAGCTTGCCGGGTGGCGCTGCCTGTACGTCCCCACGGCGCTGGTCTATCACAAGTTGAAGGCGTCCGGCGGGGGCGTCACGGCTTCCTTCTACGATGGGCGTAATCGCATTTACACGCTGGTGAAGAACTACCCCGCCGATCTGTGGCGCAAGCATTGGCGGGAGGTGCTCGGCGCGCAGGTGAAGCTGGTGTGGGCCGCCCTGCGGCTGTGGCGCGGCGCAGAAGCGCGCGCGACCCTGCGCGGCGTCCTGGCCGGCGTGGCCGGCATCCCCAAAATGGCGCGGAAGCGCCGCGTGATCCAGGCCACACGCAAAGCAACGGCGGCGTATCTCGAACAACTGATGACGCCGCCGTATGAAATCCTATGCGAGTGAGGAGTTGCGAGTTAGGAGTTAGGAATTGCGATCCTCAGTCCTCAGTCCTCACCCCTCACTCCTCACCCCTCACTCCTCACTCCTAAATAATTCCCACTCCCATCAACACGCCCATCACAACAAAAGCGGCAGCAGAGATGCGGAGCAGGAGGCGTTCGGGAATCCACTTGCTGAGTTGCTGCCCCCCAACAACGCCCAGGGCCGTCACGGCGGTGAGGGCCAGCGCGCCCCCCGCGAACACAAGCCACGGCGATTGTTTGCTCGCCATCCCCAGGACGGCCAACTGGGTTTTGTCGCCCAATTCGGCAAAGAAGAGCAGGCTTAACGTGGTTCCAAAGGCTTTCCAGTCCCAGCCGTGACTGTTTTCAACACAGACCACTTCCTCTGGAGCGCAATCAGCGTCATCCGCTTTGGACTTGACAGTTTCGCGCCAGATCAGCGCGCCCATCACCACGAAGGCGATGGCGGCAATATAGCGCACGACCACTGCCGGAATAAACGTCCCCACGAGCTGCCCGCCTGCCGCGCCCAGGGCCGTGACCGCAGTGAGCGCCAGACTCCCGCCGAGAAAGACCGGCCAGGGACGACGGAACTTGCACGTCTGTGTCATCACTGCCAACTGCGTCTTATCGCCCAACTCGGCGACGAAGATCAACCCAAAAGCCGAAAAAAACGCGCTCCAATCCATTATCCTTCTCCCATTAAAAAATCACTCAACGGATTGACCGGATACAACGGAAAAAAAATCCGTTAAAATCCGTTAAATCCGTTGAGAATAAACCCACAATCAATACGGACACGTCACGTAATCCTGCCCGATAATCAGCCGCATCCGGTACGGCGAGTTGGGATCCTCCGCCATGATGACCCGGTCGTTCGGCACGTCGAAGAGCGCCTGCAACAGGGGCAGGCCGCTGCCTTTGGTCGTCCCGCCGAAAAAGACGATCTGTGTCTGCGCGTAATCGTAGCGGTCGGGCGGGTTGAGGATGGGGATGTAGCCGTAATGGTCGGCGCGGTCGGCGGCCAGCGCGTCCCAGTTGGGATTGCCGGTGCCGTTCCACACCTCGATGTAAATGGGGTCTTGCAAGGCGCGGTTGCTGGCCGGATGCACCATCACATCCTCAATCACCGGTTGAATTTTTTCAAAGTTCGGCAGGAACACCGACCCACCCTGGTATGTGACGAACGGTTCCACTTCCTCACGGCTGATGTTGTACAGGCGGACGTTGGCCATTTCCAGGTCGCGCGCCGTCAGCGCCAGGGAGAAAATCTTGTCCACCGGCAGGTTGGTCTCAAACAAATGGCTGAGCTGGGGGTACAAAGACGGGACGGCTTCCAGCAAATTGGCCTGCTTGCCTTTGCGCCACATCGCCTCCAATATCTGCTGCTGCCGCCGTTCGCGGGCGAAGACGCTGGTGGTTTTGCGGGTGCGCGAGTACCACAGCGCCAACTCGCCGTTCATGTGATGCAGGCCCGGTTCCAGTGTGATCTGGTGGAACTCGCCATTCTCGTCGGGGATGGGCCAGTAGTCGGTCAGGCGACAATGCACGGGCACGTCAATTCCGCCCAAAAAGTCCACCAACTGCGTCAGCCCATCAAAGTTCACCTTGACGTAGTAATCCGCCGTGATGCCGAGGTTGTAGAGCAGCGTTTGATTGAGCAGTCCCGCGCCGCCGCCGTCGTAGTTATACATCACACCATACATATCGGCGGTGTTGATGCGTGACATCCGCAGATTGGGCAGGAAGACGTAGAGGTCGCGTGGGATCGAGAGCATCGAGACCGATGGCACGTCGGGGTAGATGACGAAATATTGGATCACGTCAGTGTTCCAGTGCTGCCAGTCGGCGCGCTGGTCGCTGCCGAGCACGACGACGGTGAGCGCATCCGCCGAGGTGTGATGGCGCGGCACAGCGGTGGGGATTTGCACGGTGTCCGATGGATGCAGGGTGGGCAGGATGTCAATGGGGACGGCGGTGGGCCGGCGCGGCGGGAGCGGCGTCGGCGTGAGGCTGGGCGTCCACGTGGCGGTGGGGGGCGGCGGCGTGGGTGTGGACGTGGGGAAAGGCGTCGGGGTGTGGGTGACGGTCCAGGTGGGCGGCGCAGTCTTCGACGGTGAGGGCAGCGCCGTATCAGGATGGTCGGCCGGCGTGCGCGTCGCCGCTTGGGTCGCGGTGGGGATGACCACCTCGTAAGCCGGCTGCGCCGCCAACCCGCCATCCAGCGCCAGATAAATCATCGCGCCCAGGATGAAGGCCAGGATCAGGACGATGGTAGCGGTCAAAGCAATCTGTACTTTTCCCATACCACGTCAACTATTCTGTTTTTTCTGGCGTTTTGGATACAGTCGGCCCCGCCGTGAGGGCAAAATAGCAAGCAAACAACAGCACGCTGAAGAGCAGGGCTACCGCATACGTCCCTTTGTGCCACAGGGGATAGCGGATGCGGACGGCCAGATCGGACAAAATCGCCTGCGGCTGTGTCACCAGGTCCCAACTATTCCACCGCAAGAACCGCCCCATATAGACGCCCATCCCGCTCAACCCTACGATCACCAGAGTAAAAGCCCATCCCAGGATACGCCCGAACCAGACTTGAACAATATTCTGCATCAAACGCAGCGCGTAAATGCCCAACACCACGCCCGTCCAGGCAAAACTGGTCAGCATCCCGATGTCGTACCACAGGGGAATCCGAGGACGCTCGTAGAGGTGCAGAAAGTCGGTAATGATGTAGGGCGCGTTGGGGAAGAAGGCAATGCCGATGACGGCGGGCAGCAGCAACAGCCACCAGCGGCGCGGATAGCGTCGGTGTAAAGAGATAGCCCACAAACTGCACAAATAGGGCACCCAGGCCAGGAACAGATTCCAGAGCAAAAAGTAAAATGTCCAACTTCGACTCAAGTACACGCGCACTCCCCACAGGCCAAAACAAAGCAGTGTGGAAAAGACTGCCGGGTAGAATCCCTGTGCCGCCAGAAACTGATGCAGCCGGCGTCCCGTTCCCAAGAGCCAGGCGTCAAATTTATGCATGGTCACTTTTCTCCTGCCAGTTGAAGCGTTTTGCCAGGCGCGGATACAGCCAGACGATGCCGGCGTACTGCGCCAGGATGAAATCTACGAAGAGTGTCGTTTGACTCAACGTGCGCGCGACGCTGCCGATGGAGGCCATCGGGTAGCGTATGAAGAACAGGTAGAGGTAGCCCAGCGCCACCGTCCCGATGATGCCCGTCGCGCCCAGGCCGAAGACGAGGTGCGGGGTCGTCGAGTCCTCGCTCAAGAAGCGCCGGGCCGTGACGCCGCCGAGCAGTCCGGCAGCCACCGCGCCCAGCGCGCCGAGCAGCGTCATCACCACCATGCGCCAGGCGACGACCTGCATCACGCCGGCCAGCAACATGACGACCGGCCCAACCGCCAATGCGCCCGCCAGCAGCCGGTCACGCATGAGGCGGCGTCTCCTGGTCGGCGGCGCGGCGGCGCGCCCAAATGATTTGCCCGGCGTGGAGCAGCACCACGGCGCCCAGCGCGATCCACAACCCACGACCCCACCAACGATCTTCCGTCGTCGCCATCCCCGCGAGGAAGAGCGCCATCCCCGCATCCAGCGCCAGCGCGTAGCCGAACTCCTGGAACTTGTTGCGCGCCTTGACTTTGGCTTTGCCCGCCTCGTAGTAGGCATAACTTCCCGTCGCCAGCAGCACGGCCAGGCCCAAAATCCAGAGAGAATTAAAGAAGACGCCTAAAAGATCAATGTTTGTCATAAGGGAAATCCTTTAAATTGCCAGATCAAAGGGTAAATCGCTGATGTCGCGTAAGCGTTTGCCGTTGACGAGTAGGTTGAGCATTTCCGATGAGGTTTCATCATCACTGTTTGCAACGGCAACCTGCAATTCGTCGAGAGCTAGATGATACACGCAGTCCAAATCGCCTGTTCCTAAAGCTACTGAAGCGATACGACTGGGAAGCGGCTCAGCGGTCACAATAGCGATGTGTGGGGTGTTGCCTTTACGGTTACGGATCAAATTCAATGCCTCGGTGCGGGCATTTTGGGAACGGTCGCTGCGAATCGTCCATTTGCAGGAGATACTTGCGTGGAGGATAGGTTTGGCAGGAGCGCCGTTTTGCGCCCGCAATGGCGTCAAGCGCGCAGTTTCGCCATCATAGACTTGCCCACTCTGGTTGATTTCCGCATCCGAAACCGGCTGCCGCCCTATCACGATGTCTGGCGTTATCAGATAATCTCCCAAAGCCGCTCGCAAGGTGGGATATTGCGCCAACACCTGGGATATGTCTTCCAGGTGTTCATATTGTGCAAAGTCGGTCAAATTGCCATGGACAGAGAACACCCATTGCCCAGGGCGTAAATGGGATAACAGACGAAATGCTTCTTGCAGATAATCCAGCGTCAAGGATTCAAATAAGGCGCCAGCTTTCTGCCCAGTCGGAGGCGTTGCACATGGGGAAAATCCTAATTGCTGCAAAATACTCTCGGCTAACTCAATGCTTTTCTTACTGCTGCGGTCGGCAATATTAGGGATGCTATTCCGATAACCTAGCACATGCTGACAAATTGTCTGGTGATAATGGGCACGTAAGGCTTTAAAGTTCATGTGACTCAGTTTCCCCTATGGGTTTCATTAACGCGATGACATATTCCTCATGCATTCGTTCTTCGATTTGTGTGCTATCCTCAGTAAGTTTGCGCCGCGCCGGCATCATCCGCTTATCACGATCAAGTTTGCGCACCCCAATCTCAACCGCAGCGAACCCCAGGTTCTTGCCGATTTCAGCCAGACATTGCCCGGTTTGCGTATCAACGTTGCGCATAGTGGATGGGCCAACTACCACAATCGCCGCCCGCCCAGGTTTAAGCACCCGCAGCATTTCTCTCAAGAATAAGGTGGCTTCAGAATAGTATCGCTGCAAAATTCCTCCTTTTTTAGGATCAAGGCGTCGCACTGTTTCTACAATGTCTGTCACAAAATCTGGCAAAGAGTGCATTTCAAATCCGGCAAGCGCATCATGTCCAATATATTGACTACGCAAATCGGACAAGTTTTTAAGCGTGTGTCCCAACCAAATCAGCGAGAACTTGTGAGCGCGCATGTAATCAATGGCATTGGCTGCATATGGAGGCGAAGTCACGATCAAGTCTACGGTATTATCTAATAAAGCGATATTCTGTGCGTCGCTACGAACAAATTGCGCGCTACCCCGTCCATAATTCAATAGTACCGCGCTTTTCAAATTCTTCTGTAATCGCTTGGAATATTCGGACAAAGGCGACCGAGGTTGTTTGTCTAGTACCCGATGAGGGCGGGTATGCGCCAGATCACGTGCGCGAGAGACGCCGCCTGATTTAGTAATAATAATAGCCGAGAAAACTGTTTCCAAAAATGCCCTTGTAGAGCTATCTTGAACCACTTCTATGGACTCTATCAGGGCCGTTAACTCCAGTTGCGTCTCCGGCAAAAACCAATAGTCAATGAATTTGCGTTCGGCCTCGGCGAAACGTAGCGTCAGACGTTGTTGTAGTCCTGTAGCGTCTTCTTGGAGTGCATGATGCGCGTGTTTCAAGACCTCATAGCTTATATCCTGCAAGGCTTCAATATCAACCGCCGTGGTTTTGACTTGACCAATACGCAAAGCCATAGGGTCAATGTCCATTCCTATGCCCTGTCGTCCAAGTAACATTGCTTCCACAACTGTCGTGCCAGAACCGGACATCGGGTCAAGAACTATATCGCCCGGCTGTGTCAAGGCTTCGATAAAGGCCCGTGGTAACTGCGGCGGAAATTTTGCAGGAAAAGCGTGAAAATTATGGGAAGCATAGGCGCTATCTTGACCATGAAAGTCCAAATCGCCTTCCAATAAAGCCCGAACCCGTTCGTCATAACTCAAGTCTTTTTGGGTTTCTATCGGGATTAGAGGTAATTTCTCTTGTAATAATGTCATATACATTCCTACATTATACACCGTCTGACATAGTCAGGGGCATTACACCCAACAAGCTACAAATCCAGCAATTCCAAGATGCTGCTTGCAACACACTTACGATAACTTTTATCAAACTTCACATCACTCACTTCGACTCTGCCCATAGTCTTCAAAGCAAGAGACGGCAGCATAGACCACGAGCCTTCAATCTGTTGTGTAGAAAGTTGTGGCATCAAATAGACCGTGTAAAAGCCCGAATAATCATCCTCACTCTCATTAAACGGCGAATCAAAAAGTAGAAACTGTTCCTGGTAATTCACAAGGAAAGCCCGTGGAATGTCGTAGAACTCTCGATAGATTATAGGCAAGTATTCCATAGTTGCACCTCAATGTGTCAATCTCCTACGACACATCCGAGAATCTTTTTGGCAATTAACCGGCAGCTTCGCCGCCCTTCAGCGTGAACACGGACACCGGCGCCTGTTTGCCGCGCACGTCCACCTGCCCAATGGCGACGTAGCTTTCCCGGTCGGCAAGCTGCTGGACGGTGGACTCGCTCATCAAGAGGGGAACGCCCAGCTCTTTCGTCATCGTCTGCAAGCGGCTGGCAAGGTTGACGGTATCGCCGATGACGGTGTACTCCAACCGTTCCTCGCTGCCGACGTTGCCGGCCACCACCGCCCCGCTGGCGACGCCCACGCCAATGCGCAGCGTTGGCTCGCCGCGCGCCGTCTGGTCGGCGTTGAATGTGTCCAGCGCGGCCAGCATCCCCTGCGCGGCGCGGACGGCCTGCGCGGCGTGGTCGCGGGTGGGATTGAGCGGTGTGCCGAAGACCGCCAGCAGGCTGTCGCCGCCGAATTTGTTGATCAGTCCGCCCTCTGCGATCACTGCCTCGGACATAGCTTCGAAATAGCGGTTGAGCAACGCGATCAACGCTTCCGGCGCCATCTTTTCGGTCATCGAAGTGAATCCTCGAATGTCGGAGAACAGCACGCTCACTTCGGCCAACTGCCCGCCAAGTTCCGCGCCGTATTGGATGGCGTGCTCCGCCACTTCCGGTGTGACATAGAGGCTAAAGAGCGCGCGGACAACCTCCTCCTGCTTCAATCCTTTGACCATCGCGTTGAAGCCTTCGGCGAGCGCGCCAAATTCGTCGTTGGAGGTGATGGGCATGAGGACTTCCAGGTTCCCTTGGCGGACGGTGTTCATGTGCGCCAACAAGTCTTCGACGGAGGTGATCAGGGAACGGCCCAGGGTCAGGGCCAGTGTCAAAGCGGAAAGGACGCCAATGCCCACAATGAAGAGTTCCAGGCGCAGCAACCTGGCCAGGTGAGCAGTCGGATCGGCGGCACTGACGAGAGCTTGCGCCTGGTTATACGCCACCACCGCCAACAAAAGCAGCGGCACGCCTTCCAACACAAACAACACCATCACCCGCCGCCGCACCGTCATCTGAAAAGTGCGGATGTGGGTGAGACTGCCCTCCGGGAAGAACAGGGGCAATTCCGCCATCCAGACGCGCTCGGTGATGAAGTAGACCAATGCGGCGGATACACCGCCAGAGAGTCCCGTCACGCTGAGGAACATCAGCAGGAATCCAATGAAGTTAAAGCCATCTGGCCGGATGCCGGATGAAATCCCCGACGTCAACCCGGCCAGCGTCCACATCGCCACGGAAATGAGGGTGGCTTCTAACGGCGCCCGCAACGCCTTCCGCTGCACCACGAGGGAGGGCGGTGCGGTGGGCGGTTCAGGGCTGAGATACCACTCGTGTAGCGGTTTCTCCCGTCGGTTGCCCCAATGCGCGCCTAACACAAGCAGTCCGACAATGAGCAGTACCCACGCGAAGGAAAGTCCGCCGGTATTGGTGTCCACCCCTTGAGGCACGCTCCCCAGCACAAAGTAAAGTTCCGCCAAAAGGGCGCCGACGGCGTTGGCGAACAATGTGATCCAATTGGAGGTGCGGTTTACCCGCTGGCGGCGGGCCAATTCTTGCGGCCAGTTTGCAGCGTCCATAGCAGATCCATTTCAGCGCGGCTCGCGCAACTCAAAGTTATCAAATTCAAACAGGGCGTTTCCCGGCGTTGTAAGGGCCGCCGCCAGGCCGGCTTCCCCCTCGGCGAGTTGCGCATCCCCGGCCATAGCGACCTCGACAGCGTTAATAGAAAACGTAAACGTGATCCCCTGGCCGACGACGACCAGATGGTTGACCTCGCCCGCGCGGATGGCCGTCGTCTCGGTCCAATCAATCACCGGCGTCCAGGCGAACTCATGCCACAAATTGAAGCGATAATAGCCGTTGTCGCGGATGCTGAACAGATAATAACTGCCCTCGGTGTGTCGGAACACCACCCCGTAGTCGGCATCTTCTGGCCCGCTGACGCGGCGGGCGTCCACTGCCAGGTAGAAGTCCTCGGCGCGCGCATCGTCCGGCGTACACCAGCGCGCGACACTATGGCGCGCGGTCACCCGCCAGCGATAGACGCCATCGGCGACCTCCCGCGCCAGGCTGCCCCATTCATCGGCGAACTCAGTGGCCGGCCAGTTGTTAGCGTTATCGTCAAACGTATCCACCACCACCGGCGGCCAACCGGACGGCGCTGATGATGGCCGGGCGGCCGTGGCCGTCGGGATACGGGTGGGCGAGGAAGTGGGCAGAGGGGTGACGGTGGGAGAAAGCACACTTGGCGTCGGTCGCGGCGTGACAGAAGGCAGCGGCGGCGCAGCGGTTGGCGGCGCGGGCCCTCTCTGGAAGAGCCAGCGCGCGGCGAAGAAGCCGCCAACCAGCACCAGGGCGATGCCGCCGTACAACAGAGCGCGCGTCAACAGCGTGAAGTCCAAGCGCAGCGGGCGTTTGAGGCGGCGCGGCAGCAGCGCCGGCGCGTGAACTTCGGTGAAAGCGCGCCGGCGCTGCGTCCGGCGCAACAGGCCATGCACGCCCACCCCGCCGACCAGCAGGAGCGCGACCAGTCCCCATCCCCACAGCGGAATTCGCCCCCGGGCGAGCTGTTCGGGCCAGATCGCGCGCGCCTGCGCCAGGAGCAAGAGACACAGCGCCGTCAGGCTCAGTCCCAGGGCCGTCTGGATCAACCAGGAAGGGGCCTCGCGCTTAAGCATTAAAGCAGCCGGTTTGGCGTCCGGCGACACCAGCAACGGGCCATACTTCAGAGCATTGAGCATCTCCTTCACGTTGCGGAAGCGCTGCTCGCGGCGGAGTTCCATTGCTCGCAGGATCAACGCCTGGTTTTGGGGCTTGATCTGAGGCCGCATCTCATACAACGAGGCAAACTTGAACGGGTCGGCCATCCGCTTGGCCGCCGAAGGGGGAACTTCGCCGGTCGCGGCGTAGTACAACACCGCGCCGACGCTGTAAATATCGGTGCGGGCGTCCGGCGCGCCGGGTTGCAGCCCGGCCACCTCCGGCGCGGCATACTCCACCGTCCCCATCACCTCGTTGGCGGCCCAGGTGCGTCGGTCGTGGGGATCCCACAAATCCGGCAGCCCAAAATCCACCAGGGTCACACTGCCATCTTTGCCCAGAATGATGTTCTGGGGCTTGATGTCGCGGTGGACGCCGCCGAGGCTGTGGTAATAGTCCAGGGCCTCCAACAACTGTTCGGCCAGCGCCCAGACCTCATTTTCCGGCAGCGGCCCCTGGCGCGACACCCGGTCGGCCAGGCTTTCGCCCTCGACGAAGTCCACCACGAGGTAGGCGTTGCCGTTCTCCTCGAAGAAATCGAAGACGCGCACCAGCCGCCGGTGATGCAGGCGCGTCAACACGGTCGCTTCCCGCACGAATTGCTGGCGCAGCCGCGCCAACAGGTTAGGATCAATGTCAGGCTGGGGCGTCAACTCCTTGAGCTTGACGGCGAAATCGTAGCGGGTGTCCCACGCGCGATAGCTGGCCCCGGCGCCGCCCATGTCCAGCAGTCCTTCGATGCGGTAACGATTTTGCAAGATGGTGCCGCTGGTCAACATAGTCTTTAGAATAACGTACCCTGTTCGTTACGGGGATAGGGGATGTTAAGATGCGTGTAGGCTAACTGGGTCGCCATGCGCCCGCGTGGGGTGCGATCCAGAAAGCCCAGTTGCAGCAAATATGGTTCCACCACGTCCATAATGGTGTCGGCGGCTTCGCCGATGGACGCGGCAATGGTTTCCAGACCCACCGGCCCGCCGCCGAACTTCTCGATGATGGCGTGCAGCACCCGGCGATCCAGATCGTCCAGCCCGCAATGGTCCACCTCAAGCAGCGCCAATGCGTCGCCGGCGATGGCGGCGTTGATGACGCCGTCGGCGCGCACCTGGGCGTAGTCGCGCACGCGCCGCAGCAGGCGCAGGGCCACACGCGGCGTGCCGCGTCCCCGGCGCGCGATCTCGGCGCGGCCCTCCGGCTCCAGCGGCACGTTCAAGGCGCGCGCCGCCCGCTCCACGATATATTCTAACGCCGCCTGATCGTAGAAGTCCAGCCGGTACGTCGCGCCGAAGCGGGTGCGCAGTGGCGCGGAGAGCAGCGCCAGCCGCGTCGTCGCGCCGACGACGGTGAAGTGCGGCAAGCTCAGGCGTACCGTCCGCGCGCCCGGCCCCTGCCCGATGACCAGATCGAGGGCGAAGTCCTCCATGGCCGGGTAGAGGATTTCCTCCACCACCTTGCCCAGGCGGTGGATTTCGTCAATGAAGAGGACTTCGTTCTCGTGCAAATTACTCAAGATGGCGGCCAGGTCGCCCGCGCGCTCGATGGAGGGGCCAGCAGTCACGCGGATGGGCGCGCCCATCTCGTTGGCGATGATGTGCGCCAGGGTCGTTTTCCCCAACCCCGGCGGGCCGTAGAACATCGTGTGCTCCAGCGGCTCTTTCCGTTGTTTGGCCGCCTCAATGAGGATGCGCAGATTCTCCCGCACCCGATCCTGGCCAATCAGGTCATCCAACCGCTGCGGGCGCAGCGTGCGATCCAGCGCAACCTCTTCCGGTTCCGCCTGGGGCGATAAGATTTGTCGTTCGGTCATGACTTAGAACTCCCGTGTTGAAGTAGAAAGTAGGGAGTAAGGCGTAAGGGGTAGAAAACAGCCGGCTTCCTAACTCCTAACTCCTAACTCGCCACTCCGACTTATCTTCGCATGGTTTACGTAATTCGCAATTCGCCATTCGTCACGGCTCCAACAGGCCCGACTGCCCCTCGACGGTGATGACCACACGGTTGACGGTGGAGAATTGCAACAAAGTTTGCTCGATCTGTTGGCGAATCAGCAGCACGCGCGCGGCGCCGCCGTCGTGCGCCAGCAGTTCTTTGGAGAAGTCGGCGTAGGCCACGCCGTCCACGATCTTCAAATCCTTGAGGATCACCCGCTCCCCCCAACCCGCGCCGCGCTGTGGATAACGCAGCACTTCTTCCGGCGTGGGGATGGCGGTGGTGTAACCGGCTGCGTTGCCGGGGGTCGGCCCCCACAACAGCGCGTTGAGCGACGCCCGCCCAATCCCCAACGTGCGCGGGATGCGGAGGGGTTCGGCGACAATCTGCCCACCCACTTCCCAATAGACGTTGGTGCTCATCGTGTCGGCGTCGTAAGGATGCAAAATGACCAGCGGTTGATAGGCCAGGAGTTGCCCACTGGTGTTGTGAATGTGCAGGCTGGCCCTTTGGGTGTTGGGATGGGCGACCTGGGTCGCGGTGGGCCAATTCACGGTTGTGAGGATCAAGCCGCGCCCGTTGGCGTCGGCGATAACCGTCGCCGGCTGTGCAAATTGGATGGATTGTCCTGGCGGGTTGCCTTCCCAGCTCACGGTGATGTTGATAGCCTGCCCCGGCTGACCGACGCGCACTAACAAATGGAGGGGCAGGGTCACACGCGCCAACGGAGCCGGCGTCTCGACATAGCCGCTGCTGCTGAACGTCACGGCGACGCTCGCACTGGCCCGCACCGCGCCATCTTGCGCGCTCAAGTCCAACACCTCCACGCGGCCCGCGCCGGGAATGCCGCCGACCAGCAGCGAGGTCTCAAAGGACACCGGCCCTGGCGCGTTCCCCTGCACCATCACCGGCGTCTGGGCCGCCAACTGCCCGTACCCGTCGTAGACGCGCACCAGGAGCGTCGCTTCAAAGGGCATCAACGTCGCGCGCCCCCGCACAATGATCGGGTTACTCACGCTGCTGCCCGACGCCGGCGCATCCACCACGATAGTCTGGACGATTGGCGTCCCCGTCGGCAGCGGCAACGCCGTCGCCGGCGGTACGGTAGGAGGAACGGGCGTCGCCGTAATGAGAATGGCCGTCGCCGGCAGCGTGGACGGCGCCGGCTGCGCTGTTCCGCCCGGCACAGGCGTAGGTTTCTCCCCGCGCCCGCCACAGGCCACCAGCGCCAATCCAAGGATCACCATCATGATTTGCAAGGCTTTCCTGTTCATCGAAACCTCCTTTTGAATGGACCGACTTCCTTATATGATCATAGCGCAAAATTTTTATAAGCGAAATTTTTCCGGTTTTTCGCAACACTTGACAAAAACACCATAACGATCTAAAATAATATAAGTTATATATTAAGATTATTAACATATAAGTAAATAATTACAAGGTAAAAACCTCCCCATGAGTCTCTGAAGCGTGAAACGCGAGGCTTGCACAACAAAGTCATCACGCTGCACGAAGGGAAACGCTCCCAAAAACGTGTTTCAAACTGGATTATCCGGTTCTATGGGGTTATGCTATAATCGAATTTGAAATGGATTTAAATAAATCCTCCCGACGTTTAATCCCTTACAATTGCGCGCCTTAGCGCGAGATCAAACCGTATTTGAAAGGAGAAGTTGCCATGTCAGATTTAGAGAAAACCGTAGAGTTGTTGGAAAAAGTGCCGCTCTTCGCCGGCCTGAAAAAGCGCCAATTAACGACGTTGGCCCGCATTTTCATCGAACGCAAGTGCGATACGGGCGAAGTCATCGTCCCCCAGGGGCGGGACGGCTATGGCTTCTTCATCATCACCAGTGGCGCGGCGGAGGCCGTTCTGGAACGCCCAGATGGGACGAAGGTGGTGGTGAACACCTTCAAGTCGCCCGACTTCTTTGGCGAGATGGCCTTGTTGGACGGCGGCCCGCGCACCGCCACGGTGGTGGCGACCGAAGAATGTCATTGCTTGATCCTGCCGCGCGAGAACTTCCTCGGCGCGATGCGGCGGGACGGGGAAATGGCCGTCGCCATTATGGAAGAATTGGCGAAACGTTTCCGCCACGCCCTGAACACTTTGTAAGAAAATTCCCCTAACGCGGAGCGTGCCGCGTAAAACGTGAAACGTGATGGTCTTACGATAGTAACTTCACGTTTCACGTTTCGAGACAAGCTCTTTTCTGAATTTTCAAGATAGTATGAAATGCCCAGCCTGCGGTTTCATTAACCTGCCCGAAGCGCGCTTTTGTGGTTACTGTGGCGCGCGCCTGGTGCAGGATTGTGGGATTTGCGGGCTGGCAAATCCGCTGGAATACCGCTTTTGCCACCGCTGCGGCGCGCCGTTGACGCCGTCCTCATGCGAAGCCGTGGCAGCCCGCGAGCCATTAACGCACGAGGCGCCGAATCCGCCGCTGACTACCACGGCGGTGGTTCCCGCGCCCGTCGCCCTGCCCGACCTGACGCCGGTGCCGTCAGAGGCAACGGAAACGGTCACAGTGCCGCCGGCTTTGCAAACCATCCTCGAAAGTCGCCTGGAAGGCGAGCGCCGCATTGCAACGATCATTCTGGCCGACGTCAAAAGCTCTACCGATCTCCTGGAACGCCTGGGCACCGAAGCGTGGGTTGCCATGATGAATCATGTCTTCCAGATCCTGGAGACGGAGATTTACCGATTTGGCGGCAAGGTGGATCAGTTTCGGGGCGACGGGCTGGTGGCCTTCTTTGGCGCGGCCACGGCCCACGAAGACGACCCGGAGCGCGCGGTGTTAGCAGCACTGGCGATGCAGGAAGCTCTGCGCCCTTATGCCGCCGAACTGGCCGCCCAATCCGGCATTGACCTGAGCATGCGCGTGGGCGTCAATACCGGTGAGGTCATCGTCACCAACGTTGGCGACCGGCGCAAGCACAGCGAGGACACCGCCATGGGCGAAGCCATTGCCCTAGCGGCCCGGATGGAAGCCGCCGCCGAACCGGGTGGCGTCCTGGTGAGTGAAAACACCTACCGGCTGGCGGCGGATCACTTCGAGTGGGCGCCCCTGGGCGAAATTATGGTCAAAGGGATCAGCCATCCCATCGCCGTCTACCGCCCGCTGCGGCCGGCCGTGGCTCAGAATGAGACGTATGGCCTGACGCAGCCCCTTATCGGCCGCGAGGAAGAATTTCAAACGCTCAAAACCAACATCGAATCACTGTACGCAGGTCGCGGAGGCATCGTCATGCTGACCGGTGAGCGCGGAATGGGGAAGTCGCTGTTGCTGCGGGAAATCTACCGCTATTTCGTGCGCCAGCACGCCCTCTTGACGGAAGCCTGCGACCGGGACGACTGTAATATAGAAGCCGCGCGGCGTGAGTTGGCGGCCATCCCCGCCGAGGAGCGGATGCTGCGCGGACGTGCGCGCTCCTACGACCAATCCAAGCCTTACGCGCTGTGGGTGGATTTGCTGCGCCACTGGCTGGACATCCCCCAAAACGAGGCGAAGGAGATCACCCGCGAGCGGTTGCGCGGGCGCGCTCAAACCTTGTGGGGTGACCGCATGAACGAATACTATCCCTACCTGGCGGCGCTCCTGGCCCTGCCCGTCGAGGCCCACTATGCCGAACAGATCAACCGGCTGGACGCCGAAACGCGCCGCCAACAACTGTTCCTGGCAATCCGCGAATGGGTCGAGGCGCTGGCGCGCCAGGGCGCGCTGGTTATCAGTTTCAGCGATATGCACTGGGTGGACACCACGTCACTCGATCTGCTGAAGTACTGTCTGGCCGTATGCGACTACGCGCCCGTGCTCTGGTTACTCGTCTTCCGCCCTGAGCACGAAGCCCCCATCTGGAAATTCCGCTACTACCTGGAAACCGAGTATCCTCACCGTATCACCGCCCTGACGATGCGTCCGTTAGACGAAACCCAGAGTCACGACTTCATCGTCCACCTGATCGGGCCGGACGTGCTGCCGGCGGAGGTGGAGGCGCTCATTATTGACAAGGCGGACGGCAATCCGTACTACATCCAGGAATTGATCCACGCGCTGATGGCGCAGGGGCGACTGGTCAAAACACCCCCCAATGACACGTGGCATTGGTCCGCCGCCCAACCCGTTACGACGCTGGATTTGCCGGACAGTCTGCAAACCCTCCTGCTGGCGCGTATCGATCGCCTGCCGCCCGCCGAGCATCTGGTGCTGCAAATGGCGGCAGTGGTCGGGCCGGTGTTCTGGAGCAACGTCCTGGAAGTGCTGACCGGCGCCGACCTCGATCTGCATCCCTGTCTGACGACCCTGCTGCGCGCGCAGCTCATCCGCGAGCGCGGGCGCGACGCGGACCTGGGCGTCGAATACATCTTCAAATCCCCCTTGATCCGCGAGGCAGCCTACGACAGCCTGCTCAGCCCGCAGCGCACCGCCTACCATCTCAAAATCGCCGAGTATTTCGAGCAGCGTTTTGGCGAGGACGCGCGGATGCAATATTACGGCACGCTGGCGCACCATTACCATCACGCCGGCACGCCGGATAAGGAACTGTTCTACACCCTCAGGCAGGCGGAACTGGCGCAGAAAGTCTACGCCAACGCCGAGGCCGGCGAGCATTACACCCGCGCCCTGGCGCTGTTGGATATGCAGGAGGCGCAATGTGTTGACGACGCCCAATGCCGGACGCTGCGCAAACAGCGGTTCGACGCACTCTATGGGCGCTGTGAGATTTTCAACCTGATGGGCTGCTTTGCCGCGATGCGGGAGGATGCCCTCGCGCTGGCGCCGTTGGCGCGCCAGTTGGATGACCCGGCCCGCCTCATTGACGCCTTGCTCAAGCAGCCAGGGGCGGAGGAAGAACACAGCCGCGCCGAAGTGGAGGCGGCTTCTCCGGCAGTCGCCGAGGCGCTGGCTCTCGCGCGGCAGATCGGCGATCGCGGCCGCGAAATCCAGGCGCTCATCGCCTGCGCCAATCAGAGCCTGGTGCGGGGCGATCCCGCCTGGCAGGATCACGCCGAACTCGCCCTCGCCCTCGCCCGGCAGATCGGCGATCAGCGCTACGAGGCCCGCCTGCTCATCGGCCTGGGGCGGCTGTACGCCAGCATTGACCAGCCTGAGCGCGGCATGGAATACCTGGAGGCCGCCGCCGCCCTCTCGTTGAGCAAGGCTCTGGATCACATCCCCATGCAGATCAGCCTGTTGGGATCGTTGGGCATCGAAGTCGAGCGCAGCGGCGATTATTACCGGCTCTTGACCGAATACCAGCAAGAGCAATTGCACCTCAGCCGCGAGATCGGCCACCGTCCGCTGGAAAGCAAAGCCTTGTTGGTCTGCGGCATCACGCAAGGACTTTACCTGGGCGACTATCAGGGCGGATTGGACTTATTAGAGGAAAGCCGGAGCATCTTTGAGGGCGATCCCAACGAGGTCTATGCCCGCCTGTACATCGCCCAGATTCAGAGCGACCTGGACATGGCCGCCGAAGCGCAGGCTAACCTAGATATGGTCTATCAAATTGGCGGGGTGCAACACAAACCGGACATCGTGGGCCAATATTTGACGGAGATCATCCTGGACATCGCGTGGGGGGACACCGATCACTTGCAAGCGGCCCTGGCGTTGTGCGACAAACTAAGCGCCGTCGCCGACGCCAGCCCGCTCATCTCGCAGCAATACGTTATGGCCGCCGCCGTGAAAGCGACTGCCGCGCACCTGGGACTGGCGAAACTTACGCAGGATTGGGCCGAACGCGAGGCGGAATACCTGGCCGCGCTCAAAGCGTCCCAAACCGCCTACGATCTATACCAAACTTACGATTATTCCAGGGTAGTGGAATGTGCCGGTGAGGAGGTGCTTTTCCGACACAGCCAGGCGCTCGCCGCCAACGGTTACGAGGACGAAGCCATCAGATACCTGCGGCGCGCCTACGACGAGATGATCCGCAAATACGCCCTCATCCCGCCGGACAGCCCCTTCCGCCGCACGTACCTGGACAACATCTCGTTACATCAGGACATTCGCATCGCTTACGCCGCGCGGGTGGGGTCTATTCTGACCGAGTCGGCGCAATTCCAGACTGTGGCAAAGGCCGGTTAATCCTCTTCCATAAACAGCGCCGCCGCCAGCAAGCCCCAGGCGCCCGCCGAGACGAGCGCGCCACCGATGTTGAGCAACGTCAGCCACAAAGCAATCCGCGACGTTCCAACCGCGCCATCACTCATCAACAGCGGCAGGCGGACGTTGAGAAAGGTGCCGACCACCGCTTGAAGAAACAGGATGACGACGGCCAGGAGCGTCAGCAACGACTTGCGTGGGTGGCGATCCCAACGCACCACGGCAAGAATCCCCATCACCAGCCAGACCAAAACCAACGGCAGGCGCGTCAAAAGATTTGCCAATACAGCAACAATTCCGGGCATTTCACTCATCTTATACCTCCCCAATAGCTCAACGGATTTAACGGATTCAACGGATTTTTCCGTTTTATCCGTTAAATCCGTTGATAAAACACCGCCTCAATCTTCCCGTTGGTATTCCGAACGCAGCAACCCAAATAACAGCATATCATACCGCTGCCCGTCGCGGCACAGGAATTCGCGGAACGTTCCCTCATGCCGGAAGCCGAGCCGCTCAAACAACGCCTGGGATCGCGCGTTGTAGCTGAAGACGGTGGCCTGCACGCGATACAGGTTCAACTCGCGGAAGGCGAAGTCGAGCGTCAGGCGCGCCGCCTCAGCGCCGTAGCCCTGTCCCCAACAGGCGCGCTCTCCAATGCCGATGCTGAACCACGCCACCTGATGCGGCCACAGAATCCCGTCCAACTCGATATATCCGATGAGCGCATCGTCCTCCACCCGCCGGATGGCAAAATAATACCCGTCCGTCGCCTTCTGCGTGGTATTGAACCACTCCTCCAGCCACCCCGGCCCTTTGGGATTGGCAGCCTGCGCGTCAAACAGCCGCATAAACTCCGCATCCTGAAACCACGGCCGCATCGTCGGCAAATCCTCCGCCGTCAACGCCGTCAAGCGCACCCGCTTGCCTTGCAACAACTCCCTCATCCTTGTTCTCCTTGAAGTTCGTAATTCGTAATTCGTAATTCGTAATTCGCCACTCCTATCTCCTCTCCCGCTTCCATCGCCGCCGAACGAAAACGACGAGCAATACTGCCGCCATCGCGCCGGAGACAGCCCGCACGCCCCAGTGCTGGAAATTCGGGCCGATCATCTGCGCGTGAATCGTCCCCAGCCAGAACGCGAGGTAATTCGCCCAATGGATGAGCTTCCAACGCGGGCCGATGGCCTTGCGCAAGAAGGCCGTCGTCACCGTGAGCACAAACAGCCAGAAGGAGGGCCGTCCGCCGAGCGCGAAGAATATCCGCACCGAGGAGAAATCGGGCAAGAAAACCGCGATATTCCCGGCGCGCCACGCCACCCCCAGCGCATGCACCAGCAGCGCCGCCAGCCCGGTGAGGGCGACGGCG
Organism: Anaerolineae bacterium; assembly: GCA_034429475.1. Lineage (GTDB taxonomy): Bacteria > Chloroflexota > Anaerolineae > B4-G1 > SLSP01 > JAKQHY01. Next base: position 20,333 of record DAOUGD010000177.1, read on the forward strand.
TGATGCAGCTTGAGGAAGGGCCGCCCGAAATACCGCGCCAACTCGCGCATGTACTGGGACGACAAGCACGTAAGAAACACCGCAATGTAGCCAAGCAGTGCGCCGCCACGAATCACCGCGTCCACCGGCGCATTGAGCACATCCAGCGCCACCGTCGCCCCCACCAATACCAACGTGAAGACAATGCCCAGAATCAAAACCCCACCATGTTGTAACTTCTTACCTGCCATGACGCCTCCATCAATATTTAAGTTTGTAGTGAGCGCTTCAGCGCCATGTGCGCGGGCGATCAGTTGCCCACTACGAACCTGCTTCCTCTTTAGTGCCCGGATTGCAGCTATTATCCCTGGTTTTTCCCGGAATGGCAAAATTCCCCAAACCCGATGACGCATGATATACTACCCCATTATGGAGATTGTCCCGTCTTTTATTCACTCGGACTTTTTCAAGCGCGCGCGCCTCCCCCTGGCGCTGCTGCTGGCGACGTTGTGCCTCTACGGGACATTTCGTAGCTGCTCCTTAGACGATTTCGACGCCTACAGCTTCGCCCTCGCCCTGGACAACTTCGACCTGGCGCTTCAACAGCCGCAGCCGCCCGGCTTCCCCGTCTACATCGCCCTGGCCCGCGCCCTCCGCGCCCTCACCGGCGACGCCCTCGCCGCCCTCACCTGGCTCAGCGCGATCAGCGGCGCGGCGGCAACTTTGCTGGTGTACGCTTTGGCGAATCAACGGATCAGCGGATCAGCGGATCAGCGAGTCAGCGAGTCAGCAACTCAGCAACTCAGTCCTCAGCACTCAGCACTCAGTCCTCAGTCCTCACTCCTCAGTCCTCAGTCCTCAGTCCTCACTCCTCACTCCTCATCCCTCACTCCTCACTCCTCACTCCTCACTCCTCACTCCTCACTCCTCAGCACTTTGCTTTTTGCCCTACTCCCCATGGCCTGGCTCACGGCGGACAAGGCGCTTAGCGATATGCCGGGCCTCGCGTTGACGCTGCTGGCGCTGGCGCTGCTGCTTGCGGCGGACGCGCGCCCGGCGTGGCTGGCGGCCGGCGGGTTGGCGACCGGATTGGCGCTCGGCGTGCGCCCGCAGAACGCGCTGCCGCTGGCGATGCTCGGCTTGCTCTGGCTGTGGGAAGCGGCGCGCGGCCAACGGTCTTTCAAGACTTTGCTCATCGCGGGCGGGTGCGCCGGGGTAGGCGTCCTGCTCTGGCTCTGGCCGACGGCGCGGGCGGCGGGCGGACTGGCGGAGTACGTCGGCTTCATCCGCGCGCACGCGAGCCACGTCGGGCAGGCCGACTCATTGGCGGGGATGGGGCTGCCGCTGGGCGAGGCACTCCACGCGCGCGCCCTCGCGTTTGGCGACACGTTCCTTTCGTACACCCTCGGCGTGGGGGCCTATGCGCGTTGGAGCCTGGGGGAATGGCTGCGCGCCCTCGCGGGCGGTGCGCTCGTGGGCGTGGGGCTGGCGCGGGCCGATTGGCGGCAGCGGCGGACGTGGGGCTTCGCGCTGTGGACGCTGGCGGTGGCCGCGCAGGTCTTTTTCGTGGAGAACTTGGATCGCCCGCGCCTGATGCTGCCCATCCTGCCGCCGCTCGTTTTGTTAATTGCGCAAGGATGGGAGCGGATACGTCGTCCGCGTTGGCTAACCCCCGTCGTGACCGCTGCCGCGTCGTTAGCACTGCTGATGCAGGGCGCGCCGCTCGCCGCGCAACTGGCGACGCTCCCCGCGCCCCCCGCGCAGGCCGCCGCTTACGTGGCCGCGCACTATCCGCCGGAGACGACGCTGATCGCCGCCGCCGGCTCGTTCCGCGCCGCGCAGGTGGAACTGCCCGCCTATCGCCTGGCGTACCTCTACGAGTTCAACCCGCAGGTCGTCGCCGACGCCTTTGCGACGGGCGCGCGCTACGTGGTCATTTTCGACCGCGATCAGTTCCCGGCGGAGGCGGTGGACGTATTGAGCGATGGCGGGCGGCTGGTGGCATTGGAAGAGCGCACCTTCACGCGCAGCCGCCGCGTCCACACGCAGCACGACCAGGTGCGCGTGCAGGTGCTCACCCCGGCGGACTTAATTCCGCCGGAAGCGTTGGCCTTGCCGAAGACCGGCTGTGTGGACATCGGCGGCGATGACGGGCGGTATCTGGGGACGGGCTGGTTCCGCCCGGAGGATATCGGTGGAGTGCAGGGGCGCTGGGCCGGCGAGACAGTCACGGCAACGCTAAGGCTCTTGCTGCCTCCCGCATCCGCATACACCGTGCGCCTGCGTGCGCTCGCGTTCTCGCCGGGGCAAACGGTCGCGCTAAACGCAGACGGCGAGACGACTGCGGCAGTCGCGTTACCCCAAAGTTGGAATGAAATCGAAATCGCGCTGCCCGGCAGGGATGCCAGCGACGTGACGACGCTTTCACTGGTTCACGCTATCGCCCAATCCGCCTTCGACGCCAGCGGCGGCGCGAGTTCCGACACGCGCCCGCTCACCGCGGCGTATGACTGGGTGTGCGTATTGAGGACTGAGGACTGAGTGCTGAGTTACTGACTCACTGATCCGCTGATCCGCTGATCCGCTGATCCGCTGATCCGCAACTCCTCACTCGCAACTCCTCACTCCTCACTTCACCCACCGCAATGCCGCCGGTTCGATCTGGCCGACGACGACGGCGCCTTCATCGGGGATGGGTTGGCCGGGGTGAAGCGTGAGGTGCAGCTCGCCGCCGGGCAATTGCAGGGTGAGACGGTAGATCGGCCCGTGGAAGGTGCGCCGGGCGACGACGGCGGTGAAGCGATTCAGGGCCGGTGAGCTTTCAGGGGCGACGCACTTGTTTTGAGCAGGCGCGGGATGATGGGTTTCAAGTGCGTCGCACCTGAGGTGGACGCCCCACGGCTGCACGAGCACCATCCCTGCCGCGCCAACCGTGGGCAGCGCGGTCTCCGGCGCAAAGGTGAGCGGGCCGAAATCCGTGGTCACTTGTCCGCGCGCTGTGACCTGCGCCGGGAAAAGGTTATCCAATCCCAGGAAGCGCGCGACCCAGGCGTCTGCCGGTGCATCGTAGACCGCTTCCGGCGTCCCACTCTGGGCGACGCGGCCCTCATTCAACAGGATCACCCGATCCGCCAGGGCAAACGCCTCTTCCTGATCGTGCGTCACGGTGATGGCAGTGACGCCGACGCGCCGCAGGATGATGGGCAGTTCCTCCAACAGCCGCTCGCGCAGAGCGCGATCCAACGCGCCGAGCGGCTCGTCGAGCAACAGCAGCCTGGGCTGTGGCGCAAGGCTGCGCGCCAGCGCCACCCGCTGCCGTTCCCCCCCCGAAAGGGCCAGCACGTCGCGCTCCCCAAAACCTTCCAGGCCGACGAGGGACAACATCTCCGCTACGCGATTTTGGATGTTGAGGACTGAGGACTGAGGACTGAGGACTGAGGACTGAGAACTTAGGACTGAGCGCCGATCCGCCGATCCGCCGATCCGCCGATTCGCCGATCCGCCGATCCGCTGATCCGCTGATCCGCTGATCCGCCGATTTCTCATCTCCAACCCAAACGCCACGTTCTCCGCCACGGTTTTGTGGGGAAAGAGGGCGTAATCCTGGAACATCAGCACGATGCCGCGGCGATGGGTGGGGACGCGGGTGATGTCGGCGCCGTCCAGCAGGACGCGGCCCGACTCGGCGGATTCCAGCCCGGCGATGATGCGCAGCAGCGTCGTCTTGCCGCTGCCCGACGCACCGAGCAGGCACGCGATCTCGCCCTGCTCCACGCCAAATGAGACGCCGGAGAGCAGCGGGGCGTTATCGTAGGTTTTGTGGATGTTGGTCAGTTCAAGAAAAGCCATTGTTGTTGTATGTTGGGTAATTAGGAAATCGTTAATCGGTAATCGGCAATCGGTAATCGGTGAAGAATTGTCTGTTACTCATCACTCATTACTCATTTCTCATTTCCGATTTCCAATTTCCAGCCTCAAAACGTCTGCGTCCCCGCCGGTCTGAGGCGCTCCGCCAGCAGGAATCCGGCGACGCAGACGAGCATCAGCAGGGTGGACATCGCCATAGCCTGGCCGTAGTTGGCCGCGCCGGGCTTGCCCAGGAAGCGGTAGATGGCGATGGGAATGGTGGGCAGGTCCGGGCGGGCGATCATGGAGGTCGCGCCAAATTCGCCGAGGGAGACAGTGAAGGCAAAGACGCCGCCGACGATGAGCGCGCGCCAGACGATGGGCAAGTCCACGGCGGCGAAGACGCGCGCGGGTGGGGCGCCGAGCGTGGCGGCAGCCTCGCGCAGGGAGGGGCGGATGGCTTGCAGGGCCGGGAGCAGGCTCCGCACGACGAAGGGCAGCGCGACCAGGGTATGCGCGCAGACGATGAGGGTGGGCGTGCCGCGCAGGTCAAGCGGCGGGCGGCCCAACGCCAGCAGGTAGCCCAGGCCCAGCGTCACGGCGGACGTGCCGAGCGGCAGCATAAAGAGCGCATCCAGCAGCCAGCCGCGCTTGCGACGGTAGAGCGCGAGCGCGGTCAACCCGCCGAGGACGAGGGCGAGCGCGGTGGCGATCAGGGCGAAGCGCAGGGAGTTGCCCACGGCGGTCAGCGGCGGGACGTAGAAGATGGAGTGGCGCGGGTTCTCGAAGAGGGCGGCGTAGTAGCGGAATCCGGCGTCGAAGGAGCGCGCCGCGAGCAGCAGCAGCGGCGTTCCCAGGAGCAGCGCGCCCAGGCCCACGTTGGCGATGACGAAGGCGACTTCACCCGGCGCGCGCGGCGGGCGCTGCGTGGCCCACTGCGGGCGCAAGTCCAGCGGGCGGGCCAGCCCGGCTTGCAGACGGGTGTAGAGCAGCGTCAGGCCGAGGGTACAGGCGATTTGGAGCAGCGACAGCGCAGCGGCGAGGGGCAGGTTGGCATAATTGATGGTTTGCCGGTAGATGGCGACTTCGAGGGTGGCGAAGCGCGGCCCGCCGAGAACGAGGACGACGCCAAAGCTGGTGAAGCAGAAGATGAAGACGAGCAAGGCTGCCGCGCCGATAGCCGGGAGAAGCTGGGGCAGGGTGATGGCGCGGAACGCGCGCCAGGGCGACGCGCCCAACGTGCGCGCAGCCTGTTCCAGCGTGGGATCGAGGTTCGCCCAGAAACCGCCCACCAGTCGGATGACGAGCGTGTAATTGTAAAACACATGCGCCAGCAGAATTGCGCCCAACGTATACCGCAAATCCGGTAGGGCGCGGGGTTCCCCCGCCCTAACCCCCGCCCCCATTGTCCCCATCACCCA
>DAOUGD010000178.1:0-1828 GCA_034429475.1 Anaerolineae bacterium
TAGCCCGCCAACGAAAAAATACCCGGTTCAAAAACACAAATGCACGAATGTCCATCGGACATTCGTGCATTTGTGCGCGATTCGTGCTAACTGCAATCTATGGGGTTGGCGCCGTCACCGGTTTCGCTTGATAGTCGCGGATCAACCGATATACCCTCGTGGCAACCTCAACAAGGGTCACAATCAAAGCGCCCAGGAAACCAATCTTCAGTCCGCCATCCAACAATTGGCCCATTATTTTGGTTACTTCCGGGACGTTGGTGAACGCGACCCGCAGAGCTTCGGCGTTGACGACCGACGGGCCAGTGAGCAAGCGTCCCAGGATGTAGATGTCCAGCCCGTGGAACAGTAGATCGGCGATGCGCGTGCCGAGCTGCCAGCGCCCCTGACGCAGCAACACCAGGTTCAGCAGGATCGTCAGCCCCCAACGCGCCACGCACAGCGGCAGATACATCGAGAAGAAGGCCGCCGAGAGGAAGGTGGGCGTCGCATGCCAGGTTCCATCATAGTACACTCCGCCGAGGCGCTCCCCAAAGGCCAGCAGCCCCATGATCAGCAGCACCAGGATCGCGATCTCAGCAATCAGGTTGGTGCGCTTGATCTCGTCGCGCGCCTCCACGATAGGCAGGTCGCGCGGATTCCAGGGTTCGTCGTCGTCCAGCTTGAATTCCTCGTCGGGGATCAGCCGTTCTAACAGAGCAAAGGTCAGCGTAGCCGAACCGACGCCGCTCAGCGCGATGTTCATGAAGATCGTCGCTGCCCGCAGCAGCAGTTCGAGCACCGAGACCTCGTCTGAAGCCAACAGCGACACGGCGGTGGTGATGACGCCGACCAGCAGCCCCGCGCCGGCGATGACGCTGACAACCAACAAATACAGGTCAAAGACCTTGGGGCCGATGACGTAGTGCGGCTGCGGGCGGTATTTGTCCGCCATCTGCTCCGGCGGACCGAACTCGGCGAGCACGGCGACCTGTTCGTCTTCAGTGAACTCCGCCGCGCGCCCGGTGCGTTCTTCCAGCGCGTCTAGCAGCAGCGAGCGCAATTCCTGTTCCACATCGGCGCGGGTGCGTTGCGGCAGCCGCCGCCCCACTTGGTAGACGTAACGATTGATCAGTTCCATTATGACTTTTCCTCCTGTTCTGATAATAGGCGGTGCATGGCCGCTACTAGCGAATTCCATTCCTGGGTGAGTGTATCCAATACCGTTTGCCCCGTGGGGTTGAGTTGATAATACCGGCGCGGGCGCGATTCGCCGCCGAGCGTCCACTCGCTTTGCAGCAGCCCCTGCTCTTCCAGCCGCCGCAGCAGCGGATAGAGCGTGCCCTGGTCAATCTCCACCCCGCGTTCGGTCAGCCGTTCTTTGAGCGCGTAGCCGTAGGCCGGCTCTTGGAGCTGGCTGAGCACGCTGAGCACCAGGGCGCCGCGTCGCAGTTCCGAAATCAGGTTTGCTGTGGGATCATTCATACTGTGTGCCTCCTTTCACTGTTTGCCATATTATACCATATATCACACAGTATTGTCAAGAGGGAATTATGGAATTTCACCCATTATTTTCTAAAGAAAAGATTCCTTGACGGTCATAAACATTTTCGACCTGTGCAATAGCATTACTGCATAGCTTCCTTTTTTTGTCAGCAGATTGAGCAGATTTAGCGAATTATGAGGAAAAAAATCTGCTCAATCTGCTTAATCTGCTGATAAATTTCTGCCTAGTGTACAGGTTGAAATATTTTCAGGGCTATCGCATTTCAAAAAGTCCCGCCTGTAAGACTGTCTGTTTTGCCGCTAAAGCGGCGTTTTTAAGGACGATTTTTGTGGCGGGGCGAAG
>DAOUGD010000179.1:0-47236 GCA_034429475.1 Anaerolineae bacterium
CGAAAACGATCCAACTCGCTACTTGGAAAGTATACAACCACGGGTACGATTTTATGAGATTGTGAAGGTACGATATTACAAGACTGTTAGGGGTACGATATTACAGGACTCTACAACGTTTTACGCTTTACATATAAGGATTCTATGCAACCAGCGATTATTTCTGTCAATCATTTACACAGGCACTTCAAGATCTACAAGCACCATCGCGGCGCGTTGGGGGCGTTGCGCAATTTGTTCACGCGCGAAGCTACGACGGTGCGGGCGGTGGATGGCGTTAGCTTCACGATCCAGCCCGGCGAGCTGGTGGGGTACATCGGGCCGAATGGGGCGGGGAAGTCCACCACGCTCAAGATGCTCACGGGATTGCTGGTGCCCACCGGCGGCGAGATCGAGGTCAATGGGCGCGTCCCCTGGAAGCAGCGGCGCGCGCACGTCGCCCACATCGGCGCGGTGTTCGGCCAGCGGACGACGCTGTGGTGGGATTTGCCGGTGATCGAGTCGCTGGATTTGTTGCAGTACATCTACAAGATTCCGCTCGCGCAGTTCCAACACAATCTGGACGAGTTCCGCACTATGTTGGAGCTTGGCCCCTTCCTCAACACGCCAGTGCGCTCGCTCTCGTTGGGGCAGCGGATGCGCGCCGACCTCTGCGCTGCGTTGCTGCACGATCCGCCGCTGCTCTTCCTGGACGAGCCGACCATCGGGCTGGACGTCGTCGCCAAGGAGCGCATCCGCCAGTTCATCCTGCACATCAACCGCGCGCGCGGCGTCACGGTGATTTTGACGACGCACGATCTCGCCGACGTGGAAAAGCTGTGCGAGCGGGTGATGATCATTGATCACGGGCGAGTGCTGTTCGATGGGCGGTTGGAGAGCCTGCGCGACCGCTTCGGCGGCCAGCGCGAGCTGGTGGTGGACATGGCGGAGGAGTACGCCGACGTGACTGTGGATGGCGCGACCGTCGCGGCGCGCGAGGCGACCCGCGTGACCTACCAATTCGAGCGCAACGCCCTCAGCGCGTCCGACCTGATCGGGCGCGTGTCGGCGCGTTACCGCATCCGCGACCTGATGGTGCGCGAGCCAAACATTGAGGACACGGTGCGGCGGATTTACGAGGAGCGGCTGTTGGATACAGAATGAAACGTAAAACGTAAAACGTGAGACTTTTACAGTAAAGTCATCACGTTTTACGTTTTACGCTTCACGCATCAGGAGGAAGTTCAGTGACGCTGTTAAAGCACAAAGTTCTGGCCTACATCACGCACGGGGAGCGACTGCTCATCTTCAGCCATCCCGACGCGCCGGAGGCGGGACTGCAAGTGCCGGCGGGGACGTTGGAACCGGGGGAAGACCCCGCCGCAGGGGTGATGCGCGAGGCGTTCGAGGAAACCGGGCTGAGTGGGCTGCGGCTTAACGCTTTTTTGGGGGAATACGACCAGGAATTTCCCGCGCTGGGGGCTGTGCATCACCGCCGCTTCTATCATCTCATCTGCGAGGAAACGCCGCCGGAACGCTGGATTCACTATGAGTGGCATCCCTCGGATGGTTCCCCCGCGCCGATCCGCTTTGAGTTTTTCTGGGTTCCCCTGCCGGACGGCGTCCCGGAGTTAGTCTCAGGTCACGGGCGGATGCTGCCAGGGTTAATTGCGTTGCTACTGTCGGAGACCGCCCAAGCCACTTCTGAAAACGTGTTGGAGCAATTCCGGAATGTCGCGCTGCCGGCCGCTCAACTGCGGCCGGACTCGGTTGGCGTTTCCCCGCCGACGAGCTTATCCACCAGCGGGCCGGAAATCCACCGTTCGCCTTGCAGCACGCATACCTTTTAATTGATTTCACCCTTCTGCGTTTGCCGATGGCCGTCGCAGGTGGGGAATCATCACAAAATAAAAACAACCTATTGACACGACGAAAAAACTATGCTATAGTCTAGGGTAGTCCCGATAACGTTACCGGTAACAGTACCGGTAACTTATGATGATAGCGTTTACCACCATTGAGATGCTCTGAATCGTTCAAATTTCTCTGACCCATACCACCTATGGCTGAAGGCTAGGGAGCTTCAGTTCTTACTGTGTCCCGTGTTTTGAACGATAAGGATAATTAACAAGGGGTTTTTGATTTCAAAAAGGAGGCCCAATCCAAACAAAATTTGTTAAAACAACTCTTTAACCCTTTCTTGTCTAAAAAATCACAATTTAATCTCAGGAGGAAACAGATATGTCTCGCATTACCCGGTCTCTGATGACTATTCTCATTTTGGCGCTGCTGGCGACCGGTTTCGCCGGCTGCAAGGGCGGCGGCAAAACCAAGGTCGGCCTGTCGTTCTCTGACTTCGCTACCGAGCGCTGGAAGAACGAGGAAGTGTTGATGCGGAAACTGCTGGAAGAGAAAGGCTATGAAGTCATCTCCCAGGAAGCCAACCACGACGTGAAACTGCAAAACGACCAGATTGACAATATGGTTACGCAGGGCGTCAAGGCCCTCATCATCGTTGCGGAAGACGGCGACGCCGCCGCCACGGCAGCTACCAACGCCGCCAAGAAAGGCGTCATCGTCCTCGCTTACGACCGCCTGATCAAGTCCCCAGACATCGCGGCTTATGTCTCCTTCAACAACGTTGAAGTGGGCCGGCAGCAGGCTTTGGGTGTGATGGCGGCCATTGACGCTGAAAATTGGGACGTGGCCGCCAATGGCAAGGCCCGCGTCGTGAAACTGGGCGGCAGCCCCACCGACAACAACGCCATCCTCTTCCGCCAGGGTCAGGATGAAATCCTCGATCCGCTGGTGGAGGCGGGCAAGATTGAGATCGTCGCCGATCAATGGGTGGATAACTGGGATGCCAAGAACGCCCTCGCGTTGATGGAGAACATCCTCACCGCGCAGAATAACGACATTGACGCCGTAGTAGCTTCCAATGACGGCACCGCGCTCGGCGCGCTTCAGGCGATGAAGGCGCAGAGCCTGGCCGGCAAAGTTCCGATCTCGGGGCAGGATGCGACGGCTGATGGTTGCAACAGTATCGTCAAGGACGAACTGACCGTCTCGATTCTCAAGGACATTCGCGATCTGTCCCCGCTGGCGATTGATCTGGTGGACAAACTGATCAAGGGTGAGACGACCGATCTCCAGTCGTACACGCTGGCTGAACTCACCAACGATCCTTCCAAGACTGGCAGCGTGCCTTGTAAATTCTTGCCCGTTTACCAGGTCAACAAGGGCAATGTCTACGATCTCGTCGTCAAGACTGCCTTCCAGTCTTACGATGACGTGTATCGGGACATTCCCGAAGCCGACCGTCCGGCGAAGCCCTAAACTGTTCTGACAGTTTAGCGTTTAGAGAGTTGCGCCTCCTTGTAGTAGGGGTATACTGGCCTTCTACAAGGAGGCCTTCTTCTTGAAGAAATCGAACCCTGATGGGTTTGAATGAGGAGCATGTGATGAACGACGACAGCGCTGTTGACAGCTCTATCATACCCGAAGAAGACATTATCCTCGATTTCAGGCATGTCACCAAACAGTTCCCTGGCGTTACCGCCCTATCCGACGTTTCGTTCCAGATTCGCCGCGGCGAAATTCATGGTCTCTGCGGTGAGAACGGTGCGGGTAAGTCTACCCTGATGAAAATTCTGTCCGGCGTCTATCCGTGGGGAACGTATGAGGGTCAGGTCTTTTGCGAGGGACAGGAACTAAAGTTGGAAAACCGTTCCATCCGGCAAGCGATTGAAACCGGCATTGCCATCGTATACCAGGAATTGACCCTCGTACCGGGCATGACCGTTGGCGAGAACGTCTTCCTGGGCAAAGAACCCCTCGAAGCCGGAGCAATCAACTGGGACAAGCTCTACGCGGATACACAGCAGCTTTTGGATAAGTACAAACTCGATATCCATCCCCAGGCCCTCGTGAAGAACCTCGGCGTGGGCAAGATGCAGATGACGGAAATTGCGAAGGCGCTCTCCGAAAATGCGCGGATTCTGATCCTCGACGAGCCGACCAGCGCGTTGGCGGAGGCTGAGATCGAGAAATTGATGGAAATTCTGCGCACCCTCAAGGAACACGGCGTCACCTGCATCTACATCACCCACAAGTTGAATGAGTTTTTCGCCATCACCGACTCCATCACCGTCCTGCGTGACGGGCGCGTCATCACTACCCAACCCACCCAGGCCATGACCGTTGAGAAGTTGGTCAGTTATATGGTGGGGCGTGAGATGACCGAGCGTTTTCCCGAAAGTCACCGCCAGCCCGGTGACGTCATTCTCGAAGTCGCAGACCTGCACGCCGTTGATCCCGAAGAAACCACGCGCGAGGTGCTCAAGGGGGTCAGCTTTGACCTGCGTAAGGGCGAGGTCCTGGGCATTGCCGGATTGATGGGGTCTGGGCGCACGGAGCTGGCGATGACGATCTTTGGCGAGTATGGCAGGATCACCCACGGCACGGTGAAGTTGGAGGGGCGGGGCCTTGACATTAAAAGCTCGCAGGAGGCCACCAGGGAAGGCATCAGCCTGGTACCTGAAGATCGTAAACGGCACGGTCTGGTGCTCATCCAGTCTATTCTGCGCAATATCTCGTTGCCCAACCTGGATCAATTTGCCTCGTGGTTTAGAATTGATGACTATGCCGAACTAAAGGCCAGTCGCGCCTTCGCGCAGAATCTGGCGATCAAGGCGCCGAACCTGCAAGTGCTCTGTAACACCCTATCGGGCGGCAACCAGCAAAAGGTCGTTATCTCCAAGTGGCTGATGTCCAACCCTAAAGTCCTCATTATGGATGATCCCACGCGGGGCATTGATGTGGGCGCCAAATACGAGATCTACAAGTTGATTAACGACCTCACCGCCCAAGGGATTGCCATCATTATGATTTCCAGTGATCTTGAGGAAGTGCTGGGGATGAGCGACCGGGTCATGGTCATGCACGCCGGCCGTTCCGCCGGCACCCTGGATATCGCCGAGGCGACCCAGGAACGCATTATGTCATTAGCCACCGGCATTGCCTGACAACCCATCCTGATAAAGAAGGTACACTTATGAATACAACCTCCCATAACGATTCAATACAAGACGTGGTCTCCAATCTCACCAAGCAATTCCGCGCCAACATTCAAACGTATGCCATCATCGTGGCGATGATCATCATCTGGATCCTTTTCGCCATTGCGACCGGCGGGCTGTACCTGTCGCCCCAAAACATCTCCAACCTGATTCGCCAGATGACCGTGACGTCTTTCCTGGCGGTGGGGATGGTGCTGGTCATCGTGACTGGCAACATTGACCTGTCCGTGGGGAAAGTGGCGGGGTTTGTCTCGGTCATTGTCGCCCAACTCCAGGCCGACATTTGGAACATGATTTTGCCGGACCAGCCACTGTTGACCACGATCCTTTCGGTAGTCGTGGGCCTGGCGGTAGGCACCCTTATCGGCGCGTTTCAGGGTTATATTATTTCCTACCTTGCCGTTCCTTCCTTCATCGTCACCCTGGGCGCGCAATGGGCTTTCAACGGGGGCATCCTGATCGTGACCCAGGGAAAGACCATCCCCGCCAATCAGCCCCTCTTTTCGTGGATCGGGCAGGGATACTTGAAGCCCACGGCCGGTTGGATCGTCGCAGCCGTGGTGATTGCTCTATTATTTTACGCAATGTTCAACGACCGTCAGAAAAAACGCCGTTATGGGTTCGAACTCGCGCCCTTATATATGGACGTCCTCAAGATGGCCCTTTATTCTGTGCTGATAGTGACCTACGTTGTCATCGTCAATTCCTTCAATGGTGTGTCAATTCCTGTCCTGCTGTTGGCGCTCGCGGCGGTGATAACGAGTTACGTTTCGAATAACACCCGCTTTGGCCGCTATGCGTACGCCATCGGCGGCAACCGTGAAGCGGCGCGGCTGTCTGGCGTCAACATCAAGAAAAACGTCTTCAGCATTTTTGTGGTCATGGGGCTTCTGTGTGGCGTATCTGGCGTAGTCCTGGCTTCCTATATCGGTTACGGCACCGTCGCCGCCGGCGGTGGCTACGAACTGGACGCCATCGCCAGTTGTATCCTGGGCGGCACTTCCACCCTCGGCGGCGAAGGCACCGTCTTTGGGGCCATGATTGGTTCGCTGATTATGGCCAGTCTCACCAACGGCCTGCAAATCCTGAACGTTCCCTCCTCTTGGCAATACGTCGTGAAAGGGGCCGTGCTGATTATGGCCGTCTATATGGATGTCTACTTCAAGAAAAACCGCTAGATTTGTGACGTTTTGAATCAAGCCCACGCCGCTCAGCCTTTCGCTGAGCGGCGTTTGTTATGAGGACTTGAAGATGACTGGATTTTTTTTAATCTTAAACTAAAATAGAAGTGTAGTGGGTAGTTGACATGGACCACAATTAAAGGAATGAACTTATGATGAAGGTACTTTATGTTGAAGATGAACCGGCGCAGCGCGAACTGGTCAACCAATTGCTGCTGTTGGCCGGATTTGAAGTTCACCTGGCAAACAATGGCCTGGATGGCGTCGCGCAGGCCGAAAAATGGCTGCCGGACGTGATTTTGATGGACTTGCGGATGCCGGGGCTGAACGGCTTTGAGGCCATCGAACGGATTCGCGCCATCCCGGCCATCGCCGCAACGCCCATTATTGTGCTTTCCGCCTGGACCGGCACCCGGCTCGATCAGCGCGCCACCGACCTGGGCGTCTTCCGTTGCGTCACCAAACCGTTTGAGCTGGAAGATTTGTTGGAAGCCATTGAGGCCGTGCCTCACGCTGACCGCGCCGCCTCGTAATCCCCTTCCCCTGCAAAATTGACGCGAGCCTTCTCTGCCATGAGAAGGCTCGCTGTGTTTTAAAGCCCCGTATGGTTCACCTGTCCAATATGAAAACTCCTCTTCTGGGGAGGGAGAACCCTACCCAGATGTTCACCACGTCCTAGACGACTTTACAGTATGCTAAGTGAGTGTGGCTCAAGTCTGGGGAGGAGGTGTGCTTATCGATCTATCAGGAATAGCTGGCTGTTTAACCATTTTAAAAATCTCTAAGGAGGAAAATCTCAGATGAAAAAAATCAGTTGGTTGTCTTTCGTTGTTTTGGTGTCCTTGCTCCTGTCTCTGATGCCGGTATCCGCCCAAGACGGCGGCGTGCCGGCGACGGCAGCGAGCCATTGGTACATAGTGGAATTCAACGCCCCCTCGCTGGTCGCTTATGCGAAATCCTCGGAGCGTGTCTTCCACACGATGTCTAGCAACGGGAAGCTGGACGCTCACACGTCGGCTAGTCAGGCTTATATCGCTACCCTTGAGGCGCAGCAGGCGAAATTCAAGACCACGTTGGTGCAGGCGCTTCCCGGCGCCGAGGTTGCTTACACCTACCAGGTCGCCTTGAATGCCGTGGCCGTCCATCTCCCCAACTCCGACGCGCAGACCCTGGCGGCGCTGCGCAAATTGCCCAACGTCGCCCGGATCACCCCGCAGCGCATCTACACCGAACAGATGGATTACAGCCTTGAGGTCATCCAGGCGGCGGTGTTGTGGGCGCAGCAGGGCGGCCGCGCCAACGCTGGCGCCGGGCTGAAAGTCGCCATCATTGACAGCGGTATTGACGCTGCCCACCCGCTTTTCGCCGGAACCGGTTGGAGCTATCCGACCGAGGGGACGTGGCCCAAAGGCTACTGCGCCGACGTGACCGGCTTCTGCAATGGGAAGATTATCGCGGCGCATTGGTACAGCCCCACGATTGACATTCACCCCACCGAACTTTTTACGCCCCAGGATGTGCGCGGGCATGGCACCCACGTCGGCGGCTCTGCGGTCGGGAATATTGTCACTGCCACGTATGGCACGGCCACCCCGCAAATTTCCGGTGTGGCTCCCGGCGCGTGGGTGATGGCCTACAAGGGCCTGTTCCTCAACCCGGCCGGCACACAGTCCTCTGGCGATAATATTATGCTGGCCGCCGCGATTGAAGACGCCATACAGGATATGCCCGATGTGATCAACTGTAGCTGGGGCGGCGATCAATGGGAACTGGATGATCCCCTCAAAGCGGCGTATGAGGCTGCAGTAGACGCCGGGATCGTGGTGGTCTTTTCGACTGGCAATTCCGGTTCCGGCTACAATACGGCCGGCAACCCTACCTCCTACAAATTCATTGAAGTGGGCGCCAGCACCACACAGCGCGCGTTCTACAATGCGCTCAAAGTAACCGCACCGGAGCCGGTAAGCGCCACGCTGCAAAGCTTCGCCGGCAATCAATTTAACGATATTGATGCGTCAGCGATTCCGACCGAGACGATTGGGCCGCTGCCTTACTTGCCCTGCGACCTGACCGGCGCGCCCGATATGACCCTGCCGGGCGTGACGCCGGGGATCACGCAGACCGCACCGTATGCCTCCGGCTGGATCGCGTTGATTCCGCGCGGTCAGTTTGACTTTAGCACGAAGTTGGGCAATGCCCTGGCGCATGGCGCGGTGGCGGCCGTGATGTACACCGACAACCGCACCTGGAAAGGCGGATTCACCGCCGGCGACCGACCGATCTACACGGTGATGATCGCCAACGAACTAGGCTTAGCTGCCCGCAGTTGGTGGACGTTGCATCCCGGCGAAGCCAAGTTGGAAATCGGTTACCCGGTTTCCCCCTTCGAGACCGAGACCCCCGATGTCATTGCGGACTTCAGCTCGCGCGGGCCGAACCTGCGCCTGGAAATTCAGCCAGACCTGGTCGCGCCGGGCGTCAACATCCTGAGCGGCAACCCGGGCGGCATCTACGTCTCTTGGGGCGGCACCAGCATGGCGGCCCCCCAAGTCGCGGGTGCGGCGGCGCTGCTTCTGGTGGAACACCCCACCTGGACGCCGATGCAGATCAAGAGCGCGCTAATGAGCACGGCCAGCCAGACCGTCCTTGACCTGGACGAGACGACGGTGGCCGACATTATGACGCAGGGCGCCGGTCGGATTGACCTGAGCCAGGCCGGTGATCCAGGCCTGACCTTTGACAAGCCGAGCCACAGCTTCGGCATAGTGCCGGCGGGGACGACGGCGCAGGTGGTCATCGCCGCCACGGACGTCGCCAGCGCCACCGAGACTTACGCTTTGAGCGTGCAGGAACTCGTCACCGCCACCGGCGCGATGGTCAGCGTCAGCCCGGCCTCCTTGCCTGTGGCCGCCAATGGCAGCGCCGTGTTCACTCTCACTGTGAGCCTGGCCGCCAATGCCGCGCTTCAGGACATTGAAGGCAACGTGATCCTCAGCGGTACTACCCACATGGCTCACATCCCCTACTGGGTGCGGATTGCCCCGGCTGCCGTCAACGCCGTTCTGTTGGTTGACGATGATATGAGCGGAATCACTGCCTGGGGACTGTCCGATTACCAGGGGTACTATACCCGCACCCTGGATACGTTGGGGATGACCTATGACGTTTGGGATACCACCGGCCCCGGCTTCCCCGGCATTCCTGTGCGCGCGGTGCTGGATAACTACGATACGATTCTGTACTTCACCGGCGACAGCCCGACCAGCTTCGTGGCGGGATTGGGCGCCGGGCAGGATGACGTGCGCGCTTACCTGGCCGCCGGCGGCAAGATGATCGTCTTCGGGCAAGACGCAGCCTGGGCTTTGAACAACGCCGGGTTGCTCATCAGCACTCTCTTTGGCGCCAACTATGGGGCGGATGACATCTTCAACGGACACGCCATTTCTCGCCCCAGCGCCGTGGGCGTCGTCCCGTTCCTGGATGGCAAGCAGATAGACTTCGCACCGGGCGGCGATGGCGCCGGAAATATGGTCACGGTGGATGGACTAAGCTTCACCCCCTTCAATGATACGGATAACATCCCACTGTTTGGCTTGCCGGCCTCCATCACCCCCCTGCCCGGCATCAACTTTATGGGTTCGGCCATGTCTTCCGACCCCACCCTGGAACGCCTGGCCGATCCGGTCGCCAGCGGTTGGTTCAAGCTGGCCTACCGCACCACCTTCTGCTCCTTTGGGCTGGAAGCGGTGAATGACAATACTGGCTACACCTCACGCGCCGAGCTGTTGGGCGATATGTTCGACTACGTCAACGACCAGTTGACCGTTGCCTTCGACGCTGCCGGTTATACCGGCGCGGTCGCGGAGACCGTCACCTTCTCGGCGACGATGGCATCCAGCGTCGGCGGGGAAGCGCTAGAGTACCGGTGGGACTTTGGCGACAGCGACAACTACATCGTCACTGCCGACAGCGTCATCACCCACACGTACACCGCGCCGGGCGTCTACCATGCCCGCGTCGAAGTAGCTGATACCTACATGCACACGGCGGTCAGCGAACCCGTTGCTGTGACCGTAGCGGGTCACATCTTCCTGCCACTGGTGCTGCGCAGCTATCCGGCGCCCTAAACCCCGGTATACCGCATCACCCATAGGCACAATCCCGCCCGCGCAACCATTGCGCGGGCGGTTTGTTGTTCATTCAGCCGAATTCTGTTGTGGTGTATAATGCCAGCAAGCTGGGTTGCGGCGACACAGCCCGCGGCGCGGTGAGTACGCAGGTTCACGATTTACCGTGCCTGCACCTACGCCTTTTCTGATATTGCACTGATAGAGGCAGTCTACATTTGGCGCCGCACAGTTACAGCAGTGGGAGAGCAATGATGAAAAAGGGTAAATATTGGAAGATGGTCGGGGTAAGCCTTGCTATTGGAATTGGTTTGTTTATTCTCCAGCGGGTTATCGGCTTAGCCTTGTTTACGCTTGTCTCGAATAGTCAGCCTACTTCGGATGAATGGTTCCGGGAGTTAATCATATCGCAGAAGGACCTTCCTTTCGGATGGATTCCTACAAACCTCGACTATAGAGACGAATCTGATGCAGTTTCTTCTGTTTTCGTGCGTTACGAAACGAATTTAGATAACCAACCAGCCGTGCAAGTTGTAATACAGTACTTAAGTCTTTATGAGAACAACGAAATCGCGATGCAGGCTTATCAAACTGAAGTAGCCTCGTATAAGAACCGCACATTGATGAGCTTAGAAGGGCAGGAATGGCAGGCGGATCAGATTTATTTCTCGTGCAGCGCTGGCACGACCTGGAAAGTTTGTGATATTGTGGCTCAGTATGGGAACGTTGTATCTGTAGTCTGGGGGCATGTTTTTGTTGATCGCTCCTTGACATACGACGAATTTGTTACAGTAGCACGACAAATTGACGGTCGCATTCACCAGTACGTTATGGCCGATAACTGACGTGCGCACGTAAGCCTGTACACAGAAACAATATGCGTTTTCCCCCCCCGGTGCGACGCCCCCCGACTCCCAGTACACCAGCCAACGCCACACCAAGCTAGTTCGCCCTCCTCAAATTCACCGCGAATGATGGTATACTGTGAAGGTAAGGTAGCCGACCGGCTGCCTGCCATCCTGTTCGAGGGGGTACACCATGAAACCTTATCGCGCCATCCTGGGGCTGCTGCTGGCGGTTTTCCTCATCCAACCGGCGGCGGTGCAGGCTTTCCCGTCCACCGCGCTGCCGGAAATCCCACTGCCGCCCGCGCTGGACAAAGTCTCCACCCACGTCTGGGCCGCCCTGGACGCGCAGGAGACCGCCGAAGTCCTCGTCGTCCTCGCGCCCCAGGCTGATTTGCGCGCCGCCGACGCCCTGCCGACCAAGGAAGCCAAGGGGCAGTTCGTCTACACCGCCCTGCGCGCCGTGGCCGACCAGACCCAGGCGCCGCTGCGCGCCCAACTGGACGCCGCCGGGACGCCCTACCGCGCGTTCTACCTCCTCAACGCGCTTCTCGTCAAGGCTGACCACGCCACCGTGGCCGCGCTGGCCCTGCACCCCGAAGTCGCCGAAATTGTTGCCAACCCGCGAGTTCGTCAGGACTTGCCGCCGGAGCTTGCCGCGCCGGTTCCCCTTGCGCCACAGGGCATCGAGTGGAACGTCAGCCGCGTCGGCGCGCCGGACGTGTGGGCGCTCGGCTACACCGGGCAGGGCATCGTCATTGCCGGGCAGGATACTGGCTACGATTGGACGCATCCGGCCATACACGACCAGTACCGGGGCTGGCAGAACGGCGCGGTGGATCACAACTACCACTGGCACGATGCCATCCACGACGGCAACGGCGGCGGCTGCGGATTGGATTCCCCCATCCCGTGCGATCCCTACGGCCACGGTACGCACACCATGGGCACGATGGTGGGCGACGACGGCGCCGGTAATCAGATCGGCGTCGCGCCGGGCGCGCAGTGGATCGGCTGCCGCAACATGGACGCCGCCGGTTATGGTACGCCCGCCCGTTATATTGAATGTTTCGAGTTCTTCCTCGCGCCGTACCCCATCGGCGAGACGCCCGACGGGGGGCGCGCCGACCCGGCGCTGGCGCCCGATGTGATTAATAACTCGTGGAGCTGCCCCCCTAGCGAGGGGTGTAGCTGGGAGTCCCTCCAAACTGTAATGGAAACGATGCGCGCGGCCGGTATCCTGGTGGTGGCCTCGGCTTCTAACTACGGGTCGGCGTGCAGCACCATCCGCGAACCGATTGCGTTGTACGACACCGTCTACACCGTCGGCGCGACCGACAGCAGCGACGCGATTGCTTCACTCAGCAGCCGCGGCCCGGTGACGGTGGATGGCAGCGGGCGGCGCAAGCCGGACATCAGCGCCCCCGGCATCGGGGTGCGTTCCAGTTTGCCTGGGACTACCTACGGCTCTAAAAGCGGCACCAGCATGGCCGCGCCGCACGTCGCGGCGGCGGCGGCGCTGCTCTGGTCGGCGCGCCCCGATTTACGCGGACAGTTGGATCTCACCGAAGCGCTGCTCAATCAGACGGCTCTGCCGCGCTACAGCGCGCAGTGCGGCGGCGACACAGCCACCACCCTTCCCAACAACGTCTACGGCTCGGGCCGTCTGGACATTGCGCAGACGCTCCAGGTCGCCTTTGAAACCACCGGTTTCCTAACCGGCGTCCTGCACGACGAGGTTGGACAACCGGTCGCCCATCACGAAGTGCAGGCGATTTCGCCCACCGGCTTCACCTGGCGGGCCGCCACTGAAGAGGATGGCAGCTATCAGATGCGCATTCTGAGTGGGACTTACACCGTGACTACTTCCTTGCCCGGCTACGCCGCCGTCGTCCGCCCCAACGTCACCATCAGTGGGCAGCAAACAACGACGCTGCCCCTCACCTTCACCTGCCGCCTGCTGGAGGGCGCATCCCTGACCTACACGCCGACGTTGCCGCGCGCACTGGATCCCGTCACTTTTGCCGCCGCCGTCGTGACGGGCACCGCGCCTTTCACCTACACCTGGAATTTCGGCGCGGAAACGTACATCACGACCACCAACCCGATTACCTATCGCTTCCCGGATCATGGCGCTACAGTGAATACGCCTTATCCAGTCACGTTGACCATCGCCAACCCGTGCAGCGCCCAGGTCACGCAGACGCAGGTGACGGTGCGCTCGGCGTGTTACGCCATCGCGGGGTTACGTTTTGACACTGCGCCGCAGACTTTGTATCCACTGCGCCCGGTCACGTTTACGGCTTCCGTCATCACCGGCTCGCTGCCCATCAGCTATACATGGCAATTTAACAGCAGTAGTATCCTCCTGACCGGCAACCCGGTGACATTTACGATAGGGGGTGGCTGTATCATCGTGCCGCAGCGGGTCACCGTCACTGCGACCAATGCGTGTAGCGTTCAGTCGTATGCGCGGTGGATATGGGTGGATATGCAGATGATCTATCTGCCGTTGGTGATACGCGACTTCTGATTTTGGCCTATCCCCAATCGGCTGAATCTGCTCAATCTGCTGATAAAAATAGGGGGAAATGCTGCGGGGCAAAGAAAAGCCTCTCAGAGTTTGGGTTATGGGTGGTTACTCCACCTGGCTTGCAGAAGTCACCGGGGTGTTCTGCGTGTTAACCGCCTCTGAGAGGACTTTATAATTTCATTATAGAAAGTTTTCAGATCGTTGTCAACAGGCAGGATTTGAGAAACATGATCTAGGCTGATGCTCATTTTGTCTGCTTGCAGTTTCGGGCTTTTGCCAGAGTATTTATATGGAAGGGATCCATTGTACTATGAAACAAATTGTTGCGCTGTTCGCCGGAGTAGGGATCGGCATCGGACTGGCGTTGTTGGTCGGGTGGGTTTGGCTGCCGGTTGACCCTTACGATACCACCCCCGACGTTTTACGCTCCGACTACAAAGATGAATACGTGCGCCTGGTCTCTCTGGCCTACCAGGTGGAAGGCGACCGCGAGACGGCGTGCGCGCGCCTGGCGTCTCTGGACGCGACGGCTCCCACCCGCCCCCTGGTGGAGCAAACCGAACGCTGGATCACGCAAGGAAAAGTCGAGTGGATGGTGATACCTCTGATCCGGTTGGCCCGCGACCTGGACGCGGAGACGCCGGCGATGAGCCAGTACTTACAGGGGAGCGTGCCGTGAAATCCTTGGTGTGGTTGAGCCTCGGACTTGTCGTTGGCCTGGTGGGAGGATTGATTTTCACCTGGGTCATTTCGCCGCCCGTTTACTACAATACCACGCCTCCCATGATGACGGAGGCGCACCGCAAAGACTGGATCAAGATGACGGCGCTGGCTTACGGCGCCGACGGCAACTGGGCGAGGGCGCAGTTGCGTCTGGCCGACCTCGAAGAGGTCGAAATACGCCAGGTCGCCGCGCAGACGCTCGATGCCGCCATTGCCCAGGGACGGCCGCTGTTGTTGTTACAGCGGATCGCCACCCTGGCCAACGCCTACGGCGTCACGTCCCCCGCCGTGACGATTTATCTGGAGCAGCCGCCGGCCCCGGAACCGACAGTCGCTCTCCTGCTTCCGCCTACAGAGGTCACTTCTCCCACGTCAACCCCGACGCCAATGCCAACCGCCACCCCGACGCCCACCGTGCCCCCTACGCCCACCCCGCAGCTTCCGGCGCCGTATACCATCATCTCACAAACGCTGCGCTGTGCGGCCGCCCCCCAGATTGCGGTTTCCCTGTTGCTCTCGCAGACTGTCGAAGTGCGGAGCCGGGAGCGCGTCGTGCAGACGCCGCAGCCGGGCCGGACGATCTGGTTGTTGTGGGAAGACGGCGCGGATCGCGCTGTGACCGGCTTTCGCCCCGAGCTGGGCCTGGGGTACGCGGACTTCACCGTCGCGCCGGGGCGCGTCTACAAAGTTTACATTGACACCCCTACCGGCGCACCGCTCTCGACGTTGCAGACTGAGCCATG
This sequence comes from Anaerolineae bacterium, assembly GCA_034429475.1. Classification (GTDB taxonomy): domain Bacteria; phylum Chloroflexota; class Anaerolineae; order B4-G1; family SLSP01; genus JAKQHY01. The sequence continues at coordinate 15,210 of DAOUGD010000179.1, forward strand.
CACGCCCGACGAGGGTGGGGGCTGGATCGCACGGGTGCTGACCGTCCTCGAAAATGAGTCGGCCCCTTGATTTTTTTGCATCCTGGACATCCTGGCATATAATGAGAATAAGTGACAATTTTTGAACGTGGTAGCTCGAAAATCAACGTAATTTCAGGTATGAACCAAGGAGGTGGGTGATGCGTAAAATTTTTGCATTTCTTGCGGGGTTGTTGCTGGGGTTTCTCGCCGGTGGGGTGGCCGCGGTATTGTTGACGCCGCAATCCGGCCCAGAATTCAAGCGTCGGATTCAAGATGGCGTCCAGCATCTGGTTGAAGAGGGTAAGTCCGCAGCCGAGGCGCGCCGGCTGGAGTTGGAGTCGCAACTGGAATCCTTCAAGCAGGGTCGACCCATTGTGTTGCAACCGGCGCCGACTCAGACGGAATAGGCAGGAGATTCAATTCAATAAAAACGGCGGGAAGAGATTCCCGCCGTTTTCGTTGGCTATTGTTGGGCAGAGGTCGCAGCGGCCACAAACGCCGCAAAGAGCGGCCACATCGTATCAGATACTTTGACCATCGCTTCGGGGTGCCACTGCACGCCCACGCAAAAGGGATGGTCGGGCAGTTCCAAAGCCTCGATAACGCCATCGGGGGCGTGGGCGGTGACGGTCAGGCCCATTCCCGGCTGTTTGACCGCCTGATGATGCGCGCTGTTGACCTCGAAATTCACCCCTCGCAAGATGGCCGCCAATCGGCTTCCCGGTGCGAGCGTTACCGGATGGACAGTTTGCTCCATTGTCCGGGCCGGTGTATAAGCGTGATCCAGGGCGTCAGGAATGTAGGTGGCGATGTCCTGGTATAACGTCCCGTGCAGGGCTACGTTGAGGACTTGGTGTCCCCGGCAAATTGCCAGAAGTGGCCGGCCAGAAACCAACCACTGCTGAACCAATCCCAGTTCCGAAGTATCACGCTCTTTGTCAACGCTTCCCAACCACGGCTCGCTCTCCTGATCGTACTGCTCCGGGGCAATGTCTTCGCCGCCGGAAAGCAGCAGACCATCCAAGCGTTCCACCAGCAGCGGCCAGTCTTCTGCCGTTGTCAAGGGGGGTAGGATAACCGGAACTCCGCCCATCTGGTAGATGGCGCGAGTATAGGTATCCCCTACCGAGTGCATTTCATAACGCAACAGACGGGCGGAAGCATCCTTCCGCCCGGTAATGCCAATCAAGGGCTTCATAGTTACGAAGGAAATGAAAGCGTGGCTGTCGAGCGGAGGATAGGATTAGACGTGCAGTTCCTTCAGGCGCGCCGCTTTGCCGGTGCGGTTGCGGAGGTAGTAGAGTCGCGCTCGGCGCACTTTCGCCCGGCGCAGAACCTCAATTTTTTCGATGCGCGGCGAGTGAATCAGGAAGGTGCGTTCCACCCCGATCCCGTTTGACGCAATGCGCCGCACGGTAAAGTTTTGTTTCACCCCACCATCGCGCAAGCGCAAAATGATGCCCTGAAACGGTTGTACGCGCTCCCGGTTACCTTCGACAATGCGCACAGAAACTCGCACCGTGTCCCCAGGATGCAGGGCCGGAATTTCGGAATTTGGTTTTGCCATCTGGCGTTCTAATGATTCTACCAGGTTCATACTATCATCTCCCCAAAAATTTGCCGCCAACAGGTGGCGGCAAGATGAAATTATACCACGTTCCGCTTGAATGACAATGGCTCATTTGATTCGAATGCGCCACCCTTCTTGCAGATAATCCGGGTCGCGGGGTAGTCCCCGGCTCTCCCACAGATGCGCGTTCCAGGCCCAGAATTGTTGTTTGGTCAGTCCGTGGCGGCTGATGATGCCCCACACGGTATCGCTGGCCGACACGGTGATGTAGACCGGCTGCGCCAGGGCAACGCTTTCCACGGCGTTTGACTCCACCACCAGCGGGTGTTCGTCGGTCTCCTGGCAGGCAACGTTCACCGCTTCCAACATCGCCCAGAAGGCCCTTTCGGTGTTGGCGGCATGGTAGATGCTGAAGAAATCTATGCCATGTCGGGTGACGCCTTCTATCCAGGGGATGAAGGTTTCCGGTAGTAGCAGTGTCTCGTTGAAAGCGGCGAGCGGGGAAAGCACCGGATACACCTCCGGCGTTTTCCCCCACATCAGGCTCAGCTCTCCTAATGCCTGGTAGACTTCCCGGTCAATGACCTGTTCGGGAGTTTCGCCCCACGTTGCAAAGCATTGCGGCATCCAGCCGCCCTGGCAGAGAGGCGCGATCACGGCCAGGGTTTGTGGGGTGGGCATCCGCGAAATCGGCGGCGTGGCAAGGCAGATCCGTTGGCGGGGCGCTTCCGCATTATCCAACAATTCTGCCAGGCGCCGCATCGGGTCTTCTGCGATGGGGGTGTTGCTCAGCGAGAGGATGGTCATCTCGTATCCCTGAGCCAGGGCCTCCAATACAGCTTTGAACGCCTCCTGGGGGGCGTGGTTGGTAATCTGCACCCAGGCCAGGGGATGCAGTCCCAGTGTACGTACCCGCTTGAGCAGCGTGCGGGTGGTTTCTGGGAAATAGTGCGGGCCGTGTCCGACTTTGATCAATAGATGGGCCGCACCAATGGCCGCGGCCATTTCGGCTGCCTGTTGTAGGTCATAAGAATGTGCAAGCCAAATGCCTTTTCCACAAAGTCCCGACATTGTTTTTCTCCGTCGCAATAGTGGATGTCATTATAGCCTGAACCATGCATATCGCAAGAGGAATCTTTTTAGAAAAGGTTAGAGTATTATATCCCGTTGACTCGCATAAAAATTTAGTATATGATAGGTGTCATAAACCCTGGTTTGGTGAGGCGTCTATGTCATTGGATATTTCAGAAGTTGCTGCGCCGGCGGGATTGCTGCGCCGGCATTTGCTGCGCAGCCAACAAGGTCAGATTTACCGGATCGCCTGGTCGCCGGATGGGATGCGGTTGGCCGGCCCCACTATTTTTGGCGCAGTTCACATCTGGGACCCACAAACCGGTGTGCTGACGCAGGTGTTACGCGGCCACACCGGCGCGACCTTCTGCGTTTCCTGGGCGCCGGATGGCGCGTCGCTGGCGTCCGCCGCCGACGATCGAAGTGTGCGTATCTGGAACGCGGCAGAGGGGAGTCTGGCTCGCGTGCTCACGTCCGACATGTCCTACTTGCTCTGCGCTGCCTGGGCGCCGGATGGACGGTATCTGGCCGTCGCCGGCGGCAGTGAGTATGGGATTGAGCTGTGGGATCCGCACGGCGGCGCGCGCTCCCACACTTTGCGCGGTCACAGTGCTGTCGTTTCCGGCCTGGCCTGGGCGCCGGATGGCCGCCAACTCGCTTCGGTCGCCAATGATGGCAGTGTGTGTCTCTGGGACGTGGCTGACGGAACCCTCATGCGCAAGTTGGATGGACACACCGGGCCGGTGCGCTGCGTGGCCTGGTCGCCTGCTGGCGACATTCTGGCCTCCGGCGGGCAGGATAAAACGATTCATCTGTGGGATTCCCAGACCGGCCGCAAAGTCGGGGGGCTTGAGGGCCACACCGGGGCGGTGACGGCCCTCGCTTTTTCCGCCGATGGGACGCTGCTGGCCTCTGGCGCCACCGATGGGAGCGTGCGTGTCTGGCATTTTCTCACGCGCGAAACGCTGGTCGTGCTCAAGCAGACGGCGGCCGGCCGCGATTACTGGCCGGGATTGGCTTTCCATCCCCGGACGACGACGTTGGCGATGCTGGATGAGGCGGATACCGTCGTGGCTCTGTGGGATCTCGATCCCTCGCACATCGTCTCTCCGGTTCCCACCATCCATTACATCAACGCTAAGGTTGTCCTGCTCGGCGAAAGCAGCGTCGGCAAGTCCGGCCTGGGGATTCGCATCGCCGAAAGCCAGTTCCGGCCTACCGAATCTACCCACGGCGCGCAGTTCTGGCACATCCCCCTGCCGCCGCAGGTGTTGGGGCCGCGCCTCAATCTGCCCAACATCTGCGCCGAGTTGACCTTGTGGGACCTGGCCGGGCAGACCGAGTATCATCTGATTCACCAGTTGTTTCTTGACGACACGGATGTGGCCCTGCTGCTGTTCGATTGCTCCGACCCGACCGACCCGTTTCGCGGCGTGCCGTACTGGGTCAAGGTGCTCAAGAAGCAGGCGCCCCCCTACACGCTCAAGTTCCTGGTGTCGGCGCGCAACGACGTCAGCCCGATTACGGTGGAACGTCGGGAACTCAACCAGTTCATCCACCAACATGAATTGGATGGCTATTTCAGCACGTCGGCCAAGACCGGCGACGGCATTGCCGAGTTGATGCGGCGTGCTGTGCAAAGCATCCCCTGGGAAAAGTTGCCCCGCACGACCACCCCCCATTTGTTCCAGGTGATCCGCGAATTGCTGCTGGCCCGCAAATCGGCAGGGGAGACGCTGATCGCCGAGGTGGCTGTGACCCGCGAAGTGCTGGCGCAGTGCGCCGCTACGCCGTTGGAAATAGCAACTGTCATCAACCTGCTACAATCCCAGGGATTGATTTACGAGCTGCACACGACGCGCCAGGAATCCCAACTCCTGTTGCGCCCGGAGTTGATCAATCAATACGCCGCGGCGATCATCCAGGCGGCGCGCAGCCACCCGCGCGGCATCGGGGCTGTGCCGGAACGGGATGTGCTCATCGCCAACATCCCCATAAGCGGGTTCGAGCGCCTGTCCGCCGCCGAGGAGAAGACGGTGTTGGAGTCCACCGTCGAGTTGCTCATCCACCACGACCTGTGCTTCCGCGAAATGGGGCTGTTGGTGTTCCCTAGCCAGATTAACGTGTCCCGCCCGCTGCCCATTCTCCAGCATCCGCCGACCGAGGTGACATACGAGTTTTCCGGCAGCGTGGAGGCGATTTATGCGTCGCTGGTGGTGCGGCTCAGTTACACCGATTATTTTGAGCGGGAGGATCAGTGGAAGTACGCCGTCGAGTTTTCCCGCGCCGGACAGCGTCTCGGCTTTGCGATGCATCAAGCCGCCGAAGGCGTCGGCGAAATCGAGATTTACTTCTATCCCGGCGTCAGCGATTTTGACCGGGTGACGTTTATCCGCTTTATCACCGATCACTTGAACACAAAGGGGTTGGACATCCGGGAACGCATCCGCCTGTACTGCCCGCAATGTCAGAACGAGGTGCAGAACCGCGAGGCGATTGCCGCGCGCGTGGCCGCCGGGAAGCTCTCGATCCCCTGCCAATTTTGCGATGCGTCTATTCTGATTCCACGCAGCATCGAAGAACGTTACCGCAGCGATCGGGCCTATGGGGAGAAGCAACAACAGTTGCTCGCCACGGTTGAACAGCGCACCCATCAAGAGGTCAAAGAATTTCAGAGCGATCATTTGCATTACACGGCCAGAGAGCCAGATACGGCGCTTAGGATTTTGCACCTGGCGGATTGGCACATTACCGGCGTGCAGGAAGCGCGGCAGTATCGCGCGCAGTTGGAGGCCGATCTGATTCAGGAGTTGGACGTCAAGCGGCTGGATTACATCGTCATTGCTGGCGATGTGGCTGCACACGCGACGCCAGAGGAGTATCAGGCCGCCTTTGAGCTGTTGGACGGGCTGGTCAAGCACTTTGGACTGGATGGACGGCGGGTCATCGTGGCGCCGGGCAATCATGATGTGAATTGGGACCTGGCGGAGGCGGCGTATCCTTTTGTGCCGCAGCGCCGTCTGCCGTCGCCCCTGGTGGAGGGGCAGTACATCCCGGCGGGAGAGGCGGGGGTGCTGCTGCGCGACGAGGCGTTATATCTCGACCGGTTTGCCCATTTCAACCAGCATTTTTACCGGAAGGTGTCTGGCGGGTTGGCTTATCCGCCGGACTACGCGGAGCAGGGTGTGCTGCATCTCTTTCCCGAAGACCAGTTGGTGTTTCTCTCGCTCAACTCGGCCTGGGAGACCGATCACCACTACACTCATCGCGTCAGTCTGCATGGCGAAGCGCTCCAAAATGCGCTGGCCCAGGTGCGCGCCGGCAGCGACGAGGCCTGGCTCAAAGTGGCGGTATGGCATCACTCGCTGGCGCACGAGGGTGTCGTCAACGGCGACCAGATTCAGATGTTAGCGGCGCATGGCTTCCAACTGGGACTGCACGGCCACGTCCACGACACGAGCGGGTTGTATCAGTATGATTCCCGGCGCGATTTCCACAGCATTGGCGCGGGGGTCTTCGGCGCGCCGACGCACGCGGTGGGAAGTTTAATGGAGTACAACTTGCTGATCTGCGATCCCGACAGCGGCAAGATCACCGTGGAAACCCGCAGGAAAGAACGCAGCGACAGTCTCTGGTTTGCGGACGCACGCTGGGGGGACCGCAACAACCCGGCGCCGCGCTATACTTTGACTCTGAAGCCCTCCCGGCGCAGCAAAGCGACGCTCAAGACCAAAGCCTTCGAGGCGCTCAGGCCAGACGCCTACGCGGCTTATGAGACGGGACTGCGGGTTTTGTTAGAACGGCTGACGCGCGAGCACCCGCGTTACAGCGAGGCGCTGGTTTATCAACATCGCTTGACGGAAAACATCGCCAAAGTCCGGCGTTACGGCAAGGACACCGACGACCTGGAGGTCGCCCGCTTCGAGGTGTTGGAACGGCTGGATCAGTTGGCCGGGGAAACGCTGGGGGTGACGTTCAGCGAATTGTGTGAGTGATACGCTTTTTCACCCGCTGATTCCCCCATTACCGGGGGATGATACACCGGCGTCATTGCGTGGGCGATTAGCGAATTGGTTGTATCCAAAACAGCAATCTTCCGTTATAATTTTTTATAGGGAGAGGCATCCCGACTGAAGCCCTTTCATTCACGTTAGTCCACAGGAGGTTTTCGATGCGAGAGGTAACTCAATGTCGAAGTTTGTCTGTCAGACGTGGAGGATTGCTGGCCCTGTCGTTGTTGGGTGGGGTGGCTTTGCTGTTGATTTTAATGAGCAGCCTGGTTTCCGCCGATCCCATTGAGCCGCCGGCCGGCTACCCTAAACTTGGCCTGTCGGTGAAGACGGTCAGCCCGACGCTGGCTTCTCCCGGCGCGCTCACGCTGACCTATGCGGTGGAGCTGCGCAACACCGGCGCGTACACGGCGGAGGATGTGCTGCTCACCGACGCGGTGACCGGCCCCGTGGTGTACAATGGCGATGCCTGGGCCAGCGCCGGCGCGGTCACGGCGACCGGCAGCGTGCTGACCTGGGAAGGCGACGTGGGGTTCGATGCGACGGTGCTGCTGACATTCAGCGCGACGCTCGATCCGGCGTTCACCGGCACGCTGCGCAACACGGCCGTCATCAGCCATGTCTCGTTGACTGAACCATTGAGCGTGACGGCTGAGACGGTGGTCACCGACCGGCCCATCCTGGAGGTGACGAAGTCCGCTTTGCCGCTCAAGCCGGGGCCGAACAAACCACTGGATTACACACTGCGTGTGACCAACTGGGGGCAGCCGGCCGCCGATTTGCTCATCACGGTGGTGGACGTCGTTCCCTTGAGCACGACCGTGAACGCCGTCGGGCCGGATGGCGTGGATGGCGGCGACGTGGTGACGTGGACGCGCGCCGTGACGCTGGCTCTCGGCGAGTTCACCGAGTTCACTTTTACCGTGGATGTGGGCGACGTACCGGCGGAGACGCCCATCGTTAACGACCTGTACTACGTCTCCAGCCCGGAGACCGAACTGGCGCGGGGCGAAGTCTACACCGTCACCATCGTTGACCCCGACCTGCGCTTGAGCAAGCGCGTGATGCCCGATCCGCCCGGCTCCAACCGCGACCTGCTGTACACGCTGCGGCTCTTCAACGCCGGTTCTTTGGCGACCGATCTGGTCATCACCGACGTGATCCCGGCGGGCGTGGCTTACCTGGACGACGGCGTGGAATCCGGCGGCGTCGTCTCGTGGGCGCTGCCCCGGCTGGACACCGGCGAGTTCGCGCTGTTCACGTACACCGGTTCCATCAGCGACGTGCTCCACATCCCGCTCATCAACGACGACTACGCGGCGTGCGCCTCCGAGGGCGTCTGCGCGCTGGGCGAGCCGCTCACCAGCGAAGTCGAAGGCCCCATCTTTGAGGTGACGGCGTGGCTGGACCCTATTGCCAAGAAGCCCGGCGGCGGCAGCGATCCTGAATTGCTGGTCACGCCGACGGTAGTGATCCGCAACCTCGGCCCCGGCAACGCCATTGACGCGCTGGCGCAAATCGGGTTCGGCAACATCAGCATCGCCAACAATGGCGATCTGGACTGGTCTTCGGGGACTATGGGGGAACGCTACGCGTGTGGCCTGAATCGCTGCTTTGATTGGGGCGGCTCACTGAGCGTCGGCGATGCGGTGACCATCACCGTCATTGCTCCGCAATCCACGATGGGCGGCAGTGAGGGGAATTTTTACACCGTGACCGCAGTGATCACCGACATGTTGAGCGGCAGGGTCACGGATCCGGTGAGCGATACCGCCATTGGCAAAATCACCCACCTGGCCTACTTGCAGCCGGCCAAATCCGCCCCCACCGTCATCGGGCGCGGGCAGCGGATGACGTACACGCTAGACGTGCAGAATACCGCGTTGGCGAACGACGCGCCGCCTTATCCTGTGCTGTACGACTTCCTGCCGATGAGCATGACGGTCATCACGGTCAGCCACGGCGGGCAACTGCGCGTGATCACCGGCTCCAACCAGATGCGCGCCATTACCTGGACGCTGCCGGCTCTCGGCACGGGTGAGGCGCTGGCCGAACCGCGCTGGTTTGTGGTGGAAGTGGATCGGGATGTCGTCAGCGGCACGCAGTTGGTGAACGAGTACCGGACGATGTGGTACGAGAACGACGCCACCCTCACCGGTTGGCTCTCGGCGACCGGGCAACCCCTGACGACCACGGTAGTGGAGGTTGGCCTGATTGACTCCTTCAAGGAGGTTACGCCGACGCTGCTCACACCGGGGGTGGGGAACGTCCTGACCTACGTGGTACACGTCGTCAACTCCGGGCCGGTCCCGCTGTCCGGCGTTAAGTTGTATGACATGCTCCCCTGGCAGATGTCCACCTACCAGCGTGACGCTGTGGCGACGTCTGGCAGCCTCGTCAGCGACATTGTGAGCCTGGAGTGGAACGGAGCAGTCGGCCCGTTTGCGGAGGAGCTGATCACGTTGACGGTGCTGGTGGACGAAGACTACGAAGGCCCGGTGACGAACACCGCGATCATCACACACCCTGACCTCTTGCTGCCGGTGGAAGTGGAGGCCATCGCCTACGTGACGACGCAGCCGGTGCTGGTGCTTACCAAGTCCGCCACCCCGAATCCTGCATTACCCGGCGAACCGTTGCTGTACACTCTTCGCGTGCAAAACCTCGGCCAGCAGGCCACCGAGTTGGTCGTCACCGATACCTTGCCGTCCAACGTCACGTTTGACGCAGTGTACAACGGCGGAACCTATGATGAGGGCGCCAACCAGGTGCGCTGGACGCTCTCTGACCTGGGACCGGGCGAGATGGAGACGGTGCAATTCCAGGCAGTGGTGGGAAGTGGGGCGCGGATCGTCAACGCCGATTACGCAGTGACGTGCGCGGAAGGCGTCATCGGCATCGGCGCGCCGCAGATCACCCTGATTACATCGGGGATACACCCCATTTACTTGCCGCTGGTTCTGCGGGCCTATCCAGCGCAGCCATAACTGCGCCGGGGAAAGATGTTGCCGCGCCGGACGCCGTATGTCCGGCGCGTTTTTTAAGTGACAAGGTTTCGACTCCGTAGTACAATCAATGGTATCAAGGAATTTCAAAATTCGCGGCGCGCAGACCGTCGCGTAGGCCGCCGGCTCGCGCCGAACACAAGCCAGAGACTGGCGCTACGAGCTGGTTGTTAAGGAGAGCTTTTATCATGGAGTCTTATCCCTATCAATATCACACGCTCGCCCAAAATTTGCGCTTTAACGAACAGCGCCGGGCGGCGAAGTTGGAGCGCTTTACGGCGCAGTGGACGTTTGCCAACCGGTTATGCGCGGCGCATCCTGAGCAGTCCGCCGAATGGCAGCCGGCCATCCTGGAAGCCGGGCAGTTGGTGGACGTGGCCTTGCAGAGCACGGTCGGCGATTTGGAGGACGTGTTGGCCCAGGGCGAAGCCGCGCTTAGTCCATTGGCCGCCGTTGCCAAGAGCTACACCCTGCTCTGCATCAGCCACGCGCACATTGACATGAACTGGATGTGGGGCTGGCCGGAGACGGTCGCGGTGGTCAACGACACCTTCGAGACCATGTTGGCCCTGCTCGACGAATTCCCCGGCTTCATCTTCTCCCAGGATCAGGCGTCCACCTACGCCATCGCCGAGAAGTACCACCCGGCGCTGTTTGCGCGCATCCAACAACTCGTGCGGGAAGGTCGGTGGGAAGTGACCGCCAGCCAGTGGGTAGAGGGCGACAAGAATATGGCCTCCGGCGAAAGCCTCAGTCGCCACCTGCTGTACACGCGCGCTTACTTTCAGGAGAAATTCGGGCTGAAGCCGGAAGACGTGCAGGTGGACTTTGAGCCAGATACCTTCGGCCACCCGGCAACGCTGCCGACGCTCTTGGCGCAGGGCGGCGTGAAGTATTACTACCACTGTCGTGGCAGCGCGGGGCCGCACCTCTACTGGTGGATCGGGCCGGACGGCGCGCGCCTGCTGACCTTCAACGACATCCAGTGGTACATGCCCCTCACGCCCGGCCTGGCAGTGACGCCGGCGGTGGTGGACCCGCTGCTGGAATTCGCGCAGACGACGGGCCTCCAGCAGATGCCGATGGTGTACGGCGTCGGCGATCACGGCGGCGGCCCCACCCGCGCCGATTTGCGGCAGTTGATCGAGATGGACAAATGGCCGGTGTTCCCTAACTTCGTCTTCTCCACGCTGCACGGATTCTTCCGGGCGGCGGAGGCGGCGCTGGAGGCAGGGACGGCGCGCGCGCCGGAGATTGTCGGAGAGCGCAACCGCGTGTTCACCGGCTGTTACACGTCGCAGGCGCGGCAGAAGTGGGCCAACCGGCGCGGCGAGACGCTGCTCTATGCCGCCGAAGTCGCGGCGACGGCAGGGGCGCGGCTGGCGGACGTCCCCTATCCCCAGGCGAATCTGGAAGAAGCGTGGACGCGCTTGCTCTTCGACCAGTTCCACGACATCCTGCCCGGCTCCGGCGTGCGCGACACGCGCGCTTACACCCTCGGCCACGCGCAGGAGACGCAGGCGGCGGCCGCGCTGGCGACCACCAACGCCCTGCGCGCGCTCGCCGCTCGCGTGGATACGGAGTCGCTGCGACGGGACTTCGACGCAGCCGGGCGCGACCATCGGGATCGCGTCGAATCCGGCGGCGCGGGCGCGGGCGTGGGCAACGCCACGGGGACCGGCGGCGTCTCGGCGTTTGGCGCGGCGCGTTCCAGCGACCGGGCGTTCCTGATCTTCAACCCGCTGCCCTATCCCCGCACGGAAGTGATCGAGGTCAAGCTGTGGGACACGCACCTCGATCCCGCGCACCTGGTTGCCACGGGGACGGGACTGCCGCCGCAGCGCGTGCAGGTGTTGGAGAAAGGCGCCTATTGGGCGCACGAGTACCTGACGGTAGCGTTCCCGGCGTTGCTGCCCGCGCTCGGCTATCGCGCCGTGTGCGTCTCCGACCGCGCCGTGGAATTGGGAATCCCCGCGGAAACTGCCGGCGATCCGTGGGGCGGGACCGGCGGATCATGGCGGGTAATTGAGCCGACGAATTTCACGCTGGAGAACGAGTATCTCCAGGCGACACTCGATCCGGCCTCCGGCGGGCTGGCGAGTCTGGCAATGGATGGACGCGAGTGGATTCCGGCGGGCAAAATCGCGGGCGCGCTGCGCTATGGCGTCGAGGCCAACAACGGGATGACGGCCTGGGTCATCGGCGATTGGCTTAAACAGGAGGATTTGCTGGACGGCGGCACGTTCAAGCGGACGCAGGCCGGGCCTTACGTCAACACGTTCCGCTGGACGCGCCAGGTGGGGGAGACGCGGCTCGAATTGGACGTGACCGTGCGGCGCGGCGTTCCCCGCGTGGACTTTCGCCTGAGGGTGGACTGGCGCGAGATCGGCGACCAGGAGCGCGGCATCCCGCACCTGCGCGCGCGCTTCCCGCTGGCGGTGGAATCGCCGCAGCCGCGCTACGAAATCCCCTACGGCAGCCTGCCCCGCGACCTGCGCAACGGCGAAGAAGTCGTCGCGCAGCGCTGGGCCGATGTCTCCGGGCCGGACGGCGCGGGCGTGACGCTGGTGAACACGGCGAAGTACGGCCATAGCTTTGACGGCGATACGCTCGCGCTTACCCTGTTGCGCGGCACGATTGACCCCGATCCGCTGCCCGACCTGGGCGAACACGTCATCGAGTACGCGCTGGTTCCGCACGGCGTGGGGTGGACGCCGGCGGCGGGGATGCAGGCCGGGGAGCAGTTCAGCCAGCCGCCGCTGGTGGTCAGTTGCGACTTCCAGGCCGGGGCGCTGCCGCCGGAGCTATCTTTGATCGCGGTGGAACCGGCCAACGTGCGCATGGTCGCGCTCAAACCGGCGGAAGATGGCGCGGGGCTGATTCTACGGCTGGTGGAAGTGGACGGTGTGGCTGCGGAGGCGCGCGTCATGCTGGCGCCGGAACTGCTGCGTCCCACGTCGGCCACGGCGGTGGATACGTTGGAGCGGCCTGTGGCGGCGGGGGCCGCACGCCTGGAGGGAAACGGCATGTCGGTCAACGTGCCTGCATCGGGCATCGCGGCGGTGCGGGTCGCGTAGGGTGGTTGTGGGTCGAATGGCGCAGATTCCAGCCGAGTTTTTCCGTTCAATCCGTTGAGAATCCGTTGAGCCGAAGGAGCAATGATGGAAGAGCAAGTGATTTGGGTTGATGCCGAAGATCGTGAAGTTGGGGTGGGAGAAAAGTTGGCGACGCACCGGGAGGGCACGCTGCACCGGGCGTTTTCGGTGGTCATCTTCAACAGCGCGGGGGAGATGCTGTTGCAGCAGCGCGCTGTGACGAAGTATCACTCCGGCGGCCTGTGGTCGAACACGTGCTGCGGCCATCCACGGCCCGGCGAGACCACCGAGGCGGCGGGCCGGCGGCGTTTGCAGGAGGAAATGGGGATTGAATGTCCATTAGAGGAGATGTTTACTTTTCTCTACCGCACGGAACTTGGAGATGGCTTGAGTGAGAATGAGTATGACCATGTGCTGGTCGGTCACTGCGATGGTTTGACGCCGCACCCGGCCCACGACGAGGTCGCTGATTGGCGTTGGGTGAATATGGCGGACCTGCGGCGGGACATCGCCGCGCAGCCGGAGCAGTACACGTATTGGTTCAAGGTGCTGTTGGAGCATTGGGGAAGAAACCTGAACCCTGAAACGTAGGTGGAAATAAAGGGGGGCGATCATGCAAGAGCTTGGGCCAACTCAATCAACCGGTAGTATTCTGGTGGTGGATGACGCTGCGTTCAGTCTGAAGGCTTTGTCCAAGTTGCTGTCCGAACACGCTTATGAGGTGAGCGGTGCCGCCAACGGGACGACCGCTTTGCAGCTTGCCACTGCCGGCTCGCCGGATTTGATTTTGCTGGACGTGCGCCTGCCGGATATAGATGGATATGAGGTGTGCCGCCGGCTCAAAGCAGAACCTCAGACCCGTTCCATTCCGGTCATCTTCTTGAGCGCGTTGGATGACATCCAGGACAAAGTCCAGGGATTTGCCGTGGGTGGCGTGGATTACATCACCAAGCCGTTTCAAGTAGAAGAAGTGCTGATGCGGGTCGAAATCCATCTGACCCTCTCCAGACTGCGGCGCCAGCTCGAAAGCCAGAATGTGGCGCTGCAAGAAGTGAATGAGGCGCTCACTGGCGAGATTGCAGAACGACAGCTCACCGAGATGGCTTTGCAGAAGCTCAATGTGGAGCTGGAGCACCGGGTGGCCGAACGCACGGCGGCATTGGTGCAGGCCAACGCCGAACTGCGGCGCGTCAACCGGGCCAGCCAGACCATTGGCGATTGCAATCAGGCATTGGTGCGCGCCGCCAACGAAGAGACGTTGCTCCAGCAAATCTGCCACATCATTGCCGAATACGGCTATTATCATCTGGTGTGGGTAGGATTCCCCGATCCCGGCGGGACGCCCACAGTGTATCCGGTAGCGATGGGTGGTAGAGACACGGCATGGGTCCAGATGCAACATTTTACCCAGGTTTTGGCCGACGCCACGCCAGACCCGAGTTATGTCGCGTTGGAGACGGGGCAGACCGTGCTGATCCCGGATGTCCAACTTGATTTTCGTTTTGCTACCTGGCGGGACGAAATGTTGCAGTATGATTGCCATGCCTTTGTCGCCTTGCCGTTGTTGTTTGAACAGCACGTCCTGGGCGTGTTGAGCATCCATGCCGTTGATCCCAATGCGTTTACGATGGAGGAAGTCCACTTGTTTGCCAGTCTGGCTGATGATCTGGCCTACGGGATTATGACCCTGCGCACTCGCGCCGAACAGCGCCGGGCGACCGCCGAACGCGAGCAACTGATCGCCCAAATTCAGGAGCAGGCGCAGCGGGTGCAGCAGATCATCAACACCGTGCCTGAAGGGGTATTTCTATTGGACATGGCGGGGCAAGTTATCCTGGCGAACCCCCTGGGCAGGAAAGACTTGCAGACTTTAGCCGGCGCGGAAGTCGGCGACTGCCTTACCCATTTGGGGCGGCGGCCCCTGGCGGAACTCTTCACCTCGCCGCCGGCGGGGTTATGGCACGAGTTAGTGGCGGGAGAACGTTATTTTCAGACGATTGCCCGGTCTATTGAAACCGGGCCAACGAGCGGCGGCTGGGTTTTCGTCGTGCGGGATATGACGCAGCAACACGATGTAGATCGCCGGATTCGTCAGCAGGAACGGCTGGCAGCAGTCGGCCAACTGGCTGCCGGCATCGCGCACGATTTCAACAACATTATGGCGACCATCATGCTCTACACCCAGTTGACGGCGCGGGTGGAAGGGCTGGCTGATCGCGACCGCGAGCGGCTGGCGACGGTCAATCAACAGGCGCGCCACGCTTCGCGGCTGATCCAGCAAATCCTGGATTTCAGCCGGGGGGTCGAGTTGGAACGCGCGCATCTCGATCTCGTGCCGCTGTTGAAAGAACACGTCCAATTGCTCAAGCGCACGCTCCCAGAAAATATCCGCGTCGAGATTGGCGGGAATTTAACGGAAGAATATGCCGTGAGCGGTGATCCTACGCGCTTGCAGCAGGTGTTCATGAACCTGGCGGTCAACGCGCGGGACGCCATGCCCGAAGGCGGCACTCTGCGTTTTGAGCTGGCGCGGATCCATGTGGGGACCTTGCGCGATACCCCCCTGCCTGAAATGTTGAGGGACCCCAAAGCCGTCGGCGAGTGGGTCAAGATAGTCATTTCAGATACCGGCGAGGGGATTCCCCCGGAAATTATGGTCCACCTTTACGAACCGTTCTACACCACCAAGGCGCCCGGCAAAGGGACGGGACTGGGATTGGCCCAGGTGCATGGGATTGTCACTGCCCACGAGGGCTACATTGATGTGAGCACCCGAACCGGGCAGGGAACTACTTTTGTCATTTACCTGCCGGCCCTGGTCACGCCGCCGGTCGAAGTCTCTCAGAACACGACGCACCTGGCGGCGGGGCAGGGCCGCCTCATCCTGCTGGTGGAAGACAATGCTGTAACCCGGGACGCTTTGATGGAGAGCCTCGAACTGCTTGACTATCGCGTACTCACGGCCAACAACGGCGAGGAGGCGCTGGCGCTCTTCGCCCAGCATCGGGACGAGATTGCGCTGGTGTTGAGCGATATGATCATGCCGGAAATGGGCGGGCGCGCGCTCTTACACACGCTGCGCGCGCAGGGCGAGACGGTGAAAATGGTCATCCTAACCGGCCATCCGTTGCAGGAAGAGTTGGAAACGCTGCGCGCCGATGGACTAAACGACTGGCTGCTCAAGCCGCCAAGCCTCGAGCGCCTTTCGGAGGTAGTCGCGCAGGTGCTGCGGGCTTAATGCGAGCCTTGCCGGCGGCCATTCCCGTGATAGAATAGCCCTTTTGTGGGCGAGACGCGCCCGAGGTCATATCAAATGGATAAAAAGAGGTTTGCGCGGGCGATACTTCGCCCGCGCAAATACTTTTCTGAATCCAGTATTTGAACAGTTCGTCATGGGTTAGTTTTGAGGGAGAGAACTATGTCGGGGGTCACGCAGGTTCCAGAAGGGAAGGGAGCCATCATTCATACATTGCCGGTTCAGCAAGTTTACGAAAGCCTGGAAACTTGCCCGGAAGGGTTAGCCCAGGCTGAAGCGGAACGCCGGCTGAAAAATTATGGGCCAAACGCGATTAAAGAAGAGAAGGGCAAACCGCTTTATGTGAAGTTGCTGTCCAATTTCACCCACTTGATGGCGATGTTATTGTGGGTGGGCGGCGTGGTGGCCTTGATCGCGCAAATGTCGCAGCTCGCCATTGCGATCTGGCTGGTCAACCTCATCAACGGCGCTTTTAGCTTCTGGCAAGAATTCCGCGCCGAGCAGGCAACCGAGGCGTTGCAGAAGCTCATCCCGCACTACGTCCGCGTGCTGCGGGATGGCGTCGAGCAGCGATTGTTGGCCGAAGCGTTGGTGCCCGGCGATGTCATCCTGCTGGCGGAAGGAGATCGCGTTTCCGCCGACGCGCGCCTGGTGCAGGTCGCCGAGTTGAGCGTGGATCAATCCACCCTCAGCGGCGAGTCGCACCCGGTGCGCAAGACCGCCGAGGCCGTGCTTCGCACCGACCTAGGTCATGGGGAATTGCCGAACCTGGTCTTTGCCGGCACCAGCGTTGCGTCAGGCACCGGCAAGGCCCTGGTTTTCGCCACCGGGATGCGCACCGAATTTGGCAAAATCGCGCATCTGACCCAGTCGGTTGAAGAAGAACTCAGCCCACTTCAGAAGGAAATGGCCTATGCCACCAAGGTCGTCTCGGCGATTGCGGTGGGGACGGGCATCCTGTTCTTTATTCTGGCGCTGGCTTTCACCGGCATAGACCTGGCCGAGGGCTTCATCTTTGCCATGGGGATGATCGTGGCGTTCGTCCCCGAAGGAATGTTGCCGCTGGTCACATTGTCCCTGGCGATGGGCGTGCAGCGGATGTCGAAGCGTCACGCGCTGGTCAAGCGACTCTCCGCCGTCGAGACGCTGGGCTGCACGTCGGTCATCTGCACCGACAAGACCGGCACGCTGACCCAAAACGAGATGACCGTCTCGGACCTCTGGCTAGGACGGCGGCGGTTATCGGTCACGGGGACAGGGTACGCGCCGGAAGGGAAACTGTTGGAAGACGGCCAACCGACGTCCGTCGCGCGGGACATCCGCGAATTGCTGACCGGCGCACTATTGTGCAACAACGCGCGGCTTTTGCCGCCCAACGACGAATCGGATCGCTGGACGATTTTGGGTGACCCTACCGAGGCGGCGCTGCTGGTGGCGGCGCGCAAGGTGGGGATCAAGGAAGAGGAAGAGACTTTGCGCTGTCCGCGCGTGCGCGAACTGCCGTTTGAATCGCGCCGCAAGCGGATGAGCACGCTGCACCAGGTCGGGCGGGAGCGGGTCGCGTATGTGAAGGGTGCGCCCAAAGAGGTGCTGGCGCTGTGTCCCACGGTGCGGATGGGGGATCAAACGCAGCCTTTGGATGAGGCGCTGCGGGCCGAAATTATGGCCGTCAACGACGACTACGCCCGGCGCGGTCTGCGCGTGCTGGCCGTTGCCGCCCGCCCGCTGCCCGGCGACTTTGCGACGTATTCTGCCGAAGCCGTGGAAACCGACCTGGTTTTTCTGGGGTTGATCGCGATGATGGACCCGCCGCGCGCGGAGGTGGCCGAGGCCGTTGCGAAATGCCATCACGCCGGCATCCGCATCGTGATGATCACGGGCGATTACGGCCTCACTGCCGAATCCATTGCGCGGCGCATCGGCATCATCCACGAAGAGCGTCCGCGCATCATCAGTGGGACGGAATTGGATGGTATGGACGATGCGGCGCTCCGTGACGCTTTCAAGGGAGATGTCATCTTCGCCCGCGTGGCCCCGGAGCACAAGCTGCGGGTGGTGGCGACGTTGCAAGCGTTGGGCAACATCGTGGCCGTCACCGGCGACGGCGTCAACGACGCTCCGGCGTTGAAGAAGGCCGACATCGGCGTGGCGATGGGGCTGGCCGGCACGGACGTCGCCAAGGAGGCCGCCGATATGGTGTTGACCGACGACAACTTCGCTTCCATCGTCAATGCGGTGGAAGAGGGGCGCGGCGTTTACGCCAACATTAAGAAATTCCTGTCGTACATCTTCACCAGCAACACGCCGGAGGCGGTGCCGTTCATTTTCTTCGTGATGAGCCGCGGGCGCATTCCCTTGGGCCTGACGGTGATGCAGATTCTTTCCGTTGACCTGGGCACGGACATGCTCCCGGCGCTGGCGTTGGGCGCGGAGCCGCCGGAAGCGGGGTTGATGGACCTGCCGCCCCGCAACCTCAAGGAGCACGTCATCAGCCCCGCATTGTTGAAACGGGCGTATTTCGTGTTGGGGCCGGTGCAAAGCCTGGCGACGATGGCGGCGTTCTTTTTCCATTACTGGGTGAACGGTTATGGGGGACAATGGCTGGATTTGCCGGACGCCGGGCCGGTGTATGGCGCGGCGACGGCGATGGCGTTGGGGGCGGTGGTGACGACGCAGATCGGCAACCTGTTCGCGCAGCGCACGGAGCGGGCCTCGTTCTTCCGCACGCCTCTGTCCGGTAACCGCTTGCTCTGGATCGGCATTGCTTCGGAGTTGGTCCTGGTGTTCCTGCTAACTTACGTGCCGTTCCTGCAAAAAATCTTTGACACGGCCGGTTTCCCGCTTTGGCAATGGCTCTTCCTGCTTGCCTGGACGCCGTCGCTGTTGCTCGTGGACGAAGCGCGCAAACTGCTGGCGCGGCGCCGCGAACGGCGACATCCTGCCGTGGGCCGGCCCCAATAAGAAAATTTTCACCGCAGAGACGCAGAGGTCGCAGAGATTTTCTTTTTTCTCTGTGTTCTCTATGCCCTCTGTGGTTATTTTCAGAGGAATTCATCATGAACCGGCGGTTCACCAGTGGTTAGATGAAAATTTCACGCAAAGGCGCAAAGCCCGCTAAGTTTTTTTTACTTTGCGTCTTTGCGCCTTTGCGTGAAACAGTCTTGTATTTTTAAGGGAGGTACAGAGATGAAAGTCATCGTGATTGGCTGTGGACGGATGGGGTCTACCCTGGCGCGCAAACTCGGTTTGCAAGGTCACACCGTCACCGTGATCGCCCGCAACAAATCCGACTTTGAGCGGTTGGGGGCGCATTTCAAGGGCCGGACGCTGACCGGCATTGAGTTTGACGAGGACATCCTGAAGGACGCCGGTATTCAGCGGTGCGACGCCGTAGCTGCCGTTTCATCCAGCGACGAAGTCAACGTGGTGGCGGCGCGCATCGCCAGCCAGATTTTCCGCGTGCCGCGCGTCATTGCCCGCGTGTATGATCCCCGCAAGGCCGAGATTTACCAGCGCCTGGGCGTGCAGACCATCGATCCCACCACCTGGGGCGTGCGGCAGGTCGCCGATTTGCTGGCCTATTCAACCCTGGATACGGTGATGAGCCTGGGCGGGGGGGGCGTGGATTTGATGGACGTTGAAGCGCCGCCGTTGTTGATCGGCCGGACGGTAAAAGACCTGGACGTTCCGGGGGAACTGCGGGTGGTGGCCGTCAGCCGGGGGGGCAATACCTTCCTGCCGACGTTGGGCACCATCTTTCAAAGCGGGGATGTCGTCCACCTGGCCGTCAGCGGCATCGCGGCTGAGCGGCTGCGGTCTCTGTTGGGCATGGCTTGAGAGGAGGAAATACAATGAAGGTCATTGTGGTGGGTGGAGGAAAAGTGGGCACGCACTTGGGGCAATTGCTGCTTCAAGAGGGTCATCAAATCAAGGTGATTGAGAACCGCGAGGAAGAGATTCCCCGCTTGAAGAAAGAACTCCCGGCGGACGTGGTGGTGTGGGGAAGCGGCACCGATCCCAACATGTTGGAATCGGCGGGCATCCGCACCGCCCATGTGGTTGCGGCCGTCACGGGGGTGGACGAAATCAACCTGGTGGCGACGACGTTGGCGCGCTTTGAGTTCAACGTCCCGCGCACCATCGGGCGGGTGAACAACCCCAAGAATGCCTGGCTATACACGCCGGTGATGGGCGTGGACGTGGCCCTGAACCAATCCGATTTTATGGCCCGCCTGGTGGCAGAAGAGATGTCGCTGGGCGACATGATGACGCTGCTTAAGTTGCGTAAGGGGCTGTTCTCGCTGATCGAGACGAAGATTGCCCCAACCTCGATGGCGGTGGGCAAGACGATAGCGGAGATTACGTGGCCGGCCCAGGTGGTATTGGTGGCGATTCTGCGTAAAGGGGAGATGTTATTGCCTCATGGCGACCTGCGTTTGCAGGCGGTGGATGAAGTGTTGGCCCTCGTTCATGCCGATGAAGTGGCAAAATTGCACGCCATCCTGGGACATTTTGATTGAGTTTGCTTCTATAACCCCAATGTCGATCCAGCGAAGTTCCGCGAACGTCCAATGTGTTGATCAGTTTGAAGTTCAGAGTATAATGAAATCACATTATTACTTCCTTTCTTATAACAAAACAGTCTGGCGAAGCGGGTTTAAGGTCATCCCCTGCACGGGGAGCGCAAGTGGTTTACACAGAGGGCATTTTTAGGTACAAACGGAGATAGCGCAATGGCGGGTCAGATAAAGAAGATGATAGACAAGATTATTGAAGCCCGATCCCAGGGTGATCCTTTTCTTGTGTTAGCGACAAAAACCAAGTTGATGTTGAAGGGGATTGACCCAGAGAGATATAACGAGAATTCTGAAGACTATCCTTGGGTTATGGACGACGTAAGACGGATCGCCAAGGAAATGGGCGTGACGCTGTAAGCGAGGAGCGGAAAAGATGACAATTAAACCTGTATACTCTATAGAAACATCCCCAGAACAGAATGCGGCGGATCTTGCCGCTCAGTTGTCGGATCTCTCACCCAAGTTCATCCTGTTTTTTGCTTCATCAAGTTTCGAGCCTGCGGCGCTGGCTGCGGCGCTGCAAAAGCAGTTCCCCACAGCGACGGTGATGGGGTGTACCACCGCCGGTGAGCTGGTCAACGAAAAAGTGCTCAGGAATTCCGTGGTAGCGATGGCGTTTGATGCTGAGGCTCTGGAAGATGTAGTCATTGGGGTGGTGCATAACCTCAAAACTGAAAACCAGGTGCCGCAAGTATTTTCTGCCTTTGAAGCACACACCGGCAAAAGGATGATAGACCTTGACGTCAGACAGTACGTCGGCCTTATCCTCATAGATGGACTGAGCGGCGCTGAAGAGAAGGTGATGGACAAAATTGGCGATCTAACCAATATCCTCTTTGTGGGTGGATCGGCTGCAGATGATATGAAACTTCAAATCACTTATGTCTTTGCCAACGGTGAAGCTTACACCAACGCGGCCGTACTGGCCCTTTTAAAACCCAAAACGGGCTTTGAGGTGGTCAAGACGCAGAGTTTTTGTACCGTGAAAAAGGTGCTCAAGGCCACGCGGGTGAACGAGGCCGAACGGATTGTGTTTGAATTTGATGGCGAGCCGGCCAGCGTGGCCTATGCCAGGGCTGTCGGGTTGCCGTTGGAGCAGGCCACCAGCAAGTTTATGGACCAACCTTTTGGTTTGATGGTGGAGGAAGAACCCTATGTGCGCGGCCTTAGAGAGTTCCGGGGCGATGCCCTGGTGTTTTTCTGCCACATCAAGGAAGGAACAGAACTCGATTTGCTACAGGCGACGGACATTGTCCAGGATACGCGGGCGCTCCTCCAGGCCAAAAAGGAAAAATTGGGCCGGATTTCCGGCTTGATCCATTTCAACTGCTGCTTCCGGGCACTCCAGTTAGAGCAATGGGGGCAATGGGAAGAGTATGGGAGGATCTTTGCCGGTATTCCTACGGTGGGGTTCTCCACCTACGGCGAACAATATCTGGGACATATCAACCAGACTTCCACTATGTTGATTTTTACTTGAGTTACTGTAGCTTTTCAACCTGTTCCCCAACCTGGACGTGGCCGAGAACATCTTCGTGGGGCGGCAGTACCCGTATTAAAAACACCCTCTGGTTTTACCGGAGGGTGTTTTTATCGGACTTGTGATCTCTATAGCCCGTAGCGTTCCCGCGCCAGGTTCAAGATTTCGACCACCAGCCAGTCGTAATCAACGCCTTCTGCGTTGGACAGAATCCACATATCGCTGAATTGGGGCCGCAGGCCAGGCAGGGTGTTGATTTCCACCAGTTGCGGTGCGCCGTCGGCGTCCAGTTTGAAGTCAACCCTGGACAGGTCCAACCCGTTCAGCGCCTCGAAGGCGCGCACCGTCAAGGCTTTGATTTGCGCCGTCAAATCGGCGGGCAGGTCGGCCGGACAATGGAACTTGAGTCCCGCCGCATTTTCGGGGGCGAACCCCTTCGCCTCGGTGTTGTACACACTTGGGATGATGGCCCGCCCCATGTCAATTTCCTCGATGGGGAAGACGTGGAAGCCATCCGCATCGTAGAAAGCGGAGCGGGGCGCTTGCCCCGGCCGGTAGCGATTGCCGATCAACCCGACGGTGAACTCGCGGCCCGGCAGATATCCCTCCACCAGCGCCGGCTGGCGATACGTCGTGAGCACCCATAGCACCTGCGCCCTTAACGCGGCCTCGTCGTGGACGATAGAGTTAGCGTTGATGCCCATGCCGGAGCCTTCGCGCGCCGGTTTGACGAACATCGGGAAGGTCAGCGCCGGATCAAGCGGCTCGTGCCCGTGAATGAACTCCTGGAACGGCGCGGTCGGCAGGCCGGCATCGCGCCAGACGCGCTTGGTCATCACCTTGTCCAGCGAGATCGCGTGTGTCAGGATTTTGGAGCCGGTGTACGGGATTTTCAGTAGTTCCAGCAGCGCCGGGACGTGCGATTCCCGCGAGTCGCCGTGCAGCCCCTCGGCGATGTTGAAGCCCATATCCGGGCGTGTCGTGCGGAGGGTGTCGAACAGCGTTTCGTCGGCCTCCAGCAAGAACGGCTCGTGGCCGGCGCCGCGCAGCGCGGCCTGGATGCCGTTGACGGTCTCGTCAGCGTCGTATTCCGCCAGGGCGTCGGGGGGCGCATCCGCGCCCACCCGCGCCTTGACGGTGTGTTTGCAATTGGCTAAGACCGCGATGCGCATTCCCCGATCTCCACCCGCGCCGGTTCATGCACCCGCTCGCGCCTTTCAATCGCCGGTTTGGCGTTGAAGAGGTCGTCAGGATGCGGCTGCGGTCGTTGATGCGTGGCGTGCCAACCCTCCGGCGCGACGACGCGCTTGGTTCCGGAGAGCAGCCCGGCCACGCCTTCCTGCCCGCCCTCGCTGAGATGCTGCTGGCAGTAGGGGCAGGTTTCGGGATCGTGCGTCGCGTACACCTTCGGCTGGCTGTACGTGGTGATGAAGCCCTCGTAGTTGCGCACGACGACTTTGGTATCGGACATGCTCAGCAGGTAGTTGGGCAACACCGGCACTTTGCCGCCGCCTTCGGGCGCGTCAATCACGTAAGTCGGAATGGCGTACCCGGACGTGTGCCCGCGCAGCGCTTCCATAATTTCAATGCCCTTGGAAACCGGCGTGCGGAAGTGCCCGGCGCCCTGCACCAGATCGCACTGGTACAGATAGTACGGGCGCACGCGGTTCTTGACCAGCTTGTGCGTCAGCGCCTTGATGACGTTCGGGCAGTCGTTGACGCCGGCCAGCAGCACCGTCTGGCTGCCGAGCGGAATCCCGGCGTTCGCCAGCCGCTTCAGGGCCAGTTCCACTTCCGGCGTGATTTCCTTCGGGTGGTTGAAGTGGATGTTCATCCACAGCGGGTGGTACTGCCCCAGCATTTCCACCAGCTCAGGCGTGATGCGCTGCGGCAAGACCACCGGGACCCGCGAGCCAATGCGGATGATTTCGACGTGCGGGATATCCCGCAGGCCGCGCAGCAATCGCTCCAGCAGGGGCTGGGGCAGCGTCAGCGGGTCGCCGCCGGAAATTAACACGTCGCGGATTTCGGGCGTCGCGGCGATGTATTCCAGTTGCCGTTCGTAGGTGGCCGTGTTGAACATCACGTGCGTATCACCCACCATCCGGCTGCGCGTGCAGAACCGGCAATAGGCCGCGCACTGCGTCGTGACCAGCATCAACACCCGGTCGGGATAACGGTGGACGAGACCGGGCACCGGGGAATGGGCATCCTCGCCCAACGAATCGGCCATCCCGGCATCGAAGGGGACCAATTCTTTTTCGGTGGGGATGAACTGCCGCCGAATCGGGCAGTTCGGATCATCGGGATCCATCAAACTGGCGAGATAAGGGGTGACATCTACCCGGAATTTGCCGGGAGCGGAAAGTCCGGCCGTCTCTTCCGGGGTCAGGTGAATCACGCGGGCAAAATCCTCCACCGTGCTCAAGCGGTGCGACAGTTGCCAGCGCCAATCATTCCATTTTTCTAAGCTAACCTCACGCCACGGCTGGGGCGGCTCCTCAGAAGCCCCAGGAGGCTCATCTAAAGTAGTTTGAACCGTATGCAGACTCATCGTTAACGTTTTCCCCCTTGTTTAGAGTATGATCTTTATCTTTTTCATCAGCAGATTTAGCGGATTAAGCAGATTTTTTGATTGTTTTACAGCATAAATCTGCTTACTCCCTTCCAAACATCAAAATCCGCAAGTTGGGATAACTACAGGGGAGGAATGCCCTCCCCCATTTGGGGCGGAATGGCGCATGATGCCTCATCTAGTGCCACCGGTAGTAGTGATTCAACTACGCGAACTTGCGGATTTTGTCCCTTGGAAGGGAGTAACCTGCTGACAGAAACACCAAACTTGCGCGCGACTATCCCGCAAGCAGACCCTCAATGGCCGCCGAGAGCCGCGCTCCCGGCAACCCTTTGAGCAATACCCGATGGGCGCCGGCCGCTTCGGCTTCTTGTTGCTGTTGGACGCTGTCGGCCAGCACCAGGCAGCGGGTTTGCGGACAGCGGCTCTGGATTTGCTGCACCGCGCTGCCGACCGGTGTGTCGGACAGGTGTGGGTCGAGCAGAATCAGGTCTGGCTGACGCTCGCTGTCCGGCCCCCACAACGCCCCGGTGTCTCCCACCGCGTTGACGACGGCTACCTGTGGTATGGTGGTCATCAACATCTGCAAACTGCTCCTCATCGGCCCTGGTTGGGCAACGATGCAAGCCACTGCGCTTTCCATACATTCCATCCTCTGATACGCTACCCACTCCAGGAAGTTTCTCGTACCGTGCAAACAAATATCATACCACGCCTGTGGCCGGGCGCATTGGTCAAATGACTGATTTTTAACCAAGTCAAAAGACAGATTTTGGAGAGAGGACTGAGTGCTGAGGACTGAGTGCTGAGGACTGAGGACTGAGTGCGGAGTGTCAGGCGCTTTCTCGCTGATCCGCTTTCTCGCTGATCCGCTGCCCCGCTGCTCCGCTCACTCGCTCATCCTTCAATATGCACCAATCCCTCCCGCAGGGCGTAGAGGGTAGCCTGGGTGCGGTTGGCGACGTGGAGTTTGCGCAGGATATTGCAGACGTGCGTCCGCGCGGTGCGCTCGCTGATGAACAGCGTTTGGGCGATGTCCTGATTGGAGAGGCCGCGCGCGACCAGGTTGAGCACCTCGGCTTCGCGCTCGGTCAATGGTTCGGCGGTGGGCGGCAGGTCGGATTGATGCTGCAACTCGGCCATGACTTTGCGGGCGATGGTGGGATGCATCGTGGGCGTGCCATGGTAGATGTCGCGGATGGCGTGCAACAGTTCCTGCGGCGAGGCGTCTTTGAGCAGATAGCCCAGCGCCCCCGCCTTGATGGCCGGGAAGACCTTCTCGTCTTCCGCGAAGCTGGTCAACACCAGGATGCGAGCTTCGGGAAATTCTTGCTTGATTTCGGCGATGGCTTCGATGCCGCCTTTGTGGGGCATCACCAGGTCCATCAAAATAACGTCGGGATGCAGGGCATGGGCCTTGCGGACGGCGTCGTTGCCATCCACAGCTTCCCCTATCAACTCCATGCCCGGCTCGGTCGTGATCAGCCAACGCAGCCCTTCCCGCACAATCGCGTGATCGTCGGCAATCAAAATACGAATTTTAGCAGTTTCGTTCATCGTCTATGGTTCCTGTTGTCAATAGATTGAGCCGATTGGCAACGGAAATCCGTTTGCTTCCGTTCAATCCGTTGAGAATTAAGATATTCACGAAGGCAGCGCGCTCTTGGCGGCCGGAATGATCAATTCCACGGTTGTGCCCTTTCCCGGCGCGGAGTGGACGGTGAGGGCGCCGCCGAGTTTTTCGGCGCGCTCGCGCATGCTGTCCAGCCCGATCCCGCCGGTGTCGCCGCCGGACGCCGCCGCGGTCGTCTCGTCGAGGTTGAAGCCCTTGCCATTGTCCGTGATGGTCAGGGCGATGGCGGCCTCGCCGGGCGGCGGCGCTTCGTCGGTGCGAATCCGCACGGTGATGACGGTCGCCGCTGCGTGTTTGAGCGCGTTGTTCAGCGCTTCCTGCGCGATGCGATACAGTTCCTCCTCCATCTGCTCTGGGAATACCATGACGCCTTCCAGCAGCAGGTGCGTTTCCACCCCGGCGCGCTTCTCGACGGTATCGAGCCGCTGTTGCAGCGCGCCCACCAGCCCGACGTGCTTGAGCGCCAGCGGGCGCAGTTCGTAGACCAGCAGCCGCATCTCTTTGAGCGCCTGCTGATCAATTTCGCTGAGCCGCGTCAGCGCCTCCTCGACGCGCGCCAGGTCGCCGCTGCGCGCCAGCCGCCGCGCCGCCTCGGTGAGCAGCGTCAGGCTGTACAGCGATTGCGTGACCGAGTCGTGCAGCTCGCGCGCCAACCGCTGCCGCTCGCGGATGACGGCGAGTTGTTCGGCCTGCCGGTACAGGCGCGCGTTCTCCAACGCCAGCCCGGTGAGGTCGGCGAAACCCGTGATCAGACGCACGTCCTCTTCGGTGTAGCCTTCCGGCAGGGCGCGTTCCAGCGCGATCAACCCGACGACTTCTTCTCCCACCCAGAGCGGCGCGCCCAGCCAGCCGTGGGCGTGGGAAAAGGCGGGATACGCGGCGTGGGCCTGATCCAGGTTGAGGGTTTCCTCCTGGGTGATCACATGCCAATGGGGGTAGGTCGGCTCAAAGGGAACACCGGGGCCTAGCCCCGCGCCTTCCGCTGCAACAATGTGGAGTGCGCCTTCTTGCAGCAGTTGGATGGTAGCGTTAGTGCAGGAAATCACCCGGCACAGTTGATCGAGGATGCTGGGCAGCACCTCGTTCAGTTCGAGCGAAGAGCTGACGACGGCGGCCACTTGCAAGAGGGTGTCGGCCTGCTGCCGGCGAGCGCGCTCGGCGCTGTAGCGGTGGGCGTTGTGGATGGCCTCGCCGATGGGAACGGTCAGGACTTCCAGCAGGGTGGGGGCATTGGCGTCAAACGGGCGTGCTCCGGCGCGGCCGACGGTGAGCAATCCCTGATACTGTCCGCCCGCTTGCAGGGGCGCGCTGAGGCAGACGCCTTCGGGGGCGATGGGGCAGGGCGGCGGCGTGGCTTTCGCCCAGGCTTCCAACCGCGCTGGCTGCGTCGCCGGGAGGCCGTGGGCTGCCGCGAGCCGCAACTGCCCACGGGCGCTGTCCACCAGGTGGATCGTTCCGACTTCCGCATCCAGCACCTGCATGACCTGGCTCAAAGCGTTGTTGAGCACTGTGTTGAGATCGAGGGAAGCGTAGGTCGCGCGCATCACCGCGCATAAGGCTTGTAAGGTCTGGGATCCTGTGTCCATCGGCGGCCATGATACCGCATTTACTGAGGACGTAAACGGTAGACGGTAGACGGTAGACGGTAGACGGTAGACGGGCCTGTCTACTGTCTACCGTCTACTGTCTACTATATCGTTTCGCAATGGCAACGGCCTCTTGCTGCACTTTTTCAACCAGTTCAGGAGGGGCCAGGACTTGGGCAGCGCGGCCATACCCTAACACCCAACTGGTGGGCCAATCCAGCGCCGATACGCCAAATTGCACGGTGAGTGAGCCGTCGTCGTGCTCGGTGATGTCGGCCCAGTGACCGGCGTACTCGCGCACGGCCGGCGCCACGGACGCATCCATGTGGACGACAACGGTATATTTGTTCTCGAAGGGCGGGGCATTCTGAAAGTAATCACGCACGGAAAAATCGTGAGGGAGGATAAAGCGGTTTTCTAAGGGGGCCACGGTCAGGATGCGATCCACGCGGAAGGTGCGCATTTCCTGCCGCAGGTGGCAGAACCCCACCAGATACCACAACCCGCCGCGAAATGTGAGCGCGTAAGGGTCTACGTCGCGGCAGGTTTCTTCCTGGGCAAAACTGCGGTACGTGAGGCGTACGCTGCGCCGCGCGATGATGTGTGTGCGCAACGCCTGCATCGTGGGCGCCCAGGGACGGTAATCCTTCGCCAGCAGCCCGCCGACGACGAGGCTCTGCTGGGCCAGCGCGACTTCGTGGCGCAGGTCGTCGGGCAGCACGTTGTCCAGCTTGGCCGTCACCGACGTGACCGCGTCCCGATACACCTGACCCCACACTTCCTCGATCAGATGCGCGCCCATGTACAGCACCGTCGCTTCTTCGGCAGTGAAGATGAGCGGCGGCAGCTTGTAGCCGCGCAGCAGCCCAAAACCGCCATACGGCCCGCGCTCGGTGTAGATGGGGACACCCATCTCATCCAGCATCTCCATATAGCGGTGGATGGTGCGCTCCGAAACGCCCAGCTCCTCGGCCAATTCCCCGGCCTTCCAGGTGGCCCGCGATTGGAGCAGCATAATTAATGAAAGTAGGCGGGTGGCAACGTTGCCCATCGTGCGATTGGAATGCTCCTTGGCGAGAACAAGAACCTGTTCAATAATGATAGCGCTGCTGACGTTACGCCCACTGTTAGTCTACTCGACTTTTCAATAGGAACAACTCGACGATAAGAAGGGTGTTTTGCGGTGACCGGCGGTAGTTCGTCACCGCAAAACAGCTAAAAAACAAGCAAAAACACTTGACGTGAAATCGGTTTCACAGTATCATTTTCGATAACTGTGGGGATACCCAAAATGCTCATCCCCGTTTTTAATCTTTCTAAGGAGGTCAGGACATGAGAGCAGGTACATTCGTTAGGGTTGTATCGGTTTTTGGGATCGCGCTGGCTCTGCTGGGCGTCTGGTGGGTAGGTGCGCACGGCGATAGCGCGGCAGCCCGATCGCTCGCGGCGCCCTCAGAGCCATATTCGTGGCAGAACGTGGAAGTCGTCGGCGGCGGTTTTGTGCCAGGCATCATCTTCAACACCGCCGAAGAGGGACTGGTCTACGCCCGCACCGACATCGGCGGCGCATATCGCCTGGATACCGCTACTAATCGGTGGATTCCCCTGCTGGACTGGATCGGCTGGGATCAGTGGGGCTGGACCGGCGTAGATAGCCTGGCGACGGATGCGCTGGACCCGGATCGGGTCTACGCCTTCGTCGGCACCTACACCAACGACTGGGACCCCAACAACGCCGCCATCCTCCGCTCCGCCGACCGGGGCGCCACCTGGGCGATCACCGATCTGTCGTTCAAAGGCGGCGGCAACATGCCCGGCCGCGCCATGGGCGAGCGCTTGGCGATTGATCCCAACGTCAACAGCATCCTCTACCTGGGCACGCGCAGCGGCAACGGCCTGTGGCGCAGCGACGACTTCGGCGTTACCTGGTCGCGGGTGGTCACCTTCACGGCGGTCGGCAACTACGCGCCGGGCACGGGCGATTACGACGGCGATCTCATCGGCGTGGTGTGGGTGGTCTTCGACAAGAGCACCGGTCAGACCGGCATCATGCCCTCGCGGACGATTTACGTGGGCGTGGCGGACACCGACACGGCGCTGTATCAAAGCACCGACGCCGGGCGGACGTGGGAACCCATCCCCGGTCAGCCGGATCAGGGGTATTTGCCCTATCACGGCGTGCTGGCCTCCAACGGCGTACTCTACGTCACGTACAGCAATAACTGCGGCCCCTACGCGGGAGGCAACGGCGCGGTCTGGAAATACAACACCCGCACCGGCGTCTGGACAGACATCACCCCGCCGCTGCACCCCGATCCGAGCCTGTCCTGGTGGACTTACGGTTATGGCGGATTGGCCGTAGATGCGTCCAACCCGAATGTGCTGATGGTCTCCAGCCAGCAATCCTGGTGGCCGGATGACATCCTCTTCCGCAGCACCGACGGCGGCGCCACCTGGGAGCGTATCTGGAACATTATGAATACGACAAACTGGCCCTGGCCGCGCGTGAATGACTACGTCCAGGACATTTCCGCCGCCCCCTGGCTGGATTGGGGCCGCACCGTAGACCCCCTGCCGGAGACGGCGCCGAAACTAGGCTGGATGATCGGCGATCTGGAAATTGACCCCTTCAACTCCGATCGGATGATGTACGGCACCGGCGCGACCATTTACGGCAGCAACAACCTCACTGACTGGGATATGGATGAGATCGTCACCATCACCGTTATGGCGCAGGGCCTCGAAGAGACCGCCGTGCTCGACCTGATCAGCCCGCCGACCGGGACCGCGCACCTGATCAGCGCCCTGGCCGACATCGGCGGCTTCCGCCACGACGACCTGAGCGTCGTCCCCGGCATGACCACCAACCCCACCCTCGGCTCCGGCACCAGCCTGGACTACGCCGAGCTTGCCCCGAACTTCGTCGTGCGCGTGGGCAACGGCGACACCATAATGAACCTCGGCTACTCGCAGGACGGCGGCATCACCTGGACGCCGCCCATCACCGAGCCGCTGAACAACAACCGGGGCGGCAACGTCGCGGTGGCGGCGGATGGCGGCGCGATCGTCTGGTCGCCGGAAGGCGCCGTGTACTATTCGACCGACCTCGGCGACACCTGGACAGCCAGCGCCGGCATCTCGGAAAGCGCCACCATCGAGTCGGATCGCGTCAACCCGGACGTCTTCTACGGCTACGCCAACGGCAACTTCTACCGCAGCGAGGACGGCGGCGCCACCTTCGCCGCCACGATCAGCGCGGGCTGGCCCACTACCGTTTCGCTGAAATTCAAGGCCGTCCCCGGCATTGAGGGCGACCTCTGGGCAGCCGGCGGCGATGACGACGTTGACGTCTACGGCCTGTGGCATTCCACCGACGGCGGCGACAACTTCACGAAGCTCGCCAACGTAGAAAAGGCTGACGTGGTCGGGTTTGGCGCCCCCGCGCCGGGGGCCGACTATATGGCGATCTACATCAGCGGGCAGGTAGACGGCGTGCGCGGCATCTATCGCTCCACGAACATGGGCGCGAGCTGGGTGCGCATCAACGACGATCAGCATCAATATGGCTGGACAGGCGACGCCATCACCGGCGACCCGCGCATCTATGGCCGGGTCTACCTCGGTACCAACGGGCGCGGCATCCTCTACGGCGACTCACTCGGCGCGGTGGAGTACAAGATATTCCTGCCGCTGGTGTTAAGGAACTATTAATGGAGATTCTGGGTGGTAAGTAGCTCTACTTCTTAACTCACTGTAACCAGGCAAAGAAAAAGAGGGCGCATTGCTCATTGGATGCGTCCTCTTTTTTAAGAACGTGTCTTGAATTTAGGCCGAACCACTATCCTCATGAAAATATTCTGACACGAGCGAATTCAAGGTCTTACGGCACTGTGCTAATGGTAACTCGCTAATAATCTGTTTATGAATTTCAGGTAAAGGGTAGCAGATTTTAGCTTTGTCTGCCAATTCAACAACAATCGTAGAGGCACATGGGCATCCGCGTGGTAAAGCAAGTCCCTTACTCCCTTCCAAGGATCAAATCCGACAAGTGAGGCCGGCGAGGCCAAAGATGTGATTCAAGGTGTTTTTGATCTGTTCCGGCGTTTGCAACACCGTATCTTTCACCATGGTCAGTAAGCGGGTTTGGA
>DAOUGD010000180.1:0-35219 GCA_034429475.1 Anaerolineae bacterium
CGTGGGCGGGCTACCCCGCCCACGAAAAAACACCCCCTCAACCGCGCCTTTAGGCGCAAATCACGAGCCCAAACGAATTTTCGGATAGATTCTTAAGCCATTTCTTAACCTTTTCTCAGATTATTCTCAGGCCGGTACGGTAAACTGAGTCTGAAGTTAAATCATAAGGCAGGTAAACTATGGACACACAGATACAATTCCGCAAGACACGCAAGTCCCCTGACCTCGCCGTGGTGTTGACGACCTTCCCGCCGGCGCCCCCGTCGCTCGCGCGCGCGCTGGCAGAGTTCGCGCCCATCAGCCTGGCGGAGATGGCCGACGTGGCCCTGCTGCGCCGCATTGACACGAAGCTGGTGTTGCGCGAGGAGCAACTGGTCGGCGTCCTGGCGCGTCTCAGCGACGATTACGAGGTGCTGGAGATTGCCAACCGCCGCCTGCATCACTACCAGACCCTGTACTTCGACACGCCGGCGTATGCCCTTTACTACCAGCATCACAACGGGCAGGGCAACCGCTACAAGGTGCGCGCGCGGACTTACCTGGATTCCGGGCTGGCCTTCCTGGAAGTCAAGCACAAGACCCCCCAGGGCGTCACCCTCAAGGAGCGCCTGCAAACCGCAGCCTTACTGCGCTGGATTGACCCACGCGCCCGCGAGTTCTTGGCGGCCCACTTCCCGTATCCCGCCGAGACCCTGACGCCGGTGCTGTGGAATCACTTTCGCCGGGTGACGTTGGTGAGCAAACACCGCGCGGAGCGCCTGACGTTGGACGTCGGCCTCTCCTTCCGCGTCGGCCAGACGGAACTCGCGCTCCCCGGCCTCGCCATCGTTGAGGTGAAGCAGGCAGCGTATTCGCTGCGTTCCGAGTTCATCGGCCAGTTGCGCGCGTTGGGCGTGCGCCCGGTGGGTTTCAGCAAGTATTGCATCGGGGTGTCGCTGCTCGTTCCGCAGGTCAAACACAATCATTTCAAGCCCAATCATCTGTGGCTCAACCGTATCCTTCAGGAGAAGAATAACTAATGGACGACTTTCTGGCTTTTGGAGCAAGTTTTCTGTTCAATATCGGGATAGCCTTTCTGATCGTGCGCGGCGTCTATGCCCCCACCAAACGGGACAAGAACTACGTCCTGACATTTCTGACCTTCAACACCCTGGCGTTCTTGATCGCCGGCCTGCTCAGTGAGATAGACTTGAGCGTGGGCTTCGGCCTCGGCCTCTTCGCCATCTTCTCGATTTTGCGGTTCCGCACCGATCCCATCCCCGTCCGCGAGATGGCGTACCTGTTTGTGATGCTGGCGCTGCCGGTCATCAACGCCGTGTTGCTCCAGGAGGAAATCTACGACAGCCTGATCATCGCCAACCTGGCCGTCGTCGCCGTGTTGCTCCTGGCCGAAAGAGCGTGGGGACTGCGCAGCGTGAGCCAGAAAACCATCACCTACGAACACATCGAATGGGTCAAGCCGGAACACTACCCGACCCTGTTGGCCGACTTGCGCGCGCGCACGGGCTTGGATATCATTCACTGCGAGATCGGCAAAATTGACTTCCTGCACGACGTGGCCGAGGTCAAGATCACGTACAACGAGCCGCAGAATGACGTGGTGGTAATGGTGCGCTCCGGCGAACCTGCCGTGGACTATTCGGCCCTTTTCTCAACGTCAGGCCCGCGCCAAACTGCCAACGACTCGCAGCGGCGGCAAGCCCTTGACTCGCATTAGGCTCATGAGAATCTGTCAACAGATTCAACGGATGAAAACGGATTTTTAATCCTATCATTCCGCAAATCCTGCTATAACTTGAGGAGAACAATACCATGAAAAAGATCACCGCTTTACTGTTAGCCTTTATCCTGATGGCCCTCACGGCCTGTTCCGGCAACACGCTGGCCTCCACCACGCCGGCCGGCCTCGCGCAGGCGACGAGCGCGGGCAGCGCAACTTCCGCCCCGGCCGCGACCGCCACGGTCGTCGTCACCCCCATCGTCGTCGAATACGACCCGGAAGACCTGGTCGTGAACGATTCCGACGCAACCACGATCCAACTGAATGGCGACGCTATCGCCTTCACGGGCAGCGGCGTGGCGGTTGACGGCAGCCGCGCCACCATCACCGCCGGCGGAACGTACCGCATCAGCGGCGTCCTGGACAACGGGCAGATCATCGTCAACACCGGCGACAAGGAGAA
Organism: Anaerolineae bacterium; assembly: GCA_034429475.1. GTDB lineage: Bacteria > Chloroflexota > Anaerolineae > B4-G1 > SLSP01 > JAKQHY01. Next base: position 2,184 of record DAOUGD010000180.1, read on the forward strand.
AGTCACCCTTATTCTCGACGGCGCGACGCTGACCTGCGCCGACAACGCGCCCATCTACGTCGTCCAGGCGGACAAGGTCGTCATCACCCTGGCCGACGGGAGCACCAACGTCGTCAGCGACGGGGCGACCTACAACGCGGAGGCCGTGGCCGCGGACGAACCCGACGCCGCCATCTTCAGCAAGGCCGACCTGACCCTGAACGGCGGCGGGGCGCTGGTCGTCAACGCGACCTACAACCACGGCATCGTCAGCAAAGACGACCTCAAGATCACCGGCGGAACCATCACCGTCAACGCCGTCAACGACGGCGTCAAGGGACGGGATTCCGTCGCGGTCAAGGACGGCGCGCTCACCATCAACGCCGGCGGCGACGGTCTGCAAGCCAACAACGATGAGGACGCCGAAAAGGGCGTCATCGCCATCGAGGGCGGCGTCCTGGTCATCACCGCCGGGCAGGATGCCGTGCAGGCCGAAACCCAGCTCCAGGTCAGCGGCGGGGAACTGACCCTCACGACGGGCGGCGGCAGCGCCAACGCCCCGCAGCGCGGCGGTTGGGACAATCGCGGGATGGGTACCACCACCACCACCGACGCCGCCAGCGCCAAGGGGCTGAAAGCCGGCGTGGACGTCAGCATCACCGGCGGCGTCATCGCCATTGACGCCTACGACGACGCCATCCACAGCAATGGCAGCCTGACCCTCGGCGGCGGGGAGCTGACGCTGGCCTCCGGCGACGACGGGCTCCACGCGGACGCGACCCTGACCGTCAACGACGGCACGCTGTCCATCACAAAATCCTACGAAGGCCTCGAAAGCGCCGTCATCACGATCAACGGGGGGACGATTCACCTCGTCGCCAGCGACGACGGCCTCAACGGGGCCGGCGGGGTGGATAGCTCCGGCCTGAACGGTTGGGGCGGGCGAGAGCAGTTCGCCGAGTCCGGCAACGCCCACCTGTACCTCAACGGCGGCTATCTCTACGTGGACGCCGGCGGCGACGGGTTAGACTCCAATGGGGCAATGGACATGACTGGCGGCACGGTGATCGTCAACGGGCCGACGGACAACGGCAACGGCCCCCTGGATTATCTCGGCGCGTTCAACGTCACCGGCGGGTTCCTGGTCGCCGTCGGCAGCGCGGGGATGGCGCAGGCGCCCAGCGACACGTCCACCCAATACTCGGCGCTGGTGACGTTCCCTGCTGCCCAGCCCGCCGGAACGCTGGTTCACATTGAGGCCGCCGATGGCGCGGACGTGCTGACGTTCCTGCCGACCAAAAGCTACCAGTCTGTCCTGATATGCGCCCCCGCCCTGCAAAACGGCGTGACCTACACCGTCTACACTGGCGGCAGCGCCAGCGGCGCAGCGACCGACGGCCTGTACTCCGCCGATGACTACACCGGCGGGACGCAGGCCAGCAACTTCACAATTTCCAGCATGGTCACGGGCGGCGGCTTCGGCGGGGGTTTCCCCGGCGGGGGGATGCGTCCGGGCGGCAATATGACCCGGCCAGGTGGGGGAGGATGGCGGCCCTGACATCGGGGCCGGCGCGCCCTTTGCGACAGACCCTCTGGGGTTTATAATGAAGTTTACCGACCAGGGGGCGTAGAAATACTTCTTCCCGCATCTCCCTGCCCGGAAGTTGGGGCCGTATCGGCTGCATCAACTTTCGGGCAGGTGGAGGTGGGTCTTTCTTTTTCACACCTCCGGTTGAATCCAACCCCTTATGGGAGACATTTTGTGGAATTCCAAGAAAAGCTCGCGGCGCTCATTTCGCAAATGACCCTGGCCGAGAAAGCCTCGTTGTGTTCGGGAAAGGATTTCTGGTATCTGAAAGGCATTGACCGCCTGGGGATACCTTCCATTATGGTCACAGACGGCCCGCACGGGCTGCGCAAACAGACCGGGCGAGCTGACCACGTCGGCTTGCATGAAAGCGTCCCGGCCACGTGCTTTCCGACCGCTTCGGCTTTGGCCGCCACCTGGAACCGCGATTTGATCTATCAGGTAGGCCGCGCTTTGGGCGAAGAGTGCCGCCAGGAAAAAGTTGGCGTAATCCTGGGGCCGGGCGCGAACGTCAAACGCTCCCCCTTGTGCGGCCGCAACTTTGAGTATTTCTCCGAAGACCCTTACCTGACCGGCGAAATTGCCAAAAGCCACATCAACGGCGTGCAAAGCCAGGGCGTCGGCGCTTCCTTAAAGCATTACGCCGTCAACAACCAGGAATACCACCGCATGACGATTGACGCCGTGGTGGACGAGCGCGCGCTGCGCGAGATTTACCTTCCCGGCTATGAGATCGCGGTCAAAGGCGCGCAACCCTGGACGGTGATGTGCTCCTACAATCGCATCAATGGCATCTATGCCTGCGAAAATGGCTATCTGCTGACCGACATTCTCAAGAACGAATGGGGGCATGAGGGGCTGGTCGTCACCGATTGGGGCGCGATGAACGAGCGTGTGGAAGCCTTGCAGGCCGGCGTCGCACTCGAAATGCCGGGCGCGCGGAACGGGAACGACGCCAAAATCGTGGCCGCGGTCGAGTCCGGGCAACTGGACGGGGCCGTGCTGGATCGCGCGGTCGAGCGCGTCTTGACGCTGATTTTCAAAGTTAGCGTGACCCTGAGTGAAGACTTCACCTGCGACATGGCGGCGCATCACGCTCTGGCCCGCCGCGCGGCTGCCGAGGGCGCGGTGCTGCTCAAGAACGAGGGGGATATTTTGCCCTTGCAAAAGACGACCCGCTTCGCCCTGATCGGGCGCTTTGCGAAAGCTCCCCGTTACCAGGGCGCCGGCAGCTCGCTCATGAATCCCACCCGGCTCGACAATTTGCACGACGAGATTCTCAAGCTGCTTGGCGCGGACAGTCTTCTCTATGCTCCCGGCTACACGGAAAAGGGCGATGCGCCGGACGAAACCCTGATTCAAGAAGCCCTCGCCCTGGCCGAAAGAGCTGAAGTGGTTGTGATTTGCGCCGGTCTGACCGACCTGTACGAAACCGAGGGCCTGGATCGCCAGCACATGAAGCTGCCGCCCGGCCACGACGCCCTCATCCGGCGGCTCGCCGCGGCGCACCCAAAGGTGGTGGTCGTCTTGAGCAACGGCTCGCCCGTCGAGATGCCCTGGGCCGGGGACGTGCCTTGCATCCTGGAAGGCTACCTGGGGGGGCAAGCCGGCGCCGGTGGGATCGCCGACATTTTATGGGGCGTGGTCAATCCCAGCGGCAAACTGGCCGAAACTTTCCCCCTCAAGCTGGAAGACACCCCGGCGTATGCCTACTTCCCCGGCGGCCCGGCCACGGTCGAATACCGCGAAAGCCTTTACGTGGGCTACCGCTATTACGACACTGTTGGACAACCCGTGTTGTTCCCCTTTGGGCACGGGCTGAGCTACACCCGTTTCGAGTACTGCGATCTGGCGCTGAGCCGCTCCAAAGACCCTGAGGCGCTCACCGTCACCTTCAGGGTTAAAAACGTTGGGAAAGTAGCGGGGCAGGAAGTCGTCCAGCTCTACGTGCGGGACGTGGAATCTACCGCGTTCCGCCCCGCGAAGGAACTCAAGGGGTTCGCCAAAGTCGCGTTGCAGCCCGGTGAAGAGGTTGGCGTGACGCTCGCACTGGATCGCCGCGCCTTCGCTTATTACGATCCGCAGCTCAAGGATTGGCGCGTCGAGTCCGGCGCGTTTGAAATCCTGGTGGGGGCCTCGTCACAGGACATTCGCCTGCGCGCCGCCGTCGAGATAACGTCTGCTCAACCTGCCCCGGCCCGAACCGAACCGGCCAGCTACCACGCCTTTTCCAAAGGCGCTTCCGTCGGCCAAGAGGACTTCGCGGCGTTGCTTGGCCGCCCTGTTCCGCCCAACCAGGCGCCGCAAAAAGGCCATTACACCCTCAACACTCCTATTGCCGACATGCAAGACTCGTTTATCGGGAGGCAGCTTGCGGGTCTGATGAAAAGGGAAATGCACAAGATGATTGAAGGAAAAGAGGACACCCCCATGGCTTTGCTCCTGGATGCCGCGTCCCGCGAAACGCCATTGCGGAGTATGCTGATGGGGGACACGCCTTTCAATCGGCCCATGCTGGATGCTTTGCTGCTCATGATGAACGGCAAATTCTTCAAGGGGCTGGCGGCCTTTATCAAGGCGAGTCTCAGTAGATGAAAATTTTAGGCTCGTAGTAACGACTTTAGTCGTCAAAAGAACCACTGAAGTGGTTACTACGTCGTTCCATCCGACGACGCTACGGCAGGGGCGCTGCCGGCGCGAAGATCAGCGACTCGCCCTGTAGGGTGCGTATCTCAAGCTGATCGTCCACGATGCGCCAGTGACGCGCCCACGTCAGCGCGTCCGTGAAGCGGCCTTCCAGCGCATAGTAGGCGTCCGCCGCGCCGGGACAGTCCTCTTCAAGCATGGTGATGGACGGGAATTGAATGTCGCCGTCGCCGGCCTGATAGTTGCCTTCAAAATGGCGGCACCCGGCCAACCCGCTGTAGCCGTCCTCCGTAAAAGTGAGGGTGAACGACAATGTCTCGTCCAACGCGCTGCCATCCAGCGTCAGCAGGCGCCACTCGGTCCCTACCAGCGCCGCCGGTTGGCCGGTGAAAGTTTCCTGACGCGCGTAAGTGAGCCGCGCTGCGCCGGACTTGTCCAGCAGTTCCAGGCGATTGTCGCCCAGGCGGAATTTCGCCACGTTTGACAGTACCTCGGCATAGGTCTGTTCCTGCTGCATCACGTCATCGTCCAGGCACGCCATCAACGTCATCGCCACCATGCCGACACGCAGGTTGCTGCCGGTCTGTGTGTAAGGGCCGCCGTAACTGTTGCACCCGCTGTATCCACTGAGCTTCTCACCCTCAAACGTCAGGGTGATCGTCGAATCCGGCAGCAGGGGCGCGTCATTCATCGTCAGCAACCTCCATTCGCCTTCAAGGGATGCCGCGCCGTTAGTGCTGCCGCCTGAGCCGCAGGCCGTGACCATGATTGCCACCGCGAAGAGTCCCACCCAGGCCCTGATTTTCATTCTGCACCTCCCTAGTTTAGACGCAGCGCACTTTTATAGCGCGCTGCACCTTTCATGACGTTGGCGGCGCTTCCCGGGTTCCCGTGGGCGTCCCATCCGCCGGCGCGAGGTGTGCCGTCCGGGTCAAATCACGTGCAGCCCGCTCTTCTTGGCGAGTTCTTCCGCCTTTCCTAACAGGTGGCGTGAGATTACGGTGAACCCGATGGCGAAGGCAATAATGATGGCCCATTCCTGCCACACCGGCAGGAGCGTCTGCCAGTTTCCCCCAAAACTGTAGTAGCGGATCAGGTCGTAGCCCCAGGTGTGCGGCAGGGGATAGGCCAGGTATTGCACCAGCCGGGGAAAGGCCGCCACCGGCAGGTACGCGCCCCCGATCATCTCGAACAAGACGCCCAATACCTGCGCAATCGAATCCACCTGCCGCCACAGCAAGGCCAACAGCGCGATCATCACGCCCATCGCCGTCAACGCCACCAGAATCACCGCGCAGGTTAACAGCACCATCAGCAGGTCGGGCAGACTCGCCCGCGAGTAGATCGCCAGGAAAAGGTAGAGCGGCAGAAACAGCACCGATTCGACGATGACCTTTGCCAGCACGCTGCCGACATAGTAGGCGTACCGCGAGCCGGGATTGCTGTACAGGAATTCGAGCGTGCCGTTGTACAGATCGTTGCGGATAGTGCCAATCGGCCCCCACAGCGTGACGCCGATGAAGACGGTCAGCAGCAGCCCGCTCTGGAACGAGATGAACAGATCGCGCCCGGCCAGCGGGCCGCCAGACATGCCGAGTCCCTGGATGGAGATCGCCGACGACAGCAGCAGGAAGAAGACCACTCTGACGGCCTGGTTGACCAGCGACCCGATCAGGTTGGGGATGTAGCGGGTCGTCATGTGCAATTCTTTGCCCACCGTCGCCTGGATGATGTGCCAGGTCGAGGTGGGCCGGGACAAAGTCTGGACGGCGGCCGATTGGGCCACAGATTGAACCGGTGTGGATACTATCGAAATCGCTTGCATCGTATTGTCTCCTATTGCTCGAATTTCTCACTTAACTCGCCAATGTGGTGGACGAAAGCATCCTCCAGGGATACGGTGTGATGGCGAAACCGGGCGCGGACGTCGTCCTCCCGCAGCACGCGGATAATGGCTTCTGCGCCCAACAGCGCGTCGCTGACGCCGAACGCGATCCAGTGGCCGTTGCGCTCCTGCGTGAACTGCACCATGTCCAGCCGCTCGATTCGCGCGCGGGTGGCCGGAGGCAGGGCGGCTTTCTCGATCTCGATGGACTCGGCGGCCCCGACGGCGGCCTTGAGATCGTCAGGCGTGCTCGCGGCGGAAACTTTGCCGTGATGGATCAGCGCCACCCGGTCGGCCAGTTCGTCCACCTCCGAGAGCACATGGGAGGTGAGCAGGAGCGACTTGCGTTCCTGTTGGACAAACTGCTTGAGGAAGGCACGGATTTTTTTGGCGACGATGGGATCCAGCCCCTTGGTCGGCTCGTCCAGGTAGATCAGCGGCGGATTGTGCAGCAGCCCGCGCATGATGACCACCGTCTGCTTCTGCCCGCCGGAAAGCTGCGTGAACTGCTTGCCGAGGGAGTCGTGAAAGTCGAAGTAGGCCGCCAGCTTTTCGATCTGCTGATCGATCTGCGGTTTGCTCATCCCGCGCAGCGCGCCGAAAAAGTGCAGGTTCTCGATGACCGTCAGCCGGGCGTAGGCCGACCGTTCCGTGTCCTGGCCTACGTAGCCGAACAGGTGGCGGATCTCCTGGACGTGGCGATCCAGGTCGTAGCCCAGGATGTCCACCTGCCCGGCGTCCTTCATCAGCACCGTCGCCAGAATCTTGATCAACGTCGTCTTGCCCGCCCCGTTGGGGCCGAGCAGCGCCAAAATCTCGCCCTGCCGCAATTCCAGTGAACCATCTTGCAGCGCCAGCGCCTTGCCGTAGTGCTTTTGCACGTGTCGTGCCGAAAGGTAAATGGGTTGTGTCATTTCATTCCCCCTGAAAATAATCTCAACGGATTGGACGGATTCAACGGAAAAATATCCGTTCAATTCCGTTGTACCGTTTAGGAAAAGTTTTTTATCTAATCCCTTATGATTTTCAGTCGAGTTGTTCCCCAATAACGCAGCGGGAAATTCGGACGCAGATTCACGCAGATAATTTAAAAAATCAGCGTTCATCAGCGTGAATCTGCGTCCCATATTCTTTTCTGGCTTATTCAGGAACAAGTCTAGTGTAACAGAAAACCGGGCGACGCGTGTCGCCCGGCGGGGTGAATGTGCAGGGGTGAATGGTGGATTACAGCAGGCCCAGGTTCTTGGCTCGCTCGACGGCCTCGAGGCGGCTGCTGACGCCCAGTTTGCCGTACAGTCGTTGGATGTGGGTCTTGACGGTGTTGAGCGACACCACGAGCGTCTCGGCGATGGCCTGGTTGGACAGGTTCGCGGCAATCAGGCGCAGCACTTCCCGCTCGCGGTCACTCAATGGTTCCGGTGACTCACCGGCGGCCGATCTGGACTCCTGGCGGAACGCTGCCAGAATCCGCGCCACACTGTCGGGCGCGACGGGGCAAGTCGCGGAAGTATACACCCGGCGCAGCAGTTCTTCGATGGCTGCCCCCTCGTCCACGAAGACGCGAATATAGTCGCCCGGTTCGGCCAGTTGCAGCGCGCGTTCCAGCGAAATCAACGCCTGGCTCGCGCTGCCTCTGGCGTGCAGGGCGCGCGCCTGGAGGGTGGCGATGGCGATGGCGTCGGCGATTCTGTGGTGGGCCAGCGCCCGTTGGAGCGCCGGTTCCAGCAAGGACAAGGCTTCGTCATACCGGTGTTGAGCAATGAGCAGCCGGGGGCGCACCCGGTAAGGGAGGAGATCGCTTTCGGAGACGGTGTACTCCTGCAACCATTGGCGCAGGGCTTGCGCGGCAGCCGCCGTGTCGCCTTGCGCCAACGATAGATGCACCTGCGCCGCTTCTAACAGCCTGGCGGCCCAGCCGATCTCCTTTTCCAGCAGCGGCAAGGCGGTCTGCCTGACGCGCGCCGCCGCATGATCGCACAACCGCTGCGCCGCCGCCAGCGTTTGCCGCGCGCCGGCAGCGGCGCCGCGCCGCTGCTGTACGTGGGCGAGGGTCACGTAGGCATCCATAAGGTTGAAGAAGTGTCCCCACCGCCGGCAACATTCGACGGCCTGGGCGGCGTGATCCAGCGCGGCGTCCAGATCGTTCCATTCGTAGGCGCACAGCGCCAGCAGCCGGTACGCGTTGCCGGTGGCGGGCACGGGATGTCCGCCGGGTTCGCCCTTCTCGCTTCCCAACACCACCGCTTGCGCGCACATCTCGGCGGCGCGGTGCAGATCGCCGAGCCGGGCGTACAACGCGCCCAGGCCGCTCATCGCCGCCAGGACGGAGATGATGTTGCCACCCTCCTGGCCGATGGCGATGGCATCGCGGAAGGCTTGGTTTGCCGCTGCTATATCGCCCTGCCCGGCGTAAGCCTCGCCCAGATTCAACGCGAGGACGCAGCGCAGAAGTGCGTCGGCGGCGGGCAGATTCTCCAATGCGCGCAGCGCCAACGGGATACGCTCGGCGTCCCGCGCCACGGTAGAATGGACCGCCTCGATGTTACCCTGTAGCCACCGGCGCGTAAAGCCCTGCGCGTCGAGGTACGCGCGCGACCATCCCTCCTGCGCCAGCGCGGACTCGGCGGCGCGTGCCCACGCCTCGGCCTCATCAAATTGCCCGCGGGCCACATCCACCCACGCGCGGACGATGAGCAGGAGCGGGCGCGCGCGTACCACGGCCTGATCCAGCGCCCCCAACCACTTCAGCAGGGTTTCCAGCTCGTTGCGCCGCAGCGTTTCGATGGCGTTCTGTTCGATGAGCCGCACGGCGCGTTCCGTGTCCGGCGCCTTGAGCGCGTGGTCAATCGCTTCGGCGGCTAGCCCGTTGGCCTCATACCAGTCGGCGGCCCGGCGATGAAGCGCGACCAGTGCTGCCGGCGTCTGCTGTCGGCGCAGTTGATGCCGGAGCAGTTCGGCGAACAGGGCGTGATAGCGATACCACCGACGGCGATTATCCAGCGGGAAGATGAACAGGTTGTGGCGTTCCAGCCTTTCCAGCATGGCCTGACCGCCCGTCTGGCCCGTCACGGCGTCACATAGCGGGGCGGTGAGCCGTTCCAACAGCGCCGTTTGCAACAGGAACGTTTGCACGGCCTCCGGCTGCCGTTGTAGCACCTCCTCGACGAGATAATCCATGATGTAACGGTCATCCCCGGCAAAGACGGCGATGAAGGCCGACGCGGCCTCTTGCGCCGACGCCGGTTCCCGCAGCCCTTGCAGGGCCAGAGATGCCATCTGCAAGCCGGCGATCCAACCCTCCGTGCGCGCTTCCAGGCGCGCGACGTCCTCGGCGGTCAGCCCCAGGCCGGCCACCTGGGTGAGAAACGTCGCGGCCTCCTCCGGCGTGAAGCGCAGATCATCGGCGGTCAGTTCGGTGATCTGCCCGCGAGCGCGCAGACGGGCGAGAGGCAGGGGCGGCTCGGCCCGGCTGGCGATGACCAGATGCACCGACGCGGGCAGGTGTTCCAGAAAACAGGCCACGGCTTCGTGGGCATGGGGATTATCCACCAGGTGGTAATCGTCCAGGATCAGGGCGAAGGGCGGCAGCGCGGTCATCTCATTGATGAGGCTGCCCAGAATTTCTGCGATCAGCAGGGAGCCGCCGTGAGACTCGAATTGGGCTGAAACCGTGGCTAAGAAAGATTCCCCGATGGGCGCCGGTAGGTGCTGCGCGCTAGGGAGCGTGCGCAGCGCGGCTACCAGGTAGGCCGCGGCGCGGCGCGGGTCGCTGTCGCTTTCGTCGAAGGAGAGCCAGGCGACGGGGCGCTCCAGCCCGGCGATCCACGCGCTAAGGAGCGTCGTCTTGCCAAATCCGGCGGGCGCCAAGATCAGCGTCAACCGCCGGCCCAGGCGCAGGCCCTCGTCCAGCCGGTGGATCAGCCGCAGGCGCGGCACCAGGTTGGCGCGCGGCGGCGGGATGTAGAGCTTGGTGGTCAGGAGGGCAGTATCCATCACGCTTAATCTTACCACGCTTGCGACAAGACCACAAAATTTTAAGATATGTTAAGATTAGCGCATGGCTGCACCGCTGTTGGTGACGAAACTGTGAGCGATCTGTTGAATCTGCTGGCAAAGAACTGAGACATCTATGCAACAATCAAACTTACAACGGCCTCGAACCCTCTCTGCGTGGTTTTTGACTTTGGCCGGCGCCGCGCTGGGCGCGCTTTTCTTCATCAGGAATAAGTCGCCGTTGAACAAATGGCTGTACGCGGGCAAAATGCTCGCCACGTCCCTCTCGCCCTTCGTGGCGCTGCTGGGGATACGCCATGTGGTGCGCGGTATCGGCTCCGGCCCGTGGCCTTCCCTGGTCGCGGGCGGCATGAGCGGCGCGCTGGCGCTCGTTTACGTGTGGCGGGTGGCGACGCAACCCACCGGCTTCGATCAGGTGTTTGGGCCGGGCTGGCGCGGCAAAATCCCGCCGGCTCAGGCGGCCCGCACGCGCCGCGCCCGGCGGATGTGGGTTCTGCCGCGCCGTCTGGCGCGCATCCCCCCGCCGCGTTGGGCGCGCGACGTTGTCTATTGGACGCTTGCCGCCCCGGCGTCAGAGGCGGCGCGGGCCTTGCTCTGTGACGTATGGCAGCCGCCGGAGGGCGTCGCGTCTTCCGGGCTGGCGTTGATTTACTGCCACGGCGGCGGCTGGCGCGGCCTCGACAAAGACTTCGGCACGCGCGCCATCTTCCGTTATCTGGCCGCGCAGGGGCATCTGGTGATGGACGTGGCCTACCGCCTGTGGCCCGAAACCGATCTCTACGGGATGGTGGGCGACGTGAAGCGCGCCATCGTCTGGCTCAAGGCTCACGCCGCCGAGTACGGCGTCAACCCGGAGCGGATTGTCGTCTCCGGCGGATCGGCCGGGGGACACCTCGCGCTGCTGGCCGCGTACACGCCGTATCTTCCCGCCTTCACGCCGGACGATGTGCGCGGCGCCGACGTCTCTGTGCGGGCCGTCGTGTCGTTCTACGGCGCGGTGGATATGCGCGCCACTTACGAAAATGTCCCCGGCAACCCGGAGATCGGGTGGCTGCTCGGTGGGTCGCCGGACGAAGTCCCTGACCTTTACGCGCTGGCCTCGCCTCTCACCCACGCGGGATCGGCATCGCCGCCCACGCTGCTTTTCCAGGGGCAGCACGACTGGTATATGCCGTTGGAAGCCACCCGCGCTCTGCATCGCAAATTGCTGGCGGCCGGCGTGCCCTCTGTCTACGCTGAATTCCCGCAGACCGATCATGCCTTCGATCTTATCCTGCCGCGCTACGCCCCGGCGGCCCGCGCGGCCCGCCGGATGCTGGACAATTTCCTGGCGTTGATGCTGTAACTATGACGGATTTTTGACGAGTTATTCTAACGGTGCTACACTGGTTGATGTCAACAAAGGGGCGGGCCATCATGACTAATGAAGCCAATCTGCCTGTACGATGCCCGCTGCGGGAGGGAGGTGATCGTATGAAGTGCGTGAAGGGATTCTGGAGAGGTCTGGTGTTGTGCAGCGTGTTGGTGTGTATGGGCGGGTTCGCGCCGGCGATCCGGGCGGCGGCGACGTTGGAACTCTACGGCACGTTCCACGCGATGGGCGTGATCGTCACCCTTGCCGGGGGCGATGACCCTGACGGGGACGCCACGGCGACGGTCGCGTACCGGGAAAGCGGCGGCGCGTACCGGCAGGGATTCCCACTTACGCGGGTTGCTAACACACGCTTTGTGGGGAGTCTCTTTGCTTTGGAACCCGGCGTGACCTACGAGGTGCAGGTGACGTTTGACGATCCCGACGGCGGCGCGTTGGAGGGTGTGACAGTCTCCGGCGCCGCGGCGACGCGCGCCGACATCGTCATTCCGCCGCCGGCCCAGTCGTACTATGCCGCCCCGGACGGCGCGGGAACGGCGTGCAGTCTGGCCGCGCCCTGCGCGCTGACCGAGGCGCTGGATCGGACGCAGGCCGGCGACGCGGTGGTGTTGCGCGGCGGCGTCTATGCACAAGGCGAGATGGAGATGCCGCGTTCTGGGGAGGCGGACGCGCCCATTGTCATCCGGGGGTACGCGGGCGAAACGGCGGTCCTCGACGGCGGCGATCCGGCGCCATTTGCTTGGACGGCGCAGGGCGGCGGCGTGTATCGCGCCACGGTCAACGTGGGCGATACGCACCTGGTCACAGCAGACGGAAATCGGCTTTATCCGTATCAGAGTTTGAGCGACTTGCAGACGCTTGCCTGGGACATCCCCGGTTTCTACGCGGACGGCGTCACGCTCTACGTGCGCCTGGCCGGGGACGCTGACCCTAACGCCGCGACGATGGTGGTCTCGCGTTACAACCATGCGTTTATGGTCGAGCAGGATCACGTCTACTTCCTCGACCTGACCTTCCGTCATTACGGGCAGGGGGACTACGCCAAGGCGCTCTATTTCAACAACGCCAGTTGGAATCTGGTGCAAGGGTGTACTTTTGCCATCAACGACCTGGGCATCGGGATCAAGCGCATCTCGCACGGGAACGTGATCCAGGACAACGAGTTTTACGACACGGTTTTCGATTGGCCCTGGGACGCGGTGAAGGCGGGGAGCCGGTTGGAAACGGGCGGCGTGAACTTCTACGAGCCGGTGGATGGGCGAGGGCATGTCATCCGCCGGAACCTTTTTCACGATTATTTCGATGGATTTGGTTCTTGTCCTGAATCTTCCGCCGCTGTGACCAACGAGACCGACGTGTACGAGAACCACGTCTATCGCGTGGGCGACGACGGGTTGTCCGCCGATGGGCGGTGCAGCAACCTGCGCATCTGGAACAATACCTTTCACGACGTGTTGGCGGGCATTTCGCTGGCCCCGGTCTATGACGGCCCCGTCTATGCGCTGCGTAATCTGATCTATCGCACCGGCGCGGGCAACAGCGACTATCCCGGCCTTTCTTTTAAGTTTAACAGCGGGTACGATCAATCCGGCATGATGTACCTGTTCCATAATACGGCGGACGCGGCGCTGCCGGGCAGCAGCGGGCTGGACATCAAATCGCCAGGATCGTGGACGGGGATTGTGGCCCGCAACAACGTCTGGGCCGGGACGGAGTACGCGATCTACAATGCCAATCCCGACCAGCCGCTCGACCTGGACTACGATGCCCTGTACACCTCGCAGGCCGGCGAGTTGGCGTGGTGGAGCAACCTGCCCGACCGCCATTTGAACACGCTGGCGGAGTTGCAGGCTGCCACGGGGCTGGAGCTGCACGGGCTGGCCGTCGAGCCGGGGTTTGTGGACGCGGCGGGCGGCGATTACCACCTGGCGGACGGCAGCGAGCTGATTGACGCCGGGATCGTTCTGCCCGGCATCAACGCCGACTACGGCGGGGATGCGCCGGACATCGGCGCGTTCGAGGTCGAAGCGCCGAGCGCCTCCTCTCTGCATCTGCACGCGACGCCAGGCAACAGGCAAATCGCCCTCGCGTGGGAGGTGGAGGGGCCTCTGCCGGCTCTGGACGCTTGGCGGATCACCTACGACACGGCCAATACCGCTTACTTGCCGGTCACGGTCATCAGCCCCACGCGCGCCCACGTCCTCACCGGCCTGACGAACTACGTCTGGTACACCGTCACGCTGGACGCCATGCTCGGCGGCGTTGTCCAGCTCAGCGACACCGTCCGCGCGCTGCCCACGGATCTGCTGGTGTATCTGCCGTTGGTGATGAAGGATAAGTAGACGGTAGATGGTAGATGGTAGACGGTAGACGGTAGACGGGGGGATTGACTGACGACTACACGACTACCTGACTTTCGACTTTTGACTTTCGACTGTTTGCGGGAGGGTATCTATGCGCGCTCTTCGCTGTTTGATTTTGGGATGTTTGCTGTTGGGCGTGGTTTTGTCGCCCTCCGCGTCGGCGCAGACGCTGATCCCGCCGGTGTGGGACATCGTCGCTGACGATTTCGAGGGCGGCGACCTGTCGGCGTGGACGTTGGGGGGAACGGAAACTGCCAGTCTGTTGCCCGGCGGCGGATATGGCGGGTCAACGGGATTATCCATCTCCGTCGGGCAAGATCAAAATACCATCGAGCAGAGCCGCTTCGCCAAAGCCGAGGAGGGCTATCTCACGTTCTGGTTCAATCCCAACCACGTGAGCATCCCCGACCCCTTCACTTACTGGCTGCCGGGCACTTCGCTCTACGTCGCCGGCATCGTCAGCTCCGAGTCGTGGTGGCCGCCGCTGGTCACGCTGTACGTGCGCCACGAGACGGGTGTGGGCTACAAGGGCTTCCTCGCCTGGCCCAACGGCGCATCGAACCATTACGACACGGCGAACCAGTTCGATATCGCGCCCGGCTGGCAGAAAATCAGCCTCGGCTATCGCATTGACGAGTGGGTGGCCGTCTGGATTGATGGACAACTTGTGCGCATCGGCGATCCGGGCGACAACCTGGATACTTATGGCGACGTGATCTACCTGGGCAAGGCCAACGAAAACAGCGAGATCACCCCTTCCGGCGCGTTGCTCTTCGACAACGCGGCCTTCCAGATTCCGCGCCTGACCCATCTATGGGTGGACGCCGACCACGGCAGCGACGACAACGACGGTCTGACCTCCGCCACGGCCTTCAGGACGATCCAGAAAGCCGCCGACAAGGCCGGGCCGGGCGTCACGGTCCACATCCTGCCCGGCGTTTACCGCGAGACGGTGTGGCCGGCGCTGAACGGCACGGCTGCCGAACCGATCCGCTATCGCGCCGAGAACGGCCCCGGCACGGTCGCCCTGCGCGGCTCCGAGCCATCCTCGGCGCTGAGTTGGACGCAGTTGACGACCAACCCCATCGGGCTGCCGGCGGGGGTGGATCCGACCAATCTCTACTACGCCGATCTTTCTGTTTGGGGACTGGACGCCGCGCCGCGTTTCGTGGTCGAGCTGGACGGCGATGGTGAGATCGCCGCCCGGCTGCCTCTGGCCCGCGAACCCGACTGGCAGGTGACGACCGAGTGGAAGACGCACGAGTTCTGGTGGGCCGCCGACGGCGGTTCCACGCCGGCGCCCTGTGTGCCAAATCCCGACGATGCGAACTGCGATCTGGCGAGCCGTTCTATGACGCAGTTGACCGACCGCACCAACGACGCGGAGCCGGTGGGCGTCGAGGCCGGCAATCTGACGACGCTCGGCGATTTGACCGGCGGCACGCTGGTGGCGATTGACACGTACCAGGGGCACTACGTTTACCGGCGCGCGATCACCGCGCACGACGTGGGCGCGGGACGCATCACCGTGGATCGCGTCTGCGAGCACGACGGCGGCTCCGGCAATCCCGGCCTGGGGTGGGGGAGCAAGTATTACGTCGAGAACAAACCCTCCTTGCTCGACACGCCCGGTGAGTGGTGGTATGACGCCGCGACGGGGCGACTTTACCTCTGGCCGCGCACGGCGGGAAATCCGGCGACGCAATCCATCGAGATTTCACGGCGGGATCACGGGTTCAAGCTCAAGAATCGCTCGTACACCACCCTGGACGGCCTGACCATCGAAATTCTCGACGGGGCGGCGGTTTATCTGGCGGATTGGGAGCAGGAGCACGCCTACGACGACATCGTGCGCAATGTCACTTTGCGTTACGCCAACTGGGGCGTCTACGTCGAGCAGTCGGTGTACCCGGCGTCGCGGCCGGGCGATGTGATTGACGGGTTCGTGTTGGAGAACTCGGAGATTTCCTATATGGACAGCCTCGCCATCCGGCTGATTGACTGGTGGGCGAACGGCGCCGCGGCGGATTCCTTCATCCGGCCAGGGGTGCGCAACACTGTCATCCGCGACAATGAGATGCACCACCTGGGCTTCCGCACTGACGGCGACAACGCGGTAGGGCTGTCGTTCACCCACGCCAACCAGTTGCGCTTCGAGCGGAATCACGTGCATCACGTGGCGCACAACGGCGTCCAGTTCTCGCAATCGGTCATTCAGTCGGACAAGACGTATGGTTTCACGCCGGATGAGATCAAAACGGGCGAGATTTTGATCAAGGACAACGTCTTTGAGAAGGCCTGTCAACTCACCACCGACTGCGGCGGGCTGAAGTTCTGGGGATCGCCGCCGGACCAGCACGTTTTTCGGGATGTGCTGATCACGGGCAACGTCTTCCGCGACAGCGTCGGCTGGACCTACGTGTCCGAGAAGCGCGGGCGCTGGTCGGGCGGGGACGGGAGCCAGGTGCAGGGCCTGGGGGCGTTTGGCCTGTACGTGGATCATGCCAGCGGCATCCACGCCTACCGCAACGTGGCCTACAACAATTCGCACGAGGGCTACTCCCTTTCCGGGGTATGGCGCGATGGCCCAATCGTCTACGTCAACAACGTTGCGGCCAACTCGCTCTACGGCATCGTGTTGGGCGGCGGCTACGACACGCACGGCAACTACGACACGCGGATACTCAACAACATCCTGGTCAACAACGAGGCGTTTGGGATGTCCATCAACTATTCCGCCGGGCGCACTGAAGCTTTGGTGATTGATCACAATCTTTACCACGCCAACGGCTGGGGGCCGCTGTGGCTCGCTGGGCCGATCGTCGTCCGCGAGGACGGTTCGTGGAACCCTTACGAGACGCTGGCCGAGGCGCAGGCAGCCACGCCGTGGGAGGATCACGGACTGGAGGGCGTCCCGGCTTTCTACGATTACGATGTGGACGACCATGATTTGCACGACGGCTCCTGGCCTGATTTTCACCTCACCTCGGCCAGCACGGCTGCCATTGACCACGGCACGACGGCGCTGCCCGCTTCGCTGGTCGCGCTGCTGGACGCCTTCGGCGTGACCGACTCCCCCAGGGGCAGCGCGTGGGACATCGGGCGCTACGAGGCCGGCTTCACTCTCCGCGCCGCGCCGACGGCGCAAGCCCTGGCTGTGGGCGGGACGGCGCGGTTTGCTCTGAGCCTCTATCCGCCCGACCTGCCGCACGCGGTCACGCTGACCCTGGGCAGCGCACCGGCAGGTTTCGCCGGCGCGCTCAGTTCAGACGTTATCGCGCCGAATGAGATCGTCACGCTCACCGTCACCCACGATGGATCGGTGTCCGGGCAGGGGACGTGGAGCGCGTTCACGGTTCAGGGGGCCAGCAACGGATTTACCGACACCGTCGAAGTGGCGTTGCTGGTGGGAGGAGAGCGGGTCTATCTGCCGCTGGTGCTGCGGCACTAGGGGGCTTGCGGCGGTGAAACGGTTATTTGACTTTTCTAACGACTATCATACGATAGGATTAGTGTTTATCGCGATTAGTGAAAGGGGGTAAAGTATGTCGAAAATTATTTCGGTCCATTCTTTCCGCGGCGGTACGGGAAAATCCAACTTGACGGCCAATCTCACGGCGTTGGTTGCCCAAAAGGGGTATCGGGTGGGCGTCGTGGATACGGACATTCAGTCGCCCGGCATCCACGTCATCTTCGGGATGGACGAGGACAAGATGGACAGGGCGCTCAACGATTATTTGTGGGGGCGCTGCGCGATTGAAGAGACCGCCTACGATGTCAGCCCGGTGTTGAAGATTGATGGGGGCGAAGTGGCCGTGATGGGCGGGGGCATCTACCTGATTCCTTCCAGCATCAAGGTGGGGGAAATCGCCCGCATCCTCCGCGAGGGCTATGATGTCAGTATGCTCAATGATGGCTTCCAGGACCTCATCAGCCGCCTCAATTTGGACTACCTGTTCATTGATACGCATCCCGGCCTCAATGAGGAAACGCTGCTTTCGATTGCTATTTCCGACATTTTCCTGCTCATCCTGCGCCCAGATCAACAGGATTTTCAGGGCACGGCTGTCACCGTCGAGGTGGCGCGCAAACTGGACGTGCCCAAGATGCTGCTGGTGGTCAACAAGGCGTTGCCCTCCTTTGATTTCGACGCGCTCAAAAAGCAGGTTGAGAACACTTACCAGGCGCTGGTCGCCGCCGTCTTGCCCCTATCGGAGGACATGGTGCGGCTTGCCAGTAAGGGCGTCTTCAGCCTGACCTACCCTGACCATCCCCTCACCCAATGTTACCGGGAGATTGCCAGACAGGTGATGGCGTAAGGGAGTGCTGTGAATACAGGACTATTCGAGCAGTTACAGCGGAAGCTGGCGGATCAGGAGGTTGCGGGCGGCCTGACGATGACTGAAGTCCTCACGATGCCCGCCCCTTTGCGCCGATTGGTGAATTGGATGTTGCGCCAGCCCCCTGTCGCCTTTGAGGATGTGATGGCCTTCCTTGAAGGGGACGCGGCAACGACGCACGCCATGTTGGAAACGTTGGTCGAAAAAGGGATCGCGCAGTCTGGGGCCGACGGCGAAACGCTGCGTTATCGCGTGCAGATTGCCCCTCGGCGTGGCCGTCCCATCCCCTTGAATATCTGGGAATCTCTGGAAGAAAAAATCCAGAGCAAACAGGAGCGTGAACCATGAAGTGTTTCTTTTGTGAGCAACCTGCGCAGGGAGTATGCCGTTTCTGTGGTCGGGCGATCTGCAAGGATCACGCCAAAACTTCGCCCTACATCATCACTGTGTACGTCGGGAAGGATAATGTGCCGAAATCCATTGTCGTCGCCGACGCGCTTTACTGTGGGACGTGCAAGCCGCACCCTGAGCCTGTGGAGATACCGGAGATTTATTGAAAGTGAAAGAACGCCTCCAACAGGCCCTCAACATTCGCGCCGACGAGTGGGGCCTCTTGTTGGTTCTGATTGCCCTCATCGCCCTCAACACCATGGCGTTGGAGAGTGCTGATGTAGTCGCCACCAGCAGCTATTTGGGACGACTGGGGATGTCCGCCCTTCCCCTGTTGTGGGTCGTGGATATGGTGGTGATTCTGCTGTCGTCCGCCCTCTACACGCTGATTGCCGACCGTTTTCCCCGCCGCACCTTGATGCAGGGGTTGATGCTCGGATTTGGGCTTTCCCTGCTCATCATCCGGCTGCTCATTGCCTACAGTTCCCCCAACCTCATCTATACCCTGCTCTACATTTTAGTGGATCAACAGCTCATTCTCTTCCCCCTGAGTTTCTGGGCCTTGGCGAACGACCATTACAACGTCGCTGCCAGCAAACGGCTGTTTCCCCTCATTGCGGCCGGGGGACTCGTCGGTAACGTGGTCGGCAACGGCCTGGCCGGCCAATCCGCCATCTTGCTGGGGCGTTGGGGGTTTTCTAGCGACGATCTGCTGTTTGTCTGCGGAGCGTTGTTCTTCCTGACGTGGGGCGTCGTGACGGCGGCTTTCCCCAAGAGGAAAGACCTGCCGACGCCGCAACCGTCCGAACAGGCGGGCGGCCTCCGCGAGACCTGGGAGGTCGGGCGGGAGTTTGTCAAAAACGTTCCCTTGTTCCGCTACCTCTTTCTGGCGCTCCTTCTGAGCGAAATCGTTTTGACGATCATCGAATACCATTTCCTGGCTCAGACGACCGCGCAATTTGCCGACCCGCTCCAATTTCAGACCTTCTACGGCCTCTACAAAGCTGCATTGACCATCCTTTCGCTCTTGTTGCAACTCTTCGTCGCCGGTCGGCTGCTGGAAAAAATCGGCCTAAAAAATGTGTTCTTCATTTATCCGGCGCTGCTCTGCGTCGGCTCGCTGGCGGCGATCACCTTTCTCAACGTTGTGAGCGCCGTGGGCGCCAACCTCAGCGCGCGCATCGCCCTCAATGCCATCGAAAACCCAGCCCGAAAATCCGTTCAGGGTTTAATCCCGGACGCCAAGCGCGGGCGCGTCGGCGCGTTTTTGGATAGCTATGTGTATGCGGGAGGCACGCTGGTGGGCTGTTTCATCCTGGAAGTGTGGATTCTTCTGGGCGAAAACGCGCTTCTCAGTCCACAAGCCGTCATTATCGGTTATAATACAGTTGGAGTTATCGCTGGCGCGATGACCCTGTGGATTGTTTCCCGCTTGCACAAAACCTACGACGAAAGCCTGTGGCATCCGTGGTTGGCGCGACGCAAGCGGCGCAGTGTGGCAAGCGAACTGTTGGAGGATTTATGATTGCCGGGATTCATTATGCTGTTGATTTTTTGGAAATGGAAGACGCCCAGGTGCTCAACGACCCTGAAAAACTTGTCACTTATATGCAACACACGATTGAGGTCGCCGGCCTGGACATCGTTGGCGAGCCACTCATCCACAGATTTGAGCCGCATGGGATCACTTACCTGGTCTTGCTGGCACAATCGCACCTGGCGGTTCACACCTGGCCCGAACATCGCTATATGGCGGTAGATTTCTTTACCTGCGGCGACCCGGTTGAGGGGCAAAAAGCTTACGAAGGGTTGAAGCTGCGGATTCCCTGCGGGCACGTCGTCGAACACGTCTTTGAGAGGCGCACAACCCTATGAACCACTATCACGAGCGATTAGGTCAGGGGGAAGAGCGGGTTTTTACGATTGAGGAAACCGTTTACCAGGGGGAAACGGCCTTTCAACAGGTGGACATCATCCGCGCCACGGGTTACGGGCGAGTGCTCTTTCTCAACGGAGAACGCCAGAGCAGTGAGGCCGATGAGTTCATCTATCACGAAATGATCGTTCATCCGGTGCTGTTTCGGCATCCCGCGCCCCGGCGCATCTTCATCGCCGGCGGCGGCGAAGGCGCCGTCGGGCGCGAAATCCTCAAGCATAAGACCGTAGAGCAGGTCACGCAGGTGGATATTGACGGGCAGCTCATCGAACTGTGTCGCCGTTATTTGCCGACCTGGAGCCAGGGCGCTTACGAAGACCCGCGCCTGGCCCTCGTCATCGGCGACGCCCTGGCATACCTGCGCCAAACCGACGAGCGTTACGATGTGATCTTCCTCGACTTGCCGGAGTGGTCGCCGGACACGCCCGCGCGCGAGTTGTACACCCCCGAATTTTACGCCCTGGTTCGCCAGCGGTTGACGCCCGGCGGATTGATGGCCTTGCAAGTCGGCCCGGTCCACCCGGTCCATAGCGCCCCCTTTTTGAATGTAGCGCGGCGGGTGCGCGCGGCGTTCAACCACGTGATCCTCTACCCGGTCACGGAACTGCGCTGGGGCTTCGGCATCTGCGCGGACGCGGCCCCACCCGCCGACCTATTCGACGCGCCGCGCCTTTCCGCGCCGCTGCGGTATTACAACGCCCAGCTCCACCTCCACCTCGGCGCGCTCCCTACCTACATCCAAGAAGCGCTTTAGCGATGTCCCTGTCGGTTCTGCAAGCAGAATGGTTTGAGAGGCTGGAAACGCTCCATCAGCGCACTGCTGGCGAGTCGGGGCTGGATTGCGCGGCGCGCTGCACGGCGCGCTGTTGTCCCCACGCGGCCATGGCAACGCAGTCGCCGGCGTATACCGTCAGCCACGTGGCGATTATGCTGCCCTTTGAAATGGAGTACATCCTGGCACAGACCGACGTGGATCCGGCGCGCCTCCGGCGCGCGCCCGTCGAAATCGCTCCCGGCCTCGTCCATGCCATCGGCTTTGCCACCGTAGAGACCCCTTGCCCCTTCCTGACTGCCGATTTTCGCTGTTCCGCTTACCCCATTCGCCCGCTGGATTGCCGCAGCTTTCCCCTGACGCCCGTCTTTGGCCTGGATGGCGCTTTGGATTTCCGCCTGACCGCGACCTGCCCCTCGTTGGACACTTTTTCACCCACTTACCAGGAACGCCTCAAAACGGTCTGGCGCGACTTGCTGCCGCACCTATCCATAGCTTATCGAATGTTATATAATCAGTTATAGGAGAAGGCTGGCGCGCCGCTTCGCGGCCCCCAGGTTTTCACAGTCCAGCCTATTGACTTTTCAGGAGATTGTTATGTCTCGACTCAGTATCCGCATGAAGTTATTGATCGTCTTTACCCTGTTGTTTATGGTTGCATTCGCCCTGGTGTTTGTCTGGTTCTATAACTTCGGCACGCAACTGGCGATGGATGATCTGCGCAGCGATTTGATGGGCGCTGCCAAAACTGCCGCCGCGATGATTGATGTAAAAGAACATACTCAAGTCCTCACCCAGGGGACAGAAGACGACGAGCTTTATACGCGCCTGGCGCGGCAGTTGCGGCAGGTGCGCAACGCCAATCCCAAGATCGAGGCCATCTACACGATGGTGCGTTCGAGCAACCCCGACGAGCTGCTCTTTGTTATCTCCGCCGACGAAGACGCGCAAACGCGCGCCCACCTGCGCGAGCCGTATTCGGTGGTTGAGTTTCCCCAGATGCTCCACGCTTTTGACGGAGCCACCTCGGATGACAAGATTGCGTATGATGAATTTGGCGCCTGGTTCTCCGGCTACGCGCCCATCGTGGACGAAAACGGCCAGGGCGTCGCCATTGTCGGCATTGATATGAAGGCCCAGGATGTGATCACCATCCAGAACCGGATCAAACAAACCAGTTTCCTGGCCTTTATCCTGGTGCTGCTGGGCCTCCTGGTGGCTGTGTTTCTGATTTCCTTTACCATTACCACCCCCCTTCGTCATGTCACGGATGCGGCGCGCAGCCTCGAAAGTGGCGACAGGTTCCAGGAGGGCCAACTGGCGTCCGTTATGAAGGGACACGACGAACTGGCGCAACTGGCGCGGGTCTTTAGCAAAATGGCGATTGAGATCCAGGGGCGCGAGGAAAAACTCAAACGTCAGGTCGAAGAACTGCGCATTGAGATTGACGAGGCTAAGAAAGCGCGCCACGTTGAGGAAATTGTGGAAAGCGACTATTTCAAGCAGTTGCAATCCAACGTTCAGGTATTGCGCCAGCGCGCCCAACGCAGGGACGCCCCATCGTCCACAGAGCCATAGTCATGACCGCCGACCCATTCTCTCCAGCTCAGAAAATGCAACTGGCCCAATTGCAGCCACGATTGCAACGCTTTCTGCCGGCGGAGTTGAAGCGCCGGCTGGCAGGTCGCCTGGCGCTGCGCGATTTGCGGGAGATGGCGGACGCCCTCGATTCCTTGCGCCACAACCTTAGCACCTACCTGGCGCGCGACCTGCGCACCCCCAGAGACCTGACCACCATTCCCTATAGCCACTGGATCGAAGGCACCACCTTATTCGCCGACCTGACCGGCTTTACGACGCTGACGGAGCATCTGCGCGAACTCGGCGATGAGGGCGTCGAACAACTGAACGCGATGCTCAACGACCTGTTCGCGGCGATGCTGGAGCCGTTGACGTTCGCCAGGGGGGAATTGCTGGAATTTGCCGGGGATGCGATTCTGGCCTACTTCCCTGCCCAGGAGAAGGCCGAGGACGCGCTGTGGGCGACGCGCGCCGCGCTGCGGATGATGCGCGCGCTCAAGCGCACGGGCTATAGCGATGGCCCCTATCCGCTCAAAATGAGCATCGGCTTGGCGCGGGGGCGGTTTTTCGCTGCCGAAATCGGGGACGCGCAGCGCATGGAGTATTTGCTCCTCGGCGGGCCGATTCCCCGGGCCATGACTGCCGAAACCAAAGCCGAGCCGGAAGAAGTTTGCGTCGCGCCCGGCCTGGAAACCCTGTTGTCTGCCGATTTTCGCCTTCGCCCGGCCCCCGACGGCCATTTCGTGGTCATTGATGATTTTGGCGAGGCCCTTGACGAGTACGAACTCGACATCCTCAGCAGCCGCCGGCGGCGCGGCGGACTGCTGGCGCTGGAGCAGGACGCCGCCGCCGTCATCCAGACCATTGAGCAAAGCGTCGCCACCGTGGAACGCCTGGCCCGCTTTTTTCCGCCCTACGTCCTCACCCTCATCGTCGCCCACCAGCGTGAACGCCAGTTCACCGGCGAACACCGCACCGTCTCCATCATGTTCGCTAACTTGCGCGGCTTCGAGTCGTTGTTGACCACTCTCGGGCCGGAAGCCCACCCCCTCCTCACCGACTGGATCAACCAGTACTTCGTCATGGCCAGAACGGTTATCGGCGAGTCCGGCGGCTTTATTGCTAATATGGTTTCCTACGTCAAGGGCTTTAATCTCCTCTGCTCGTTTGGCACGCCGCTGACCGATGAGGAAATGCCGCAACACGCCGTCGCCGCCGCCCTGCTTCTCCACCTGCGTCTGGGGCAGCTTGTAGAATCGCTTGAGGAGTCGTTGGCGCGCGCGGTGTCTGTCCTGCCGGAGGAACTATCCTACGGTCTTCCGCTGACCCTGCACATCGGCATTACCTACGGCCCGATTTACACAGGGAGCGCCGGCTGGCAGGAGCGCCGGGAGTACGTGACCCTGGGCGACGACGTCAACCTGTCGGCCCGGCTGATGAGCGTGGCCGGGCCGGGTCAAATCCTCATCAGCGGGCCGATTTACGACCGGGTGTATCAGACTTTCGACTGCGACCCCATGCCGCCCATGCAGATCAAGGGCAAAACCAAGTCTGTGTCCATCTACGCCGTCCAGCGGCGCACGTTGGACAGCCTGGCCTGGTTGAGCGAGGCGGCGTCCACCCCCCTGATTGGCCGTGAAGCAGAGTTGACGAGTCTCATCGCTGCCATCAACACCCTGCGGGGTGGTGCGCCGCCAGGGCGCGGCGACTCTGTGGCGCTTGTTGGCGAAACGGGGATGGGCAAGACGCGCCTGATGGCCGAGGTCGTGCGGTACGCCCGCCGGCACGCCGTTCCTCTGCTGGCTGGACGCTGCCTGGCATATGCGCAGACCACCCCCTACACGCCCTGGATCGAAGCGCTGTGGAACTGGTTCAAGTTGGAAAGATTCCCCGATACTGCCGCACGCTGTGCACACATTCGTCAGGTGCTGGAGACGCACGGCCTGCCGGCATTGGCCGAACCGTTCATCGCGCTTCTGGCGCCGCCGGTGGTTGGGGCGTCGCCAGAATACCTGGACCTCGCTCATGCCGTCGCGGTGTTTGTGATGGCGTTGACGCAAATAGGGCCGCTCCTTGTCATTGTTGAGGACCTGCAATGGGCTGATTCCGCCTCGTGGGCCATCCTGACGGCCCTGGCGCAGACTGCCGCGCGCCGCCCGTTGCTTCTGCTGACCACACTCCAGCCGGGGGAACCGGCTGTGGCCTGGCACACGCAAACTGGCAGCCGGCAGTATTACCTGGCCGGCCTCACGCGCGCCGACATCGCCGAGATTGCCGCCATTCAACTGCAAACGTCTCCGGCGCCGGACCTCGTCGAGTGGCTGCTCAATCGCACGCAGGGCAATCCCCTGTTCGTCGTGCAGCTCTTGTACGCGCTGGCGAATTCTGAGGCGCTGGTCAAGACGGGGGATGCCGGCGAAACGGCGCTCAAGGACACCCAGATCGCGCTGCCGCCCACCGTGCGCGAGATCATGCTTAGCCGCGTTGACCAGCTTCCCGAAGAAACCCGCACCGTGTGCAAACTGGCGGCGGTCATCGGGGAAACCGTCCCCTTCAACTTGCTCACGCGCGTCTCTGCGCTCAGTCGTCCTGCGCTGATGAGCCACATCACCGTGCTGGCCCGCCACGGCTTGTTGACGCCCCCGCCGCCCGCGTTCGAGTATACCTTTGCCCATCCTCTGCTGCGCGAGGCGCTTTACAGCAGTCTTTCCTATACTCAGCGGCGGGCGTGGCACCGCGCGATTGCCGAATATTTGGCCGAAGACACCGCGGAGACAACCCAATCCTACCTTGAGACGCTGGCTTACCACTACGCCCGCAGCGACAAACCGGCGCTGGGCGCGCATTACAGCCGCCTCGCCGGAGAGCGCGCCGGCGAGCAACAGGCGTGGGACGCGGCCCTCGCTTACTACCGGCAGGCGTTAGCCATCGAGGGAACGGATGCGGCGCTCAAAGACGAGCAGCGCCGCGCGGCGGAGGCGTTGCAGGCGCTAGAGGCGCGTCTGCAAGGGAAGTCCTAGCGCCACAGTTACTCTCCGATGATTTTCACCAGCACACGCTTCCGCCGCTGACCGTCGAATTCCCCGTAGAAGATTTGCTCCCACGGGCCAAAGTCCAGGCGGCCCTGCGTCACCGCGACGACGACTTTGCGCCCCATCACCTGCCGCTTGAGGTGAGCGTCGCCTTTGTCCTCTCCCTTGAAAATACAAGAATGTTTCACGCAAAGGCGCAAAGACGCAAAGGAAAAAACTTGGCGGGCTTGGCGACTTGGCGTGAAATTTTCATCCAACCACTGGTGAACCGCCGGTTAATGAGAAATTCCTCTGAAAATAGCTTTCGTTAGCCCGCCGAGGCGATGGCCTTCAGCCGCGTGTTCGTGGCGACGAATAGCTTGAGGTTGAGGAAGGCGGAGGTGGGATAGTGGAGGCGGGCAGAAAACGTGCGCGGGGGTAGCATCGGACGTGTTCGCCTATCCTCCCGGTACAGAAAGCTATACACTATTGCGCCGGCTGGTGTTGGTGGCATGGCGGATCCGGCGGCTGCGCGCGAGCTTGAATCGGCGGTGGAGGTATTGGACGCGGCAGCGACGCTCTATCCAGATAGCGAGGAGACGGTGCGCATCCAATTGGCCGCGCCGCTGCGCGACATCACGCCGGGGCAGGCCGCCGTGTTTTATCAGGGCAAGGCGGTGATCGGCGGGGGGATTATCGAATAGATCGGAAAGATTTTACCGCAGAGAGCACAGAGTGCGCTGAGTCTTTATGCTTTTTCTCGGCGTTCTCGACGCTCTCGGCGGTGAGGACCCTTGGAACCGCTGACTGTCCCCTAATGGTTTCCGTTATGGTTGCGTCGCGCCAGGGCGTGCTCCAGGATTTCGTTCACGAATTCGTGATAGGTCTGCCCAGCGACTCGCGCGGAGCGCGCGAACCAATAGCTGGCGTCAATACCGGCGATGGGGTTAAGTTCGAGCATGTAGAGCTTGCCATCCGCCGCGAGGCGCATTTCCATCCGGCACCAATCCCGGCAGCCCATGGCGCGGTAGGCGCGCAGAGCGGTTTTTTCGATGGCGGCCTTGAGTTCCGGGGGCACATTGGCCGGGCAAACGGCGTGATGCATCGGTTGGGGGAGGGCGGTGTGCCACAGATGTGGATAGCGACTCACGACTTCGGGGTCGGGGACGAAAATCACAATGCCGCGCGGTTTGCTGAAAACTAACTCGGTGATGGGCAACGTGCGCGGCTCGTCGTTGCCCATCACGCCGATGGTAAATTCGCGGCCTTCGATAAATTCCTCGACGATGACCGGTTCTTGATAGGTTTCAATGAGATAGGTCGCTTGTTGGCGAAGAGCTGCTTCGTCATCTACAACTGAATTCTCCGATAAGCCGATGCTGGACCCCTCTTGCAGCAGTTTGACGATCAAGGGGTAGCGCAAGTGGGGGTTGACGGGCTGGGCGGCGCTCTTGAGTACCTGAAAGCGAGGGGTGGGGATGCCGTAATGCAGCAGAATTTCTTTGGTGCGCGCCTTGTTGAGACACAACGCCAAAGTCAACGGGCCGGAGCCGGTGTAATGAATATCCAGCATCTCACAGATGGCGGGGACGTGGGACTCACGGCTTTCCCCGCGCAGCCCCTCGGCGATGTTGAACACAATATCCGGGCGCATATCTTTGAGTTTTTCGACGATGGCCTCGTCGGCTTCCACCAATTCCACCTGATGCCCGCGACTCTCAAAGGCGGCTTGCAAGCCGGCGACGGTTTCCACCGAATCATACTCGGCTACCACACTATCCAGCAGGCGCGCTCCCAACGACTCCGGGTGAATGAGGTTGTACACTAACGCTACTCTTGCCATCCTATACTCCTTTGGTTCAGAATTAGGCTTGCGCCTGGCGAAAAAGTAGCTTAGTTTACCTGAAAACGGTGTGCTGCCAAGTTGCAGTGAGGATTTCACCGCAGAGTATGCTGAGTGCGCAGAGTTTCTAAAATCCGAGTAACCGTTTAGTAAAATGAGCGTTGTGGAAAATCTAAGCCATTTCCAATGTAATGTGAATGTCTTTCTAACTTGTGCTGCTACAGTAGACTAATGAATACGGATGACGAACTCTGCGTGATGGTACTCGCCCTCCGCTTACAGGTGGAACACCTGCAGGCGGAAAACGCACGGCTGCAAGCCGAACTGGCCCAAGCGCAGCAACGCATCGGCGAGTTAGCAGGTGTCAACCAACGCTTGCAGACGGAATTGAACACGCTGAAGCAAGCCCCGTTTCAAGCCCGGCGACGGCGGAAAGCGGCCACCACTCCCACTAGCGAAGCTACGCCGAAACGTGCTGGGCGGCCTCGGGGCCATGAGGGCAGTGGGCGTCCGCGCCCCACGCTGATCATACGGTGTCCATTCCGGTCGGTGATGTCTGCCCCGATTGTGGGCATGCCCTGAGCGGGCCGGGCATGACGCGGCAACGGGTGGTGGAAGACATCGAACCCGTGCGGCCCACGCAGGCCACCGCCTACGAGATCGAACGGCGCTGGTGTCCGGTGTGCCGCACCTACCAAGAGGCCCCGGTCACGGCGGCGTTGCCCCACCATCGCCTGGGCCTGCACGTGATGTTGTTCGTGGTGTATCAGAAAGTGGTGGTAGGTTTGAGCTATGGCAAGATTCGCCACGAGCTGAGCACCTATTTCGGGCTGCGCGTGAGTAAGGGCGAGTTGAGTAACCTCGTCGCCGAAGTCGCGGCCCGGTTCGGCCCGGCGTACACGCGCTTGATCGCCCTGCTCCGCCAACAAGCCGCGGTGCATATTGATGAAACCCGCTGGCGCATCAATGGCGATAATCATTGGCTGTGGGTCTTCGTCAATGACGTGATCACCCTCTATATCGTCAGTCACAGTCGCGGCAGCAAAGTCCCCAAGGCCTTGCTGGGCGCCGATTTTGACGGGAGCATCATCAGTGACTTCTACTCCGCGTATGCCCCTCTGGACTATGAGAAAGGCAAATGTTGGGCGCATCTGCTGCGCGATGCCCATGACCTGCTGACTGGCCAACCCCTGCCCGCCGCCGAGCGCGTGACTTTCAAAGAGCAATTGCACCAACTCTTCTTGGAGATGGGCTTGGCCCTGGAGCAAGCCGCCCTGGATATGACCGCGCGCCAAGCTCGGTACCAGGAGATGCAAACGCGCCTCCAAGCCTTCGCCGAACAGGCGTGGACAGACCCCGACTGTCACCGCCTGGCGCGCCGCATCCTCAAGTATCGGGACGAGCTGCTGCTGTGGTTGCGTGACCCACAGGTCGCCGCCACCAACAATGCCGCCGAACGCGCCTTGCGCCCCGCCGTTGTCACCCGCAAGACTTCCTTTGGCAGCCACTCCAAGCTGGGCGCCCTGGACTTTGCGCGCTTGTTGTCCGTGATCAAGACTTGGGAACAGCAAGGTCACGACTTCTTTTCCTTTGCCTACCAACAACTCGCCCCCTCCGCCTCATAAAACTAAATGGTTACCGGTTCAGTATATCTGTATATGGCTCGTTTGTTAATGTGCGTTGACTAGTTCTTTTGTTCTATGTCGAAAGCAGGCTGAGTAAGAACTGTAAATTCGAGGTTTTGCGGTTGCCAGATACAAAAATCTATGCTACGATGAAAGGGTTAGGGGCGGGAGCCTAACGTTTTTAATTTTCCCGAATCACAATTCACACAATCTTAAGGAGGAATCTATGGCTACACCACAAGTACCGGCAAGTCAAGTCTATCTGGATGCCAGTGCTCGCAGTTTGAACAACGTGCAGCGTGTACAGCGGAGTTTGATCTGGTTCACGCTTTTCTTTTTCACCGGCTTCATTACCGTAGCGGTGGCGTTGGTGGCCGCGTTTGGCGTCGGGATTCCGGCTCTGGCCGCGCCGATTCTGTTCATCGGCGGGATGGGCGCGCTGATTCTCCCCGGCATGGTGAGTAATTGCCTTTACATTGTCTCGGAGTACGAGCGGGTCATTGTGCTGAAGCTGGGCAAGTTCACGGGCGTGAAGGGGCCGGGCCGCTTCTGGGTGATTCCGTACCCGCCGTTCAACGAGTCGGTGGCGGCGCAGATTGACCTGCGCATCCAGACGCGCGTGATCACGGCGGCGGAGACGCTCACAGACGACAACGTGCCGGTGGGCTGCGAGGCGGTCATCTTCTGGCGGGTGGAAAATCCGCAAATCGCCGCGTTGAGCGTTGCCAATTACCGCGAGGCTGTCTTCCAGGCCGCCAACAGCGCGCTCAAGGACACCATCGGGATGTTGGAATTGTCAGAACTGCTGGGGTCGCGCGATAAGGTTTCCGGGCGGCTTAAGGAGATTATTGATACCGCGGCGTCGTCGTTTGGCGTAGATGTGACCTCGGTGGAGATCACCGACGTGCGTGTGCCCACCGACCTCATCCAGGAGTTGAGCGTGCTGGCGCAGTCCCGCCGCTCCGCGCAGGCTAAGATCGCCGAGGCAGACGCGGAGAAGGCGATTGCCGAGAAGTTCAACGAAGCGGCGGCGGCGATGTCCGACCGGGCGATGGAGATTTATCGCCTCAGCGTCCTGGAACGCATCGGACGTGAAGAGGGCAGCCAAATCGTCATCTACGGACTGAATACCGCCAATCCCGCTATGGAGCAGACGATGGCTTCCACGGCGGCGACCTCGTTGTTGAAGTAACTCGCAATTTGTAAAATCGTTTCAAAGGGGGATTTTTCGCTGTCGCGCTTCGGCGCGACGGCGAAAAATCCCCCTTACAATGCGGCTTTAGCCGTTGATGGCACTGTGCAAGTAGATTCGAGATGGATGACTGATACGAATGAACCTCTCCAAACCCTCGTGGGCGTGCTGGAACGGCTGACGTTTCAGAACGAGGAAAACGGCTATACGGTCGCCAAAGTCATCCCCAAAGGCAAGAACTACGAGGTGACGGTAGTGGGAACTTTGGCGGGTGTCAACGTGGGGGAATCGTTGCGCCTGCGCGGGACGTGGACGACGCATCCGCAGTATGGCCGGCAATTCCAGGCGCAATCGTACACCGTGCAGCTCCCCGCCACCATTGAGGGTATCCGCAAATACCTGGGCAGCGGGCTGGTGAAGGGTATCGGCCCGGTGAACGCGGGGCGCATCGTGGATTACTTCGGCCTCAAGACGCTTGACGTGATCGAGCAGGACGCGCACCTCTTGCGCGAAGTCCCCGGCATCGGCCCGAAGCGCGCCGCCCTCATTGCCCGCGCGTGGGCGGAACAGCAGCAGATCAAGGAGATCATGCTTTTCCTGCAAAGCCACGGCGTCAGCACGAGCCTGGCCGTCAAGATTTACAAGCAATACGGCGACGAAGCCATCCCCATTGTGCGCGGCGATCCCTACCGGCTGGCGAAGGACATCTGGGGCATCGGCTTCAAGACGGCAGACAAGATCGCGCGGCAGATGGGCTTCGCGGCGGACGCGCCGGAGCGCCTGCGGGCCGGCCTGCGTTACGCGCTCGGCACGTTCAGCGACGACGGCCACTGCTTCACCACCCGCGAGCAACTGCTGGCGGAAGCCGCGCGCCTCCTCGAGGCCACCGTGGAAGCCTGCGCGCCGCAGTTGGACGCGCTGATTCAGCTTGAAGAAGTCATCGCAGAGAATCGAGAATCGAGAATCGAGAATCAAGAATCAGCGGCTCAGCGGCTCAGCGGCTCAGCGGCCCCACAACCCACAACCCACAACCCACAACCCATAACGCAGAACCCACAACCCACAACCAAAATCGAAGCCATCTATTTGCCCCCGTTTTTCTACGCCGAAAAGGGTGTGGCGAATAAGTTGCGGCAGGTGCAGGCGGCAGGGCGGGATCGGCTGGCGGTGTTTCAGACGGTGGATTGGGAGGCGGCGTTTGGCTGGCTGGCGGGGCAGTCGGACATTCGGCTGGCGGAGCAGCAGCAGGCCGCCGTGCGGATGGCGCTGACGGAGAAGGTGAGCGTCCTCACGGGCGGGCCGGGCACGGGGAAGACAACCGTGACGCGCAGCATCATCCAACTGCTACAGGCCAAGCGCGGCTCGGTGCTGCTGTGCGCGCCCACAGGCCGCGCCGCCAAGCGCCTCAGCGAGACGACCGGGCTGGAGGCCAAGACGATCCACCGCTTGCTCGAATTCAAGCCCGCCGAAGGTTTCAAGTTCCTGCGCGACCAGGAAAATCCGCTGGACGCCGACCTCATCATCGTGGACGAGACTTCAATGGTGGACATCCTGCTGATGAACCACCTGCTCAAAGCCGTGGAGGCAGGCAGCCACCTCTTGTTGGTGGGCGACGTGGATCAACTGCCGTCGGTGGGGGCGGGCAACGTGCTGCGCGACCTCATTGACAGCGCCGTGCTGCCGGTGACGCGGCTGGAGACGATTTTCCGGCAGGCCGAGGACAGCTACATCATTGTCAACGCCCATCGCATCAACCGGGGGGAGATGCCCATCGTCAACCGGGGCGCGCGTGATTTCTTCTACTTCAAGGCGACGGACGCGGAAAGCGCCGCCGACCTCGTACTGGACGTGGCCGCGCGGCGCATCCCGGAGAAGTTCGGCTACGACGCCGACCGCGACGTGCAGGTGCTTAGTCCCATGCACCGGGGCGCGGCGGGCGTGAGCGCGCTCAATCAACGGTTGCAGGAGCGGCTCAATCCGCCGGATCCGCGCAAACCGGAAGCGCCGCACGGCTCACGCGTCTTCCGCGTGGGCGACCGGGTGATGCAGCTCCGCAACGACTACGACCGGCAGGTGTTCAACGGCGATATGGGCCGGGTGACGGCGGTGGATTTGGAGGAGCACACGCTCACGGTGGACTTCGACGGGGCGGCGGTAGGGTACGAGGCGGCGCAGTTGGACGAGTTGGTTCACGCCTACGCGGTGAGCATCCACAAGTCGCAGGGGTCGGAGTTCCCGGTAGTGGTGATCCCCGTGTTGACGCAGCACTACATGATGTTGCAGCGCAATCTGCTCTATACCGGCGTGACGCGGGCGCGGGAACTGGTGGTGCTGGTGGGCGACATGCGCGCCATTGCCATCGCCGTGCATAACGACAAGATCGCGCAGCGCAACACGCGCCTGGCGGAGCGCTTGCGGGCGTGGACGCCGCCAGCAGGCGGGTACGGCTACAAAACAGAATAGTCGAAACGTGAAACGTGAGGCTTTCATTGTGAAAGC
>DAOUGD010000181.1:0-2655 GCA_034429475.1 Anaerolineae bacterium
GGTGGCTGTGGGGGGCGTGGTGGGCGTCGGCGTGGGGGCGGCGATGGTGATCAGCGAGCGCACCTCAAACTGTGCGCCGCGCCGGTTGTAGGCAAGGATGCGCAGCGTGTAGAGGCCCGGCGGCGTCTCCAGGGGAATTTGCCACGAACCGAGCAGCCCGTCGCGCACCATCGCCAGGTGCGGCCCACTGATCCAGCCCCAGCCCCCAGGGTTTTGCCCAACGCCGTAATACAGCTCGTAGCGGTCGAAGTCCGGCATCTCCACCGTCCCGTAGATGTCCAGCAGGCCGGTCGGGACTTCCGTACCGTTGGGCGGCGTGGCGATGCGCAGTTGCGGCGCGTCGCCGCTGCCGACGGTGCAATACTCGGTCGGCGCGATTTCGACGCCGCGCTGCGCGGCCCACGCCTGCATCCAGGCGCGCCCGCCCGGATCGGTAATCTGGCTCAGGTCTACCATGACTTTGGCGACAACGGCGCTGCGGCAGTATTCGTTCGCCAGCAAATTGCTGTTTGCGTCAATCTCGATCTGGCGGAACCAATCCAACTCGGCGCGCGGCGGGAGCATGTTTGCCGCAAAGACTTCTGTGCGCTTCTCTGGGCAATAGGATGACGGCTCCGTCCCCGAAAGAGCGCAGACCTCGCGCTCGATGACGCCGGCCGGACGCGGGAAGGAGCGCGCCGGGCGATTTTCGTGCGCGCGACACATGAAAGCATTCCAGATCGGCCCGGCGCCGCCGGCCCCCGCCACACCCGACATCGGCGTGTTGTCGTTGTTGCCCACCCAGACGCCGGCGGCGATGTCGGGCGTGTAGCCCACCGTCCAGGCGTCGCGGTTGTCGTTGGTCGTGCCGGTCTTGGCCGCGACGGGGCGGTCGGGCAATTCCAGGTTGTTCGGGCAGGCGAAGACGAGGCAGCGCGCCTTCGTGTCCGAAAGGATGCTTGTGAGCAAGTACGCCAGTTCCGGTTTCACCACCTGCTCGCTCTGGCGCTGGCGATTGTCCACCAGCACGTTCCCGTTGCGATCCTCAATCCACAGGATGGGCGTGGGCGCCAGGCGCAGGCCGCCGTTGGCGATGGTGGCGTAGGCCGAGGTCAGTTCCAGCGGCTTAAGTTCGCCGCCGCCGAGGGTGAGCGCCAGGCCGTAGTACGGGCGCGTGTCGCCGGGATAGTCGGGACATTCCAACTGCGGGGAGACGATGGAGGTTGCGCCCAGCCGCTCGGCCATCTCCAACAGGCCGTCCACCGTGACGAATTCCAGTGCCTTGACCGCCGGCAGGTTGAGCGAGTTCGCCAGCGCCGTGCGGATGGAGGTCGGTCCCCGGAACTGGCCGTCGTAGTTGACCGGTTCGTAGCGGTTGCCCCAGGCGTCGGTGTAGACGGTCGGCACGTCCCAGACAATGGTGGCGGGCGTCCAACCACGCTCTAAGGCGGCCAGGAACGTCAGCGGTTTGATGGCGGAGCCGGGCTGGCGGCAGCGCAGGGTCACGTTCACCTGCCCGCCGTTGTCGTTGTCGTAAAAGTCCACGCTGCCGACCATCGCCAGAATGTGACCGCTGGACGGTTCGATGGCGACGAGCGCGCCGTTGCTCACCTGCGCTTCGGCGAGCGCGGCCACGCCGTTGGCGACTTCCTCTTCGGCGATGCTTTGCAGTGCCCAGTCGAGGGTGGTGTAGATGCGCAGCCCGCTGCCGGTGTAAAGCATGTCCGGCCCAAGCATGGCTTCCACTTCCTGCTTGACGTAGGTGACGAAGTGCGGGGCGGGGATGCGGTCGGTGAAGATGGGCCGGAACTCGTAGGCGTCCATCTCGGCGGCGGCGGCGGTCGCGTCCTCGGCGGTGATGTAGCCGGCTTCCACCATCAGGTCCAGCACGACTTTGTGCCGTTTGAGCGCCGCGTCGCGCCCGCCGTGATAGGGGTCGTAGACGGTCGGCAGTTGGGGCAGGCCCGCCAGGAATGCGGACTGCGCCAGGTCGAGGTTGGCCGCGCTCGTGCCGAAGTACGTCCGGGCAGCGGCGTCCACCCCATAGGCCAGGTTGCCGTAGTTGTTGTTGTTGAGGTAGATTTCGAGGATTTCGTCTTTGGTGTAGCGCCGCGTCAATTCGGCAGCGAGGATAATTTCCTTAATCTTCCGGTTCGCTGTCACTTCGGTTGCTTCGTCCGGCAGCAGGATGTTGCGCGCCACCTGCTGCGTGATGGTGCTGGCGCCGGAGACGATTTCCTTCTCCTGCAAAGCGTAATACACGGCGCGGGCGATGGCGATGGGGTCGAAGCCGCTGTGGACGTAGAAATTGCGGTCTTCAGTGGCGACGGTGGCGTGTTGCAGGTCCACCGCAATCTGGCTGATGGGGGTGTACGTGCGCTTGCCCGCGCTGGGGTCAATGATTTCGTGCAGCAACTTCCCGTCGCGGTCGTAGAGCTGGCTGCTGGCGAAGTTCGGCTCGCGGGCGCGGAGTTCATCCGGCGAGGGCAACTGCGCGGCGATAGTGATGTAGCCGACGACGGCGGCCATCAGCCCCAGGAAGAAGACGAAGACGGCGATGAGGGTGGCGGCGAGCAGGTAGGAAGCCCAACGGGCTGTGGCGGCGGGACGGGGGAGGGGCGGGGGGGGGGGGGGGGGTGAGGGGGGGGGGGGGGGGGGGGGGGGGGGGGGGGGGGG
>DAOUGD010000182.1:0-1858 GCA_034429475.1 Anaerolineae bacterium
TGCAACGCGGCGACGAAAAATCCACTCTCTTTACCGGCCTTTAGGCCGCCATTGGGCCAATGAGTGGGCACGTTGTGCAGCGGCAGGCTCTCTGCCCTAAATCTGAAACGCACCCAAATTTGGCCTGAGTGTGGCGTAAAATTAAGAACTTGCCGTGTATCCCGGCTCAGGTTATAATCCCTGTGTTGTAGTATGCGGAGGTGAAAAATGGCGATACCTACACAGCGAATTCAAATGATTGCGGGCACCCCGATAGCAGTCGGGTCGTGGCGATTGTTGCCCTCGGTGATGGCATCTACGTTGAGCAGCGGGGATGGTCCGGCGGGGCTGCGCGCCGTGAAATTACGCCCCGTGTCGCTCGTCGTGGATGGGCCGGATGGGGCGCGCTGGCTGCCCATTCCCAATGCCCTGAACGCGGCGCTATCTCCTTTGTTGATGGCGGGGGTGGGCGTGGCGGCTGTCAGTCTTGGATTGATCATGTTAATCCGCCTGGTGCGGGGAAGATAGGCATCCTTTTATCAGCAGATTGAACGGATGCAATGGAAAAAGACTCGATCTGTTGAGATCACTTTTAAGGAGGTAGAAAATGAACGAGGAAATGCAAGTTGTGTTGGATAAGTTAGCCACCGTGACCGAAGAGGTCAACGTGGATCGGGTTTTTGGCAAGCCACAGCAATACGGCGATCGTACTGTGATTCCGGTGGTCTCATTGATGTACGGTATTGCGTTCGGGGCCGGCGGCGCTGAAGGGGGCGCTAAATCTGAAGTTGCGTGTTGCGCAGAAGATGACGCCTGTTGCTCTGAGCAGGAAAAAACTGCCACTTCCCCGGAGGCAGGAGCCGGCCCGTCGGCGGGTAGCGGCGCGGGCGGCGCGTCCGGGGCTATCGCCCGTCCTATGGCCTACATCGAAATTGATGCTGAGGGTGTGTATGTCAAGCCGATTGTGAACGAGCAGATAGTGGCGGTGGCCGGTATCTGCCTGGTGGGCTGGGCGCTTGCCTGGCTGGGTGCGGTGCTGATGACCATTTTCGGCCCGCGTTCTTCTTAACCGGATGCTGCGCGTTCAGTCTGACGGACTGACCTGGTACACGTTTTCCGACGCGCCGCCCGCCCCCTTTCGCCATGCGCTGGTCACGCGGTTGGGGGGCGTGAGCGTCGGGCCATTGGCTGCGTTGAATTTGGGCAGTTCTATTGGCGACGTCCCGACGGCGGTGGCTGAAAACCACCGCCGTTTGTTGTCCGCGTTGGACATACCGCGCGAGCGGGTGGTCAGCCCGTATCAAGTCCACAGCCGGCGCGTGGCGTGTGTGGGGCCGACAGAGGGCGGCACCGTCATCCCCGATACGGACGCCCTGATTACGGATGCGCCGGGGCTGGCGCTGCTGCTGCGCTTTGCGGACTGCGCGCCGGTTTTGCTGTATGACCCGGTGCGAGGGGCGGTGGGGTTGGCGCATGCCGGTTGGCGCGGCGCGGCCGGCGGCGTGGTTGCCGCGACGCTGACCGCGATGCGTGAGGCGTTTGGCTCGCGGCCTGAGGACTTATGGGCCGGCATCGGCCCGGCGATTGGGCCGGATCACTACGCCGTCGGCGCGGAGGTGGTCGCGGCGATATCCGCGACGCTGCCTATGGATGTTTCCGTAGCTGCGCTACGCGCCGGGCAGTGGTATCTGGATTTACCCGGTGCGGTCGCAGCGCAGTTGACCGCGCTGGGGGTGGGGCATGTGACGCAATCCGGGTTTTGCACCGCCTGTCATACGGAGGAATGGTACTCCCATCGTAAGGAGCAGGGGCGCACCGGGCGCTTCGGTGTGGTGGTGCTGCTGGACTGAAAGAAGTTGACCGGGCGGGGGCGCTAGTG
>DAOUGD010000183.1:0-33828 GCA_034429475.1 Anaerolineae bacterium
GTCAATTGACGCCAACTGACGCCAACCCCAGAACGAAGGCCAACTATGAATCAACGACCAGAAATTCGGATCAATTTGCGGCTTTACGCGGATTCAGACCCCGACCTGTATCAATGGGCCAGCCAGTTGAACGCCAGTCATCATGGCGAAAAGACGGCCACCATTAAAGACGTCCTCCGGAACGGATTGGGGAAAGGAGAGCACCCGGCAACCACCTTGGGACTGACTGCTCTGAACCTGGACAGCCTGGCAGACACATTACTGGCGCAGATACGCCCAGTGGTTGAGGCTGCGGTGACGAGTGCGCTGCAAAGGTTGCAGTTGAGTGCGGCGCCGGTGACCGAGGCGGTTGACGCGACCACAGAAGAAGACGCCTTCGCGGATTTGCTGTTTGCGAATCTCACGCTGGAGGAATGCTGATGGCTACAGAGATCGCGTTGATCGCCACTACCGCCGATGCGCGCCGCGCGGCGCATGCGGCCACGATCCAGCAGTTACAAACCACCCTGGCGGACTTACAATACCAGTACGCGGACAGCACGCTGGCATTTGTGGCGCTGCATACCGCCTGGCAGGCAGCGCGCGTCGCCTGGTACGCCGTGCGCTACGAAGAACTCCAGCATCTGACAGAACTGTTGGAGGCGGTAGGATGGCTGACGGCTGACACGGGAGACGCAGAATGACAGACGTACCGGTATACCGCTGGGGCGCCACCCCGGAAAACCTGAAGACCCGGCGTCAACTGGCCGAAATGGGCTTACGGCCCGGCGGCCCGGCAGTCGCGCGGCTTGAGTGGCTACGGAGTGGCCTCCCCACGTTTGCGCGACTGTACGACGTGACCCAGGCCGCGCCAAAGTCACCGGCGACGCCCGCGCAATTGGCGGCGCTGGCAAAAGCACGGTTGAAGCGGCAGCAATGCCCGGTCTGCGGCTATGCCCTGGGGCACATTCCCAGTCGGCGTTTCTATCCGCCCACCGATTGCCCGCAATGCTGCGCCCGCCAACGCCAGGCCGACCGCGCGCGGGCGACCCAGCGCGCGCAACAGGCATTGGCGAATCCGCAAACCGTCATCCTGGACACGGAAACGACCGATCTGGACGGCTACAGTGTCCAGATCGCCATCATCGGGGTGGACGGCGCCACGTTATTCGATAGCCTGGTCAATCCGCTGGCGCCCATCGCGCCGGAAGCGGTGGACATCCACGGCCTGACGGCGGAACTGCTGACCGCCGCGCCGGTGTTTGCCGACATCGAGCCGCAGTTGCGGGATATCCTCACGGGTCGGCCGGTGTGGGCGTATAACGCCGATTTTGACGCCGATATCCTGGCCGGCGACGTGTGGCGCGTCCAGCCCCGACCTCTGTGGCCCGGCTGGCAGAATTGGGCGCGCGAGTTGGACTGGCATTGCGCGATGCACCTGTACGCGCAGTGGGTGGGCGAGTGGGATGACTATCACGGTAACTATCGCTGGCAACGTCTGCCGGGCGGCGATCACACAGCGCGGGGCGACTGTCAGGCGACCTTGGCGGTGCTGCACACCATCGCCGCCGCGGAGAACGCTAACCTGTCTCCCATTCTACCCTCAAGGGATGCGTAGTGATAGCCGCCGCGAGAGAAACATAACCATTTAAGGCACTCCATGGAGTGCAATTATCCGCACGATCGGCTTCCTGATAGACTGAGACCGGAGCATTCATGAAACCTGGCATTCAAGATACCCTGGCACGTGCCCCACCCACGGAGGAACCGTAGCCAGCGCCTAGCGCCTGCCACGGGCAACTCCACCCCGTCGGCTTCCCCACCGGCCGGAACTATGGCCCCGACTGCGTTCGGGTGGCCTCCGGTGCGTGGACTCTGTAAGCCAGCTCCGGGAGTGCGCGTGGCCCATCGCCCCCGACGCCGGACCCGCGCCTGACTGCTGTTCAGGCCCCGGCGGCGGGACCCGCGCGGTGTACGGGCCACGGCGTGTCTTACTCAAGCCACACCCACAACCCTTTACAGGAGGTAGCCATGTCTTTCACGTTTGGCGAAACGCTCATTGACACCGGGACCGACGCCGTCACCGGCCAACCGGTGCTCTACATTCAAGCCACGCCGCGCGGGGCGCACCTGGTGCAAGCCCTGCTGGGGCGCTTACCGCCGGCCTGCGCCGGCTTCTATGCCGTGCCGCACGATGCCGGCCTGGACGTCCCCCTCTGCGATCTCATTGACATCCTCATTGGCGTGCGCTACGCCCAACCGCATCTATGCCAACTGCGCTTGTTCACGGAGGTGCCCCTATGACGCTTTCCTTGCCCACGCGCTATGTGAATGTGGCGGCGACCGTCGTCTACAGCGCCGACCTGCCCGATCCCCTCTTCCGCACCTACAGCCGGCTGGCTGGGCTGGCGTGGCGCGATAGGGATCACGACCAAACCCAACTCCCCCCCCTCGCGTTGGCGGAACTGGCCACTTGCTGTCACCTGAAGCCGCGCGCGATGCGCATGCATCTGCAACAATTGGCGGCGGAGGGCTACATCACCTGCACTGGCACCGCGACCAGCTACGTGATCCAGATTCGGGCGCCGGATGTGCAAAGTTTTGCACAAGTGCAAAGTTTTGCACACCCCATGATGGATCATGATGTTGATGTTGATGATGTTGATCATGATCTCCATGAAGACGATCAACAACAACAGCATCATGATGGCCGTGTGCAAAACTTTGCACTGTCCGCGAACCTTCGCGCCTTGCAAGCCTTTGGGGTCAACCCGGTCATTCCGAACGCGCAGCGTGTGGCCGCCTTGCCCCACGTCACCCCGGAGTTCATCCAGGCCTGGGGGGCGGCGTTGCGGCAATCCCGTGACACCCGCAACCTGCCCGGGCGGCTACTCTACAAACTGGAAACCACCCAGCAGTTGCCACGTGCCGAAACCCGTGGCGGCGATCATCGGCCAGCGGCAGGAGCCAGTGCGTCTCCGGAAGCGCCGGCGCCCGCCCGCCCGGATCGCCCGCCGCCCGCGTTGCCGCCGGAGGTGATCGCCAATTTGGAGCACTTGGGTTTCGCCGGGCCGTTGGATGAAGTCGTGGCGGTCTATACCCGTGATCCCGATTTCGTGACGGCCTGGTTGGATCATTGTCTGCGCCACGCGGCCACCTTCCGCAATCCGGCCGGCACTTTCC
Source organism: Anaerolineae bacterium (assembly GCA_034429475.1). Taxonomy (GTDB): domain Bacteria; phylum Chloroflexota; class Anaerolineae; order B4-G1; family SLSP01; genus JAKQHY01. The sequence goes on from DAOUGD010000183.1 coordinate 3,163, forward strand.
GCCACAACCTGCGCGGCGCGACGTATCCCCCGGAACCGTTGGACCCGATCAAAAAGTACATTTCCGGGGACTATGCCGACCTCATCCAGCACTGAAGGGCGCGAACCTATGAATTTGAACTTAGATCGCGCGGCGGCGTATCCAGGCGCGCACCTCCCTCTGGCGGTGGTGCTTGCCGTGGCCGAGCAACGCCTCAGCCCGCCAGCCGCGTACCTGTGGCTCGTGATGGCGACCTTGGCCGATGCGAGCGTGACGGCGGCGCTCACGCCCACGAACGCGGAGTTGCAGCGCTGGCTGCCGCTGAGTCAACGGCAGATCGTGCGCCTGCTCCACGAGTTGGCGGACGCCGGCTTCCTGCGCAAGAGCACAGAGGCTGGCCGGCGGGTGCTGTACCTATGTCTGCCATCCGCACCAACGGGGGCGACATCTATGTCAGGGGTGACGCCGGTGTCAGGGGTGACACCCGTGTCCGAAGCACCGTCGGTATCCGAGGTGACACCGGTGTCACCTCCCAGCGCGGCGGAAGCGCCGCCAGCGCCGCCGCCGGTGGACTACGCCCGTCTGGGAGAAATCGTCCCGGCGCCCGATCCGCAGCGAGAACAGGCGCGAGCGCTGTGGGTAGCGTTGTTGCCCCATCTGCCGGCGACATTTGCCGGCACGATAGGATTGGAATTCGCGCAGAGCAGCGCTGGGCAATCCGTGCTGATCGTCGCCGCCCCCGACCCGGCGCGGGCGCGCGCCCTGGATGACGGCCAGGAGTATCCAGCGCTTGAGGCGGCGCTCAAGCGCATCGCGGCGCCGGTGCGCGTGGTGCGGTTTGTGGCGTTGGCGGAGTAATGAGCTGCATAAAGGCAGTGCCCGCATAATTGCCGTCCTTAGCTTTATGTGGGCGATTTATGCAGGTAACGCCTTAGTCGCTGGCCCTGGGATGGGCAGCGGGCCGATCCCGGTCAGCCTATGATTAACCAATGGAGGAGTAAGAAATGGCCGATTTGTTGTATGCGGATATCACCGGGGACATTCTGAATGCCTACGAGGCGGTCTTCAAGCGGTTGCGCCATCCCCAGGGCTATCCTGAAGCGGCGGCGACGGAAGCCCTGGTGCGCGAACTGCGCCGCCGAGGGCATCAAGTGCGCACCGAGGTAGTCATCACGCATCGGGATCGCGGCAAAGCGCTCGGCACCGGCCGCGCGGACTTCATAGTGGATGGCAAGGTAGCCGTGGAAGTCAAGCGCGTGAAGGATTTCACCTATCGCCACGTGAAACAACTGCGGGCCTATCTCGATTCGGGCGGGTTGGCCGTGGGGCTGTTACTCAATTTTGGCGGCGAGGAAATGCAGCGCCAGCGGGTTTACGAACCCCGCCACGATCCGACGTTGCCGGAAAACCAGCGATGAAGCTATTCCCCGACCGTGAGCATCAGACCCGCACGGGAGCGCAAGACTTCCTGCGCCGCGTGTTGACCGCCGTGCCCGCCACGGCAACGCCGGCGGCGCGTCAACCCTGGGCCAGCGCTATCCAAGCCCTGGCCCAGGGCGAACCTCTGGCCACCGTTGCTACTGACCTGGCGAATGCCTGGTTGCGGACATTGGATCAGGCGCAGCAAGCCCTGGATGGTTGGCGCGCGGCGCAGGCTGAATGCCGGGCCACCTACGCCGAACTCACTCAGCTTCAAGCTGCCCAGGAAGCACCCACCTGGTTGCTGACCCTGCGCGCAGACACTGCGACGCTGCGCCGGCAACTGGACGCGGCGCAGGCCGAGGTCCGGCGCCTCACCCTCGCCCGTGACGCGGCGCTGCGCACCGTCGCCGCCCGCGATGTGACCATCGCCGAACTCAACGCACTCGTGGCCAAGCAGCACCTGGAGTTTGATTCCCTGTTCGCCCCCACCTCCGAGGAAGCGTGAGGAGGAGCCAAGATGCCGACCAGGTTGCTGAACTCGGTCATATCACGGATACGGCTAGGGCTGGCTTTGGCTCGCAAGGCCGGCCACAGATTGTCCCGCGTAATTCCGCCGTTTAAAGCTAAGGGCGGCAATTGTGCCATCTGCGGAATTGTGCGGATTCGTGGGGGCGTCCCGCTACGCGCACACGCCCTCGCGGCAGCGCTGATGAGTAGATTGGAAGGAGTGGCTCAATGGTTAAACTGGATCCGACACTAGTCGCCACAGTGCAGGCGACGTTGGCTCAGGTATTTGCAGGGAACGGCTGGCAGGGGTTGCTGGAAACCGTCGCCGTCACCGGCGTAGCCGATGCGCTGCAATTACGCGCCGCGACCGGCCTGTCGCGCGACCGGCTGGCGACGGCGCTGGACAAGCTGAACCAGGCCGCGCCAGGTTTGCCCCCCATCTTGTCGGTGTACGCGCATAAGGTTGTCCGGCCTGGCGGACGCGGCGCGCCGCCACGGGTCTTCGTCCTCGGTGAAACCGGCGCCGCGCTGTTGCGCCAACTCGGCCACGCAGCAGCCCATGCTTGCCGCCTGCAAGACCCGGCAGCCATTGCCCACGCCCTCGCCATCCTCGATGTCTATCTGTTGGCTCAGCAGGCCCGGCTGACTGTCGCCATCGAAGCGCGCCTGCCCGCGGCTGAGACGATCCCCTACATCCTCCCCGATGCCCTGGTGACCTTGCCCGATGGGACGCCGGCAGTGTTGGAGATCGAACAACTGCTTACCCCGCAGCACATCGCCCGGGCCATCGAGAGCGTGCAGCACAAGCTGGCGTTCTACAAATCCCCCGCCGGCCGGGCAGTCTCCCCTGTCCTCCGCACCCTCTACAATCTGCCCGCCGGGCCTGACTATGACCGCACCTTGAAGGTCTGGCGGCAAGCCCTGCGCGCCGTGCAGCAGCGCAATGGCGGCACGTTGCCCTTCCGCTTCCTGGCCGCCCCTTTGAATGCCTTCAAGGCGGCTCCCGACTGGAGTGAACCGCCCACGGTCACCTACTCGACCGATCTCCGCGCCCCGCCGTCACCCACCCCCACCCCTTCTGGCTCCTCCCTCGCCACGCCTAACTCGCCACTCGCTTCTCGCCCGCCCAAAGCCCTGCGCCGGTACACCACGCACGAAAGCGCGCTGCTCCTCAACGCTCTCTGGCAGAACTTCCTAGACGTCGCCGCAGAGCCGATTGGGCAATTTCCCCGACCGGACGTGGCCCTCTTCGAGGTGGCGGGCATCATCTATGCGGCTTCACACGACAGGTTTCTCTCTCCCCTGGAACGCGCGGCCTATCCACGCGCGTCCCTCTACCTGTTCGATCAGTACCTTCGTCTCCACGCACCTCTGCGCGAATTGCTCAGCCACCAAATCCCGCGCGGCGCGCAGGTCATCCGCTGGAACACCATCGCCATCACCCATCGGATGCAAGTGGTTTGCGCGCGTTTCTTGCAGTACCACGGCTTCAGCGACCGCGGGCCGTTACTCGTGCGGGCCACCAGCGCCGACTACGCAGCCCAGGAACCACAATGTTTCCAGGTGCGGGTGACGATCCAGGAACCAGAGCTGCTGTTGCTGGGCGATGGCGTACTCCCTGACCGTCAAATGGTGCGCACTGCTGAGGCAGCGCTGGCCTGGGTGTTGACCGCGCTGTTTCTCTATGCGGAGGATTTGGGGTTGCCGCAGTTGCCGTTTTGGTAAAACACCGGGCCGGAATCGTGATGATTCCGGCCCGGCGACATTTTGCTGAAGCAAGAACTTCACGCCGGCACTCCCACGGGCGTGTAGACGACATTCTCAACGGTCCAGGCCGCGTAACGCAGTGCTTGTTGAATGTCGGCCGCCTCCAAATCGGGGTATTCCGCCAGGATTTCTTTGGGCGTCATCCCATTGGCCACCAGGTTGACGATGAGCGCCACCGAAATACGCATCCCGCGAATGCAGGCTTTGCCGCCTAATACTTGTGGGTCAAAGGTGATGCAATCAAACTGAAACATACGGCCTCCTGCGCACCAGCGCACCGAATGGATACTATGAGTGTACAACAATCGGGTGAGTGGCGACACTGCCCGCACTTCCACACGACTTTTTATCCTATCCAGGCTATTTGGCGCTCGACGTTCGTTCAAATCAGGGCATAAAAGATAAAATCTGGTATGCTCCCCGGTATGGACAACACAACGCCAATCGGTGAGATACAAGTGGAAAGAGTCGATGACCTGCCGGTCATCTTTGGACATTTACAAAAAGCGCACATACAGGCGACTATTGACGCGACGATAAAGCCGCACGGCAACTGGCAAGGGTTAAGTCCCGGGTGGGTCATCACCATCTGGTTGATCCACATCCTTTCCATGCACACGCATTGTATGGACCGCGTGCAAGCGTGGGTGGCCCAGCACGTGTCTGTGTTACACAAGTTGACCGGACAACCGGTGACGGCACTGGATTTCACCGATGATCGGCTGGCCTTGTGTTTGCGCATGTTAGGGCAAACCGCACATTGGTTGGAGATCGAAGCACAACTCGGTCGCCATCTCTTGCGCGTCTATCGTTTGGGTGAAGAAGGTGTCGTGCGCCTGGACGCCACGACCGGGACCGTCCAGCATAATCCAGAGCAGCATCCCTTGTTCCAAATCGGGAAAGCCAAGAATGGCGAATACGCCACACAGTACAAGCTGATGTTAGCCAGTTTGGATCCCTTGGGGCTGACGCTGGTGGTGGATATCGTGGCTGGCAACCGGGCGGATGACCCGTTGTACGTGCCGTGCTACCGGCGGGTCAAAAAAATACTGCCGGAAAGTGGGCTGCTGGTTGTCGGTGACAGCAAGATGAGTGCGCTACAGACGCGGGCGGTGATGGTGGCCGCAGGGGACTTCTACTTGAGTCCGCTGGCCCATCTGAAGGACGAACCTGGCCTGCTGGACGAACTCTTGACGCCCTGGCAAGACCGGGAAGAGGCCATGGAGCGCATTTTCTTGCCGGAAGATGTGCTGGCGGCGAACGGCGCCCCGGACCGGCAGTTGGCGGTGGCGTGGGGGTTTCGCGTCAGCAGAACCCGGCAAGCCACGGTGGCGGGGCGCACCATAACGTGGGAAGAGCAAGTCTTGGTAGTGCGCTCGCGCCAGTATATGCAGAGCATGCACAAGCAGCTACAGCGGCGCATCGCGCAGGCCGAGCAAGCCTTGCGTGCCTTGACCCCCGTGCGGGGGCGGGGCAAACGCCAGTTCACCGACGAGGCCAGCCTGTTAGCCGCCATCCACCGCCTCGAGACGCAGTATCGCGTCCAGGGCTTGTTTGAATACGCTTACCACCAGGAGGTCACGGAGCGACACATCCGCGCCTATGGCGACCAGCCCGCCCGCACAGAATGTCAAGTGCGCTTCCAACTCACCGTGACCCGTAAGGCGTCCGCGATCGCGGCGGCAGAATTCAGCACAGGGTGGCGCATCTACGTGACTAATGCGCCGGTGGCGCGGCTGACGCTGACCCAAGCGGTGTTGGCGTATCGGGAGCAGTACCTTGAAGAGAACATCTTCCGGCGCTTGCAAGGCAAGATTCTCGCCATTACCCCGGTCTACGTGCAACGCGATGATCATGCCAAAGGCTTGTTTCATCTCCTGACGTTGGGGGCGCGGATACTCGCAGTGGGGGATTACACGGCTAAACAGGCCTTAGCGCAAGAGGGCGCCGAACTAGCGGGGATCTATCCGGGTAATCCGAAACGTAGCACCGCTGCGCCGACCACCGAACGGCTGCTGGCAGCCTTTGACAACATTAACCTGCTGCGGGTGTCTGTGGGGGACCGCTTTCACTATCAGATGCCCCCCTTAACGGCCGTCCAAGAACGCATTTTGGCACTGTGGGGCTTGCCCAGTACACTGTACAGCGATCTCGCGGCGTAATGACGCGCGGCGTGGCGTATCTTGACCCTGTATGCACCTGTTAATGTGCTGTTTACCGGTTTTTTTTTTGAGTAAACGCTACTTATTTCGATGCTTTTCTGCCTCCTGCCGCGCGGTTTAGACTATCAGCGGCTTAATCTATCCTTTCGGTTTTTAAATGAGCGAACGTCGAGTTGGCGGTCAAAATTCGTTAGATCACATCAAGTCCATGAGTGCCTGGTAAGTGACGTTAGGATCGGTGGGAGCGCCATTCAGTTGCAAGCGTCCAATCCGAACAAGCCGCGAGAGGTAGGCATTCCGTACATAATCCGGGTTACGATGCAGAATTTCGGCCAGTTCCCGCGCAGTCCGTGGGGTTTCTGTGCATAGCGCAACGATCAAGGCCGCTATCTCATCGCGCGTCAATCGCTTCTCAGTTTTTAAGAGTGTTAGAAGTTCCGCTTGAGTCTTAGGAGTAACCTTAGCAGTAGTATTAGGAGTTGCGGTTAATTCCGCCAGTGTGTAGTACACGCCCGGTCCGCGTCGCTGTTCGGAGCGGTGCAGCAGCCCCACGGTTTCCAGTTGGATGAGGGCGCGGCTGGCGGCGAGGGTGTCCACGCGGTTGAGGCTGCGATAGGCAGCGTTGTCCACCCGCCCGGTTTTGCGGGCGTAGACGAGGGCTTTTTGCGCGTCGGCGCTCAGGGCGTGAGTCTGGTAACGTTCCAGCCATGCCAGATCGCCCTCATCCATAAAGTGATGCCGGTAGAAGATGGCGCGAAAACTGCGATCCGGCGCGTCGCTTTCGAAGGTGGGCGGCGTCAGTCCCAGGGCTTCCATCGCTTCCTGCATCGCGCGGATACCGGTCCCTTTGCGTTCCACCCAGCCGATGTCGTAGAACATTTCGGCGATGCGCGGGTTGCGCAGTTCGGAACCAGGTTCGCCCAGGCGGTCAGGATCTTTGAGCGACGCGCCAGGGTTCTCAATCTCCAGCCGGTCGGCAAAGCGGCGGATTTGTGTAGGGCGGTGGATGCGGTAGTCCTGATGCATCAGGGCGTTGTGGAGCGCCTCGCGCAGGGCTATCGTCATCGGATCGACCATCCGCTGCGCTTCGCCGGGGGTGAGGGCAAACCGCTCCGGGATTTCCTGCCGTAGCACACGCAGCACATCGCGCGCCAACTCGAGCAGCGGCCCCTGGAAGGTGCGCGCCGCCCCGCGCTCGGTAGGGGAAACGACCCACTCCGTCCCCTCGATTTCGATCACGTCTACCAGAAACGCTGGGAAGCAGCGCCGGATCACCTCCGGCGTGCCAAATAACAACACGCCAGCGAGGGTGGGCTGCCAGAGATCGCCGTCACGGATCAATGCGCCGTAGGCTGCCAGCAGTCCTTCGTCATCATACCCAAGCACGCGGCTGGTAGGATCCTGGGTGATGAGCAATTGCCGGAAGGCGCGAATCTGCGCCGGGTCAAGGTCTTCGCGGCGGGCTAACGGCGCCGGGGTCATATCCGGGCTGATGAGTGCGCGATCCTGGAAGAAACGCGCCAGGTCGTCTTCGGTGCAGGGCATATCCTCGCCGCCCACCCGCCGGTAGCAGCCCTTATCCAGGCCGGCCTTGCGAACGTAGATGGGTTTCTGATAGCGCAGCGCCTCCGGGACGTAGACGCTCAACACGACGCGCTCTTCCCCGGCCATGGGGACGCGGTGCGCCCGGATGTGGGCGGAAATCGGGACATTGAGCATATCCCGCAGCCCGGCCGCCAGATCGTGTTGCTGCTGCTCTACTTCGAGCAACCCGGCAACTTCAAAACGTCCGCGGCGCTCGGCGATGCCCAGCAAGATTGTTCCGCCGGCAGTGTTGGCAAAAGCGGAAACCGTCTCCCACAGAGCTTGGGGCAAACGCCAGAGGCTTTCTTTGCACTCGATCTGCGCCAGCTCGCCCAGGAGATCGAGGTCGCGCAGCAGGTCGTTCAATGAAGGGTAATCTGACATCCCATTCTCCTCCCAAAATAGCAGGATCGCCAGCATCCTGCTGGTCTGCCGTCAGGATGACGGCGTTCCATCATTCCCACCTACTTATCCGTCATTCCGAGAGAAACGAGGAATCTTCGCCCAACCCGATGGTGTCAAGCAAATCGCCGACGGTACGCTGCGGCTCCGTACTCGCGGGCGGGGCGGCGGGATACAGGCCCAGGTGTTGGCGCAGCGTCAGCGACAGGCGTGGTTCGTCGTCGAGCATGCGCAGCAGGAAGGCATCCTTTTCTTCTTCCGGCATGGTCTGAAGGGCCAGGCGCAGCCGCGCTTTGCTGAGTTTCGCTGGTTTCAGCGCGGGGCTGCGCCCGGCGGCGTCTTTGAGCAGGCCGGCGTCCACGTCGAACAATTCCACAAAGGCCTGCAACGGCGGCGTGAGCACGGCGAGACCCGGCGGGACGGGTGGTTCCAGAGCGTCTCGATCTGCATTGTATTCCAGGGTGATGGCTTTGAGCCACGCCAGGTACAGCGCGCGATAATCGCGCTGCAACAATGCCTCCCGCAGGCCCACCAGCCGATCCAGCCAGCCTTCGCCGTCCACCCAACCAAAGCCTTCTTCTTCATCCAGGCGAATGCCCAGCACGACGTAATCGCCAAGCAGCTCCACGGTGATAGCCTCGGAAGGGGGATCGTCGTCCGTCGCCACGCTGTAACGCTGCATCTCCGCCACATCCACGGCGGCGGCGGGGAAGCGGAACAGCAAATGACGGCTGCCCCAGTTCGCAAAATAGAACATGGCGTCATAATACTGCGCGAGCACCTTTTCAGGGTTGCCCCGGAAGTCGCCGTAATTGTAAACAAACGTCGCGCGCCGGGGATGCGGCTCCACGCGGCTGGAAAGACTGGCTACCGCTTCTTGCTCTTCCCGCGTCAGCGGGCGATCAATAGCCTGAAATTCGTAGTATTGGTATTCGCTCATTGTACCCTCTGTTTTTTGAAAATTATCCCGCCATTATATCGCCGATAAACCGCCGATAAAGAGAATCTTCGTTTGAATATCCCTGGATAGTGACCCAGTGATACACAAGGAAGTATAGTACAGGCCGGGGCAAACGCAACAAACGTTTGCCCCGACAGATGCAATCAAGGATAGCTTTGAGCAGATGCGGGCGGCATTGTTTCTCTACGCCGAGGATTTGGGGTTGCCGCAGTTGCCGTTTTGGTAAAACACCGGGCCGGAATCATCACGATTCCGGCCCGGATGGTGGTGCTGGTTCAGTTTTGTGTTGGATTTTGTTCCCCGCTCACCCCACCACTTCCCGCACCATCGCCTCCGTCACCAGCGTTGCCCCCGGTTCCAGGAATGGGCGGACATCGGCGGCGGCCTGCGTCCAATCTACGGCGGCCAGCCGCTCGCGCACGGCGGCGCGCCAGGTGGAGGCGGTCAACACCTCGCCGGGCCAGCCGGTTTGTTGCAGGGCGTTGTTCAGCAGCGTGAGGTTGGGAGCGGGCCACGTCGGATCGCTCAAGTACCACACCAAATCGTACAGGTCGCGGCCTTTGAGGTAGGGTCGCTGCAACACGGCGTGCAGTTTCCCGGCCAGCAGCGAGGCGCGGTCGTGGTGTTGCAGGTGCAGCAGGATGTGCCGGCGCACTACCGTCGTGGTCAGTCCCGCGCCGGCGGGTGGGCGCGTGTCCACCTCGATTTTGACGGCCAATACTTCATCCCGGTGCGGCGATAGGCCCAGCTCGTAGAGCAGTCCGGCGAAACGCAGCCACGCGCTGTGGACGATCTTCTGATCGTTCACTTTGACCTCCACGCGGTAGGCTTCCGCCGTTAACTCAGCTTGAATCGCCCGCAGGTAGGCGCGGAAGTCGTAGCCCTCGGCGGGACGCTCCAGGGCGAAATCCAAATCCTCCGAGTAGCGCGCCGTGGCGTAGAGAAAGCGCAGCGCCGTGCCGCCGTGAAAGGCCAGCGGAATCATCGCGCCAGCGCGTTGCAGCGCCCCCAGGATGCGCGCCTGGAGATACTCGCGCGCCGCATTGCGCCCATGCGCGGGGGTCGGGGCAGCGCGGACCAGGTCGGCCAAGTAGGGTTTCATAACGGTTCATACTCCTCTGCTTCGGCGTGCGCCAAAGCTGCAATGGCGCGGGTCGCCCGCCGGAGTTTCGGGCCGCCGCTTTCCGCCAGGGTTGCCAGCACCGCCAGATCGAGGCGCTCCAGGGCTTGCAGACGCAGTGCGGCCAGATAGGCCAGAGTGTCGCCGCCGGGCTGCAAGTACACCAGGTCGAGTAGAGCCTTTTCCGGCGTTGCTACCCAGGCGTGTTGACCCGGGCTGACTTCCCATTGCCGGTAGCCGCGCCACCAGGTAGGTTTGATGTGCCGGAACGTGTACTCGCCCAGCGGCGTCTCCCACTGGCCGGGGCGCGCGGTCGTCACACTCGTCGTCACGGGGGTGTAGTCGGGGATCAGGCCGTGGTGCGCCAGAGCCGCTTGCAGGCTGACGTAGGAGGGCTGCACCAGCGCGTTGGCGCTCACAAAGGGATGCGGCTTGACCTTTTGGAAGGGGGGCGCCAGCGTGTAGACGCCGCGCCGCAGTTGGTATAGCCGCCCGGCCGCTGTCCAACGCGAAAGCTGGCGGCGCACGTCGGCGGGATCAACATTGCCGGCCAGGAGCAGGCCGGTCTCAAAGACCGGCGTATCGCCTACGATTTCTAACAGGTGTGTGAATTCCATACGTTAAGCATACCACGAATGGCAAATTATTGCAATGGAATTCGATACTGTGGCTATATTTACCTAAACAACTGCCCGGCCCAGGTTAGCGTCTGTTCCGCCAATGGACGCACGCGCTCGGCGATACCCCATACGCCGTCCGCCGTCGCCAGTAGCCCCAGGATGCCGTTCAACTTCGCCAGGATGAGCGCCGGTTTGGGCTGTGGTTTGCGCGCCTGTTGCTCGACTACTTCCAAATCCGCGGTCACTGCCTGGGCTGTATCGGCATCCAATGGCGTCTCCGCCAACACCTGCCTCAAGGCCGTGAGTTGCTGCAAGAACGCTTCCACCGTCACCGCCCCGCCCATTTCCGACTTGACGACGGTAACGCGGTGATGGCTGCCGCCGATGATGTTTCCATCCCCGGTGACCTTGACCCGGTCGCCAAAGTGTTGATTGACCGGGCCAGTGGGTTTGTATATCGCGCCCTGCGCCCCACGCATATCCACCGCCTCACCGCCGCCCACCGCTACTGGGCCATTGAATTGCCCATCAAGTACCGATCCGGTAACGTTACCCGCAATGTTGGTCTGTGGGGCGTGAACACTCTGCCCTGGCTGGTTGATTCCCTGCCACGCACCTGGCTCCGGCTCGATCTCCGGTTCCACATTGAACGGCAGACCTTTTGGCTTTGTATCGCCGCCGGCGTAGTAAGCCAGCGCGAAGTTGTCGGCGTGCTCAAAGTGCAAGATGGGATGTTGCTTGCCCTTGGTGCGCCCCGGCACGACCTCGCGGGCGTGCAAAGCCACATCTGCCACTCGGACGAAGCCATCTTGCTTAGCGACACCCACGCCGGAAAGGGATTCCATCAGCGTCAATGTGAAGGCACTGTACGGCTTGCCCGCGTAGGAAAGCTCATCCTCTTTGGATGACGCAATCAGCACGCGCCCTTTGCCCTCAGTGAGCAATGCCAATGTTTCCGGCGGCAGCGGCGACTTGGCGAATTCCAGCCCTGGCGTCTTGGCGTCTCCCACACCGCCGGCGTGACAGCAATCCAACAGCACCAGCAGCTTTTGCGCCGGGATCGCGCGCAGTTTGGCGGTGAATTCTGCACCGCTGATGGCGGTTTGCTTCAGGCGATTGACATCGTAGCCGTAAGGCAGCAGGAAGTAGGCGTCGCTGACGGAGGTGGAGACCTGGTAGCCGTGACCGGAGAAATATACTACAACAGTGGCATTCTGATCTGTGCTTTGCGCCAGTTTATCGAGGGTATTGAGGATTGCGGCGCGGGTGGCCGATGAGCCGATGAGCAGTTGGACTTGCGCTGATGGATAGGCGCAGCGGCCCTCGTCGCGCAAGATCGTCGCCAGACCATTCGCGTCGTCTATGGTGTTCGGCAGATCGGCACCGACGCCGATGATGAGGGCATGACCAGGTTTGAAAGTTTCAGTCATTTTCGTTTATCTTCTTTCTTGTCGAAATTTTGTTCGACGGTGTTTTGAGGCTTGTAGAGCGGACCTTGCGATTCACGTTGATCTACGGCATCACCGCCACCAACCGCCACCGGACCGATTACACTGCCGGCGATAGTAGTCATGTGCTGTTCAACTCGCTCAATGAGAACTTGGGGAACCGCAGGCGTGGTGTGAGCCTCGGTTTGTTCCGGGGTGTTTAGGTGCCCGGCGGTGAGGAACCAATCGCGGTACATCGTTCCAGCAAGACTATACCGCCGCCCTCTCCCCTCCCCATGGCAATGAACGAGGCCATGGTAGACAAGCGCATCCAGAGCTCCCCTTAATATATTTTGCGTCATCTGGTAGAAATGCTGTCGTATTACAGGATAAGCAACTGGAGCATTCTGTTCAATCAAAAAACAATAGAGTGCATCCCCGGAACGGTCTAAAGTCTTTGCCCAAGTAGCAAAGTGCTGAGTTCTCTCATCAAAAGTATCTGCGATATCATAAACATCTTCTGCTGCAACACCCTGAAGTTCGCCATCGAACTCATACCATAATTCGTGAAGAATATACTGAGCCATACAAGGTTGTCCACCAGTTTGCTCCCATATCGCTTCTGCAGCTTGTTCTGAAAGACGATCAGCATTAGGCTTACGAGCAAGAGCCAACGTCGCCTCCCGTGAGAGCGTATGTAAGAGATAGTGATCAAAAACATTCTCTAGGGGAGAATCTCTTTCTTTAACTTTCGTGTACATCTTTGTGGAGCCAGCCATTACCAGAGCAATATCTCGTTTGATTGGAGAATTAGTGAGTAAATGCCTTAAATTGGGACGTAAATCTTCCCCCAACTCAAAGGCAAGAATGTTTTCTGATTCATCTACCAAAATTACCAATCTTATGAGTTTGCTTTGTTCACCTATTGACTGAAACGCATTGATAAAAGCACTAACAGCTCCTCTTCTGTTCTTCTCTCGGTAACGCTGTTGTAAGGCCTCAACCATTAACTCAGCTTCTAAACCCCGTTCTATAGCTAAAGCCTTGCCCAATTCCTCTAACACCCATAAAAAGAAATCGTCACTACATGTCAAGAAGTAGCCTCGCTCCTGAAGGTCAAGGCTGCACACTAAAAAACGCCGATCAGTAATAGTTGTACTTTCATCTAACATCCGTTTTAGCTTGTTGAGCAAACTGGTCTTTCCACATCGCCGCCCACCAAAGATAACTGCTGACAAAGGTATCGGCTCCCTCAATCTACTAACCAGGCGGGCGAGCATCTCCTCACGTCCAAAGAACATGCTATCGTTGTCCACAGGTGCGTGGTAATTATATGGATTTTGCATTAGTCAGTCCTCCAATCCTAGTTCCATCCAACGAATCCAATCGCGAAAAACCGGCCAAGCGATAACGTAGCCGCTTTTATCATAGCGAATCAGTGTGTATTGCTCTAGTGCCTTCAATGCGGCCATCGGCGCTTGACGTTGTGCAGAAGGCAACAATTGAGTGCGTGGAACAGCCCTTGGTGCTTCTGCCAACACACGCAATATATCACGTTGCATATCATTCAGCCGTTCATTGCATAATTCGCTGAAATAGGCGTCACTGACAAAAAAGCTCTCAACAGCTACCCTCGCTTGATTTTCTGTGATAGTCACCGCAGCACGACCAAGCCGACCTTCTACTGCCCAGCTACATATCTGCCGGGTGACAAACGGTTGCCCCCCCCCCACCGAGGTTAGCAATTGCAATGCCTCAGTCTCATACTTTACTCCCATCTGCGAACCCAGGCTCTCGATCATTTCCCATACATTATCAGGTTCCATAGGTGGCATCCATACTTCATGCAGAGCACGGTAAAGCACGTTGTCATGCCCTGCCCAACGCTCAGTACGGTTGAGTGCTGGATTTACACCGACGACTAAGAAGTCCAACAATTTATCCAGATTAGCTACTCGCAGCTGTCCAAAAAAAGTCCTAAAACCTTCATAATCTGGCATCTCATCAGTAGGTAATAGCCGGTCAACCTCATCTATGATAAGAAGCATACGTTTGCCTTCCCGAGGTTTATCTAATGCATTATGAAGCTTTCGCAAATCGTGAAGGAAATCCTCATTGCTTAACGAGGCAAAGTCAGCCTCCAACCTGAGTTTCAAGTCTGGAAAGGCGAGTTTCGGATAAATATGCTTGATGCTTTCTATAAAGGAATTGATGATGCGTGGGTAAAAAACTTGTATTCCTTCTTGGAGGCTAGTTGCTTGAGTATCTACAAAAGCAACAGGCCGCTTTTGTACCAACTGTCCCTGAAGCCGTTGGACGAGTGAGGTTTTGCCTACTTTGCGTAGGCCAAAGAGACCTACTGGATGCCCGGCATTTAATAAATTTACAATTTCCTGAAGTACCCGTTCACGTCCAAAAAACGAAAGGTCATCACTAACTGGCGCGCTAATTGCATAAAGATTTTGTTGCCCCGTCGCCTGACTAATTTCGTTTTCCAAAATCCGGATAGCTGTATCACTGGACCCAATCTGGTTAAACAAGGAACTATCTATAGGTATAATGGGTAACCCTTCTTGTCGTTGTCGAATTTCATACATGCGAAAGCGAGCACTCGGGTCGGGTCTCTGTTGACTGATTACAAGTGCTACCCGATGGGTTGAAGCTATATCTATAATATATTCTTTTTGAGAGGCCAGGATTTCTTCGAAGTCATCAGCCGTTGGAGCACGTTCGGCAATCACACGCATATAAATTGAGCCATAATGTAGTAATGGGTGATTACTCCCCTGTGGAATTAGCAACTTTGATCGAACATCGAGATGTCGGATCTCATAACGTGCCTGAGTGAAAAAGTTCTGAACAGGTTCGTAGAGTGGTTGTTGTACACGAATTTGTTCAGCAAGTTTCGCAACCTCTCTTTTTATGGTCAATGCATTTAAAAGCCTGTACAGTAACGCTTTGTCCCAATAGATGAAACAATAATAATTATTTTTATTTTTTTGCAGCACACCCTCTCTGCCTAGATATTCTAATGCTCCATCAACTTGTTCTTTTGTACAAAAGGCCTGAATGGCTTGTGTCTGTAATTTTACATGAAGAACCTCGCCGCTCACATGACGTTTTAGTACAGGAATAACTAGGGGAATGATTTTTTGTAAAGGATCTTCTTGAATAGCATCCCGCCATTTATTATACTTAAGATAAGCGCGCGCATAGCGCACTCCCCCAACCATGACTATTCCCATTCCAACAAAACTCACAAACATGATAATATGGAATCTAAAGTTTCTTTGAATATAGAGATCCCGCTTTATAACAGAAGTATGTCCAAAAGCGTCCGTTGCCGTTAGCGACAACTCATAAGTACCTTCGGGTAGTGAAGTCAGTAACCCTAGACTCCACTTGTTGCCAAGAGAAGATGTCATAGTGTTTGAAGTTTCTACATTGCCACCTTCGATAGATTCAATAAAACCATTCTCTCTTTTGATGACGGTAGAAGAAAGGGTAATTGTGTAGTTGATTTGTTTAGAGTCAGCTATAAGATGGAATCCTGTAAATTTTGGTGCAATATTGCTTACATTAAGCAAGTTTTCTGACCAATCTTCTAATTCTACCCATCGGACTCCAGGTCTGAGGCCGAACGCAGTAAGTTGTCCCTCGCCACTAGACCCTTGAACAGTTAGTGGTACTAGAAGCGGAGCCGTTTTAAAAGTCTCCCAAGTTGTTCCACCATCAACGCTATAATTTATCCCGTCTCCCCAGGTTCCCGTCCAGATTGTACCTGCTTGGTTTCCGTGTATAGAGGTAATCTCTTTTACCGCTGGGTGAGCAACCCTATGCCAGCTTTCCCCACCATCTGAACTTTGAACCACAACTCCCTCATCAGTGTATACCCAAACTGTTCCATCAGAATTTGCCCACAATCCCGTAATTTCATTTGCCCCCAATTCCTTATCGGTATCGAGTTTTTCCCAATTCGCACCATTATCGGTAATACGGATGACATCAAATCTCGTGGTCGCCCATATTGTTCCAGCATTATTGCCCCATAATGAAGTAATATGTATAGAACCTAGCTTATCAACATTTGTAAAGGCTTGCCCATCTCTTTCCCCAGCAACACCATAACTGATTCCACCGTCCTGGGTGCTAACCCATATCGTTCCATCATTATCCCCCCATATCGCCGTAATTTTCTCATCTTCCAAACCATTCGCTTTTGTATAAGTCTGCCAGTGTTCCCCGTAGTCATAACTCGCACTGATTCCATTACTTGAAGTACCTACCCATATAGTTTCGTTTATGTCTACCCATATTGCCGTAACATTGTTAGAAGCTAGTCCATGGGTTGTTGTAAAAGTTCGCCAGCTTATACCATTGTCAGGGCTATAACTAACCCCACCATTTTGTGTACCGATGCATACCACCTCATCTCCATCACTCCATATAGCAGTAATTTGATTATCTCCAAGACCATGGGCAGTAGTAAAAGTCCGCCAATCCTTGCCTTGGTTAGTTGTATAACTAACACCCTTGGATGTTCCTACCCACACTGACGTTACATTACTCCATATGGTTTTGATGAAATTAGATCCCAACGTTCTATTCGTATTGACAAACTGCCAACCCATTTCATTATCTGCATAATATCCCAATCCACCATCTTCGGCACTTATCCAGGTTGTACCCTGAGCATCTTCCCATATGGACAAAATGTTGTTGGAACTCAGGCCTTCAGCGACTCGAAACGTTTCCCATTGCATCCCATCATCATCACTACGGCTAATTCCACCATTTTTAGTGGCGACCCAGACAGTACCGCTTTCGTTTCCCCATATTGCCTGTATATAATCACTTCCTAAGTTATCCGCAGTGAAAATTCGCCAAGTCCTCCCCCCATCACTGCTGTAACTCACACCACCTCCCCAAGTCCCCACCCATATTGAATTTGCACCATCTCCCCAAATTGCAGAGATATGGTTAGTTTTCAAAGTGGGAGATACGGTAATAGTATACCAACTATGACCATCACTGCTACGACTGAGCCCATTTGCTGTTCCAGCCCACATTGTGCCCGACCCGTCTCCCCATATCGTCAAAACAATATCATCAGCCAGTCCATCTTTTTCGGTAAAAATCTCACAACTAGAAGGAATATTCATAGGAGAGCAACGGTTTATTCCATTGCCGTTTGTAGTCACCCATATTGTCCCCACATTATCTCCCCACAACGCAGTTACATCATTAGAACTTAAGCCATTAGATGTAGTAAAAGTTTGCCAACTAGCTCCCCCATCATCACTGCGACTGATACCGCCCCCCAAAGTTCCCACCCATATCGTATCCTTTCCATCTCCCCATATTGTTTTAACATTATCAGAACCCAACCCGTGTACTTTAGTAAATGTTTGCCAACTCTTTCCACGATCATCGCTGCGGCTAATACCACTATCTTTTGTACCAACCCATAATGTATTAGTATCTGGATCCACCCACCCAACTTGGACAGTATAGGTCGCGAGCTGATTAGAAATACGTGGTTTAACAAAGTTTGGACTCAAAGACGGCCCAGAATATTCCATTCCGCTTAGTCCCGTCAATGTACCTAACCAAATGGTGTCCACATGTGATGCTAAAACCACATGTACATTGTTATCAAGTAATTCACTACTCAAAGTATTAACGCGATACCAACGATCTTCAATAATGCTGAAACGGCTAGCTCCCCCACCATCAGTAGACACCCATAAGTAACGACCAGTAGGGTCAAGAGAAAGGTCAGTTATAGGATAGTTAGGCAATCCTGCCTTGCCATACCCCCAAGTATTCCAAGTACCATCAGGATTTAGCACAGCTAAACCGCCAGCAGTGCCTATCCATACGCGCCCATCGGTACTCAATGCCAGGGCATGAACATTATTACTGGGCAACCTGAAGGCTGACTGATTGGAAGCCTCAGCGTAAAAAGCAGACCAAGTTTCAGAAGTGAGGTTTAGCATACCTAAACCGTTACTCGTGGCAGTCCACAAAGTATCTTGTTTGGTATCATAAACCAGGTCACGAACTTCGAGAGCGGGCAAACCATCAACATAAGCATGCCAGGTTATACCATCGTAGTATGCCAAACCAGCAGTAGTTCCTGCCCATACCTCATTGTTTTTACCTAAGACAAAACTAAGTACATCATTGGAGGGCAAGCCAGCAGCAGTAGTAAAGACATTCCAGGTGTCATCCTGGCGATTGATAGGTGTAGCGGCATAATTTAGCCGCGCTACACCAGCATCAGTCGCAATCCACAATTCGCCAGTTTTCTGTCCTTTGACAATAGCGCGCACATTGTTACTGGGAAGCTCACTGTTAGTGACAGTATAAGCTATCCAATCATAGCCATTAGTGTAACTGACACCAGCATCAGTACCAATCCATAACCCAGGAGTATCAAAGTCTGTAGAGCTATCCTCAGTATAGGCAATGGCTTGGATAGTATTAGACAAAAGTTCGCTATTAGAGGTACTATAGTGACGCCAGTAATTATCACTCTCTTTTTGTGCCACAATTGACGGAGGTTGTGTCCACCCGCACATTAGAACTCCCAAACATAAGAGCAAACAGACGATTTGGTTCAGAGTCTTGTGTTTCATCATAAAAGTTACTCCTCAATCTCCGTTACCTACTCCCGAATCTCCCGCGGTGCCATCTACAGCCTGCACGAGGGCATCCAGTGCCGCGAAGATGGCGGAGCAGGTAGCCCGCAGGCCGGTGAGCAAGTGGACTTGCGATAGCGGGTAGGTACAGCAGCCTCCGTCGCGCAAGATTGTTGCCAGGCTCTTGGCGTCGTCTACGGTGTTGAGCAAGTCGGCGCCAACGCCAATGAGTAAGGCGTGGCCATGTTGAAAGTTGGACATTGTAGACTTCCTTGAAAATTTGGGGATATGCCGACCACGAATAGCTTACGAATACACGAATAAGTTGCCCACCATTCGTGCATTCGCCCCCGATTTGCGAGTAGCTCTCCACGTGATTTTACTTCAGCCTGCGACGCATTTTCTCCATTACTAAACCCAGGCATGCGCTCAGGCCCACTCCGCCCCCAATAACCAGCGTCGCTGCCCATAACGGTTGCGCCTGGAAGAAAGGTAGAAGTTGCGCCTCCAGCACTTTACCTGCCGGCGAGATCAACGCGCCAATTAACGCAACCAGCCCGACCACCAGAAGCACCAGTGCGCCCCTTCTTAATCTTCCTGCCCAGATCTGCCGAGTTGAGAGCGGCGACGGTTGTAGCGGATCCTGCCAGGCGGAGGCTGCCGTACGGATAGCGCTCTCCCGCTCCATAATCAAAGCAAGAAGGTCGGGAAGGTTCGCTCTCACCACCACACGGCGCAGGCGGTGTAGTCTTCTTAGCCAGACGCGGCATTCTTGTGGTTCGGTAGGCGGCTTCAGGCGGGTGAGGAGAGGCGTCAACGACCATTCAATAGGCTGGCGCGCCCATCTCATACGCCGTAAGGCAGTGGTCAGATCGGGGATGGCGGTCACATCGCCGATATCCCCAAGTGCCCATGCCGCAGACAAACACACGCTCTTATACCTACCTCGTAGGGCAGCGCGCAGGACAGGTGCAGCAGCCAAGTCGCCGATCTCCCCCAGCGCTTTCGCCGCAGCCATACGCACATACTGGTCCTTATCGCGTAGGGCAGCGCTGAGATCAGGTATAGTAGTTGGGTCGCCAATTATTCCCAGCGCCTCCACTGCACCCCGGCGCGCACGCCAATTCTCATTCCGCAGGGCGGAGATGAGGTAAGGCATGGTGGCTTTGTCGCTGCACCTCTCCAGCGCCGCCCTCGCAGCCTCATGCACATTCGCGGTCTCATCCTGTAAAGCAGCGATGAGGGCAAGTGCAGCCGCCTTATCACCGATGTTCCCTAGTGCCTCCGCCGCAGCCTGACGAAAAAATATATCTTTATCCTGTAGGGCGGTTATAAGGGAGGGCACAGCGGCTTTATTGCCAATCTTTCCCAACGCCTCCGCTGCAACCTTGCGCACATCTGCATCCTTATCCCGCAGGGCGGCGCTGAGAGTGGGTACAGCGGCTGGATCGCCGATCTTACCCAACGCCCTGACTACAGCCCAGCGCACATCCATATCTTCATCTCGCAAAGCAGCGATGAGAACAGGTACGACGGTCGGATCGCCAGTTTCCCCTAATGCCTCCGCTGCAACCTGACGCACCCACACATCTTTACCCTGTAGGGCGACAATGAGGTGTGGCGTAGCAGCTGAGGCGCAAATTCTACCCAACGCTTCCCCTACAACCTGACGTATCCATCCACTCTCATTCCGCAGAACAGTGCTGAGGACGGGAACAGTATCCCAGCCGCCGATCTTCGCCAGCGCCTGCACTACACGCGAGCGCACCCACTGAGACTTGTCGTGCAGGTTACCGATACGGCTAGGGTTGGCAACTGGGATGATTTTCTCCGGCGACTCTACGGTGCGTGGATATCCCTGCTTATCGCTGTTCCGTAGGACAGCGATAAGGCTGGGAATGGCAGCCGGACCAATTTTCTCCAACGCCTCAGCCGCAGCTTGATGCACATTCATATACTCATCCCACAGGGCAGCACTAAGGTCGTCCACCGCGTCCGGGTTACCGATTTCTCCTAACACCTCCGCTGCAGCTTGCCTTGCGTTATTTCCTCCCTCTCGGAGAGTATAGATGAGATAAGGCACGATAACCGGGTCATCAATATTTTCCAAGATCTGCATGGCCGATTGGTTCTTCCATTCCCGACAGTACCCTGTCCACAGAACACCGATAAGCTTGGGCAATAAAGACCCTTGTACGGTTTGCCACCAACCACCTTCGACTGCTAGATGGGCAGCTAGAAGGATGTCGCGCTGCAAAAGGTACTCATACGAACTCCTCGCACCATGAACACGGTGAATGAGATTGATCGCCTGCGCCTCTGGTAACAAGCCAGCCAGCAGGGCCAGCGGTTCCCGCCACTCCGGCAGGTGCAAACGCGGGCGCAAGAAATCGAAAGTGCGTTGCGGATTTACCTCCCAAGCTCGCTGCAAATGCCGGGCAACGAAGTATTCCCGCAATGTCTGATGGGCGAAAATGTACCCCCCGTGTCCGCCAGGCAGGTGGGCGATCAGGCCGGTCTTTTCCTCAAGGAGTTTCAGCAGAGTCTTCGCCTCATTTTGCCCCTGCGTCATTCTATCCTCAAGAATCCAGCACAATGTTTTCTCTTCATTGTCCCCGCCTCGTTGCAAGTGCCAGGCCAGCATTTCTAGCACCTCCAGAACAATATCCTTTTGCCCTGCGGGCGCACCACGCTGCCCGGCGCGCCTCCACATTTCCTCCACATGACGTGTGTAGAGATCGGCGCGGTTGGGGGCAATCTCCCCGGTGAGGGCGTAGGTCTCGGCAGAGAGGCGCAAAAGCAAAGGATTATTCATGATCGGGCGCATGGCCGGGCGAGCCTGCATTTGCTCAAGCAATTTGGCGGCATGGATTTCGGCCTCCTGTGCCCATTCTCTTTTTAAAGCTGCCAGCCACCCCGTCAGGAAAGGCAGGGCTTCCTTTTCTGAGTCTTCAAAGGGTTGAATGGTGAATTCCACCATTCCAGCCAGGGAGGCAAACCCGGTTAGGCGGGAGGTCAGCACCACACGGGTCTGCCACCCATAAGGAGAGCAGAGAAAATTTTCAATTTTGCGGCGCACGGCAGGGCGCTGTGCATCCGATACTTCATCCAGTCCATCTAACAACACCAGCAACTTATCATCCCAAAATTCCACCAGCGCGCGTGCCTCTTTCGGCTCGCAGTTCAGGCGTTGGCGCACCTCGCTAACCAGAACATCCTTGAGGACAATTTCATCATTCCCTAGTCTGGACATCACGGCCTGGAGGGTGATCAGGACGGGGTAGCGAATCTCGGACATGTCCAAGCGAGGGACATTCTTATCCGTGAAGGAGAGGCCAATAAATTGCAACGCGGTGGACTTCCCTACCCCTGGCTCACCCAGAAGAACCAGGTGTGCCGCCTGTCGCAAGGCTTCTCCCAGAGATATAGGCGAATGAGAAGCGAGCACCCTCTCCATGTCCGGGCCGGCACCCGCCAGATATTTCGGATTTGGCTCCATATCGCCACGCGTGAAAGCTAAGGAATGGAAAAAGAATAACTTTCCCCAAACTGGGGATGGGGCTTGACAAGGGGTGTAGACTACTTGAGTGGAGGAGGATGTCTATGTTAAGCCCTTATACGACCGAAATCGAACAACAAATGCAGTTTCTGTATCACCACTTATCCGAACAAGATCGCCGCTTGTATGCGGCCATGGAGGCGCGCAAATTGCCCCGGGGCGGGCAACGTTACATTGCCCAGCTCTTGCAGTGTGCGCCCAAGACCATCCGGCGCGGGTGTGCGGAACTTGCCCACCCCGAACGCTTGCCCGCGTCAGGCCGTATTCGGCATCCGGGCGGGGGCCGCAAACCAGTGGTAGTGCAGCAGCCGGAACTGGAGACCCAGTTTGAACAGGTGTTGGATACCCATACGGCGGGCAGCCCCATGAATGAAAAAGTGCGTTGGACTAACCTGCGCCCCAGTCAGATCAGTGTGCTGCTCCGGCAGGCGGAGTGTCCCGCCAGTAGTTATGTCGTCAAACAACTGCTGCGGCGGCATGACTATGTGCAACGCAAGCTCCAGAAACGGTTGCCCACCGGAGCGTGTACGGAGCGGGACGCCCAATTCCAGCTCATCCGGGCGCTGCGCGCCGACTATCGTGGCCTGGGCTACCCGATCATCAGCATTGATACCAAGAAGAAAGAAGCCCTGGGTAATCTCTACCGCGATGGGCGCCTGTACACCCGCGCCGAACTCCAAGTCCTTGATCATGACTTCCCCACGCTAGCGGAAGGCGTGATTATCCCCTACACCATCTACGACCTGCTCCAGAACCACGCCTATGTCTACCTGGGGACCAGCAAGGATACCGCGGCGTTTGTGGGCGATTGTTTGCTCCACTGGTGGGGCCACTATGGGCTGCCGCTGTATCCGCACGCCCGCTCCATATTGACCCTGGCAGACGGGGGCGGCAGCAACTCCGCCCGCCACGACCTCTTCAAGCAAGAACTCCAGCGGGTCGCGGATGTCAGCCAGGTCGAAATGCGCATGGCCCATTATCCCCCCTACTGCTCCAAGTGGAATCCCGTTGAGCACCGGGTCTTCCCCCACATCACCCGCGCCCTGCAAGGCCTCGTCCTCACCTCCTACGAACTGGTGCAGCAAGTTATCGCCACCACCGCCACCAAGACCGGCTTGCGGGTAGTCGCCCACATAGTGGATAAAGTCTACACGACGGGACAGAAGGTCGCCAAGGACTTCAAGGCCACCATGCGGATCGTCTTCAACGATTACCTCGGCCAGTGGAACTACCGCGCCGTGCCCACCGCATGGGGGTAGTTATTTTTTATCCATTCCTAATGGTTGCTGGGGCAGATGTTCTCGCGCTCGAAGCATGAAAAAAACCTGCGCCAAGGGGAGGTATGTGTCGTCGCCCACACGCAGGTACATCCAATCCTCTGCGACGGCCCTCAGGTATTTGTAGGAAAGGCCAGCAAGTCGCGTGGGGTCTACCCCAGACGTCGAGTCCTCCGGTATAGTATTGTAATAATGACGGTCGCCGAAATGTTGCTCGACTGGCCCGCCAGGCTGATACATCGCCCCTTGCGAATTGCCAAAATCTACTGCATTACCACCATTCATAGCGATCGGGCCGTCAAACTGTCCGGAGAGTGTCGAGTCGGTATACGTTGCTTGTGGGTTATCTGTCACTGCTGCTCCTATTTAAGGTGCAGTGCACTTCATGAAGTACGCTGCACCTCCATACACCATTCGTGTATCCGTGCCTCATTCGTGACTTCCCTTCACCTCTTCCACCACCATCCCCGCGACCCTGCCCCGAATCTCCTTCAACGCCATCTGCACCGCGTGCTCGTTCGTCACCTCGCCCTTCAGCGTCAATTCCAGCGCCAATGTGATGCTTGCCTCCGCGCCGAGTTTGCTCAGAGTGTTCACAGTCTTGACGACGCTCGCCAGATCCATCGGTGAGACGGGGCCGCGCAGGCGGATGAGGCGCGTATCGGGCGGGGGCAGTTCCGGCGCGCCGATGTAGCCGCTGAGCGCAACGGCCTGTGCGCCCGGTTGCACCAGGCTTTCGAAGCTGGCCGCATAGCCGAAGCGTCCATCAGCCACGCAGCGCCCCAGCAGGTCGAGCACGCCCTGCGCTGTGACCCGCTCCGCGCCGTAGAGGTTGACCGCGTGCTGGATCACATCCTGTACGGCGATGCGCCCCTGCGCCGGGACGAGCTGCGCGACTTCGTCCAGCGTCACCGGCAGCGGGACGGCTTCGCCAATGAGCCAGCCGGCAAAGGCGACCTGCTCTGGGGTGAGCGTCGCCGTGGGGCCGCGCTGCACGGGGCCGTCGGCGCTGTCGGCGTAGCCGAACAGGCCGGCGCGCACGCCCGCACTCACCGCCGCGAAGAAGCTATCGCGATCCACGCGGCCCTGCACGGTGGGCGTGACCCGCGCCAGGCGGAAGATGTTGTCTACCGATTGCCTGGATTTGCCCGCCAGCAGCATGGCGATTTCCGGCGGCGCGATGGGCGGGAAGAGCACGTCCACCTGCGCCGGACGCAGCAGCACCGCGCGCGGGCCGATCTCCACCGGCGGCATATCGTGGACATCGAACGCGCCCAGGTAGACGCGCCGCCGCTCATAGGAGTCGGCCTGGAGCTTGTCGCGCGTGTCGTCCAGCAGCACGCCGTAGCCGAAGAGGCCCTGCTCCACGCCCTGGCGGAGGGTCGCCTGCAAGACGTGCGGCCCGGCCAGGATCGGCGACTCGGTGCGGCGGGTGAACTTCTCCCACAGCGCCTCGGTGGTGAGGACGGTCGCCGTCTGCGGCCACAGCGAGGCCCAACGGCCTTCCAGCAGCGCGGCGTTGAAGACGGGATGGATGCGCCCCTTTTCCAGCAGGTCTTCTTCCGCCTGTTTCAGCACCGGCTTGCCCACCGGGACGTAGCTCAACTCGAAGGCTTCCAGTTCGTTCTGGCCGGTCGGCAGGAAAACGACATTGTACGCCTTGCGGACGTGGTTCTTCGTCTCGTTCTCGGCCTGCGTGGCGCGATCCCGCAGGGATTGTTGCTGTGTCTCGGAGAAGCGCGCCATCAGGTCGGCGTTGCCCAACACGTTGAGCGCGGCCTGCCAGTCTATGGCGGTGTCAATCGCGGAGGCCATCGCCGCCGACGAGGGCGGCAGGAAGCAGACCATGTTGCGGTTGAAGCGGTGACGCTTGCCGTAGGTCTCGGCGATTTCGCGCAGGACGTCCGCCGTGCGCCCCACCGCCTTCTGCCCCTGGAGCGAGAGGCGCGGCGGAAGCACCACCAGTTGCAGCGCGCCGTCGTCCGGCACGTCACCCGGCTCCACGGCGCGGCGGTCGTGGAAGTCGTAGAAGACGACGTTGAACAGCGTGGATTTGCCAATCACCGCCGGGACGACGTCCTCCACTTTCACCCGCGCTTCGCCGGTGGTGACGTTGGCGCGCTCGTCGGCCAGCACTTTGTTGGGATTGGGTTCGGTCTTGAAGATGAGGCCGCCTTCCTCGTCATAGTAGAAGTAGAGGCGCGCCCGGCAGTCGTCGAGCGCCTGGTTGAGGTCGGGCAGCGGCAGGTCGGGGCGGGCGACGGCCAGGCGCACTTCGGCGTGCGGAGTGGGCCGGCGCTGTTCGCCGCCGTGCGTGACCATGAAGACGCTCGCGGCGACGCCCTGCACCAGGCCGATGCGCTGGTACAGGCCGCCGCGCTCCCGATCCACGCGCTCGGCCAGGGAGGGGGCAGAGGGGTCAAGCGAGGCGATGTCGGCGCCGATGACGGCCTCCCACGCCGTCCCCGCCACGCGTACGGCCTCGGCGCGCACGTCGTCGTCGGCCAGATTTACATCCGCCAGGTGGATAAGGTGCAACGCACTTTCAAAGTGCGTTGCATCTGCTTTCCACAAATCCGTCAGCAGATGGGAGAGGAAGCGCAGGGTGCCGCGCGTGAGTTGGAACTGCGGGCGGCTGCCCCAGCGCTCGTAGAGCACCTTGATGATGCTCGGATGGAAGGGGTACGCCTGGCGCAGCAGGTCTTCGTAACCCGGTTCGCGCGCGGCGGGCGGGAGCAGGTCGCGCCAGGGATCGCTGCGGTAGAACTGCGCGTAGGCCGCCGCGACGTCCGCCGCCGCCGTCTCATCCACCTGCTGGAACAGCCGGGCGCGGACGATGGCGTAGATTTCGGCGCCTTCGATGGGCGCGCGGGCGTCCTCGACGCGGCGCAGGATGTCCTCCAGCTTGGCGAGGGTAAACTGCGCGTCCTCGGCGGAAAGCACCTGCAAGTCCTCCATCTTGCTCATCGTGAGCGAGGCCACCAGGATGCTGTGCGGGACGGCGTCCACCGCCTCGGTCAGTTCGCGGACGAAGGCCAGGGTTTGCGTCGCCAGGTTGGAATCGCCCACCTTGACCGCCGCCGCTTTGTCCACGTAGTGCAGGAGTTCGTCAATGAGGATGACGTCCGGGCCGGCCTCGGTGAGGAGCTGGCGCAGCTTCGCCACACCGGGCGCGGTGCGGCGGATGTCGCTTTCGCGGATGAGGTCGTAGAGGGTCGCCCCGCCCAGGCGATAGGCCAGTTCGCCCCACAGGGTTTGGATGACGACGCCGGCGACCTCGCGTCCGCCCGCGTCCAGATCGGCGCAGGGCAGCGCGGCCACGGCAGCATGGGGAATGGAAACCTCGCCGTTCTCCGTCATTCCGAGCGAAGCGAGGAATCCCGCCACACGCGGCACGGCGAGCGCGGCTTCCGGCGACGTGAGCAGGTGGTAGAGCGCGAGTTCAGCGTGGGTCTTGCCGCCGCCGAAGTTGGTTTGCAGGTGGATGACGCTGTTCGCGCCCGGCTGCCCGCGCAGCGTGTTGAGCACGTCGCGGATGAGGCTTTGCAGCGTGCGGGTGAGGTGCGTGCGCTCGAAGAAAAGCTTGGGATCGCGGTATTCCTCCGCGCCTTCGTGGGCGATGGCCCGGCTCAGGTTCACGGCGAAGAGCGCCTCGGAGACGGCGTCCTCGCGGATGTCGCGGTGCGGGATGCAGGCTTCGCGCCAGGATGGTAATGGATTCGTCATAGAGTAACCTCCATTGGCCTGATCTGGGAATGATTGGGTGTTGGCAAACTATGTATCATCAAGTATAATACCTGTAAAGGCATCAAATTTAGTCCCTTATGAGGTGATGATAATGAGTACGAGAATCCTGCCGATCAGCGATTTGCGCCGTAAGGCGAATGACATCATCAACACCCTCCGTGAAACCAGCGACGCGGTCTACATTACGCAGCATGGCCGCCCGGCGGCGGTGTTGGTGGATTACGCACGTTACGAGCAGATGCTTCAAGACCTGGAAGACCTCACCGACCGCTTAAGCCTGGAATCTGCGACGACCGAAACTGTGCGCCCCTACAGCGACTTTATGGTCGAGATGGGCCTGGGCGATTCCGCCACTTCCGCCTGATGTACGCCCTGCTGCTTACCGCATCTGCCGAAAAAGACCTGCGCAAGCTGCCCCGGCCTACTCTGGAACGCATCCATCCCAAAATTCTGGCCTTGCGCGAGACGCCCCGCCCCGCCGGTGTGACCAAGCTATCCGGCGATCTGGAAGGCTGGCGCGTGCGCGTCGGCGACTATCGCATCGTGTATCAGATAGACGACGCGGCGCAGACCGTGACCATCGTGCGCGTCCGACATCGGCGGGATGTATATCGCTAGAGCAACCATTCAATCTCTGGTCAGTTCCCGCAATTTCCGCTCAAACTCGACCGGGTTAAAAGGCCGGTCGCTTGTCAAAACGCCAAAAATCTCTTCAAGGATGACTTTGCCGATGCGGTGCGCGGCTTCATGCCGCGATAAGCCCTGCGCCAGCAGGATTTCCATGACTTCCCCGGTCAGCGGAGGAGTATGGTCGGCCAGTTGATTCTCCAGGGTGGTGTGGATGATAATATGGAGGATAGGATTGGTGCCATCCCGCTCCAGTTCCGCATCGGATACGGTGTCCAGGCGCGGCCATAGGTCCGCATATTCTGGATGTTCGCGCATCACCTGCACTGTCCGTGCATCTTCAGACTTCAATGGCCCGCCGAGTTGCGCCATTTCCCAGATCAACCGCAACTGACGCCGCGTCATAGTTTTCAGGTCGCGCTGAGAGTCTGTATCTTTTGCCGGTTGGGTTTGTCTCTGATTAAGCGGTTTCCGCTTTCCCTGAGCGGCGCCGTGTTTCCTGCGTTTTCTTGGAGCTTTGCTCATCTTTGTGTGTCTCCTGTGATCATCTGCCTTGCAGGGGCAGCGTACTGAGCAGAATGCCGGGCGGCTGAGTCGGGTTCACGTAAATCAGTATCCCTTGCATGGGGTTGCCATAGGGCATAGAAAGATCGCTGTCAATGCTCAGTTTGAAAAAACGGGGGACTTCGGTCACGACGAATTGCCCGGTGGCATCAAAGGCGACCGTCTCGTCTTTCTCAAATTGCGCTTGATAAGCAAACATAGGGCGATCCTGGTAGTAGGCCAACACCGCTACATGGCGCGTGTTTTCCCCATTGATCAACCGCAACAACATTTTGACCGTCCCCATCATATCCAGCACATTACCGCGGTCTTTGGCGGCGACGAGACCGGTGTAAAAGGGCTGCCCGCTGTAGACGGTGGCATTGCGTGGATTCTCCGTGTCCTCCAATACGAAGCTTAACGGATCATAGGTGAGCGTCACGCCGCCATTGCGGAAGATGCGTGGGCGATTCATGCGCGCCTTGACGATGGGCGCCATCTGCGCCATTTGAGCATACTTGGGCGGCAACGGCGGTTCGGAAGGCGCCGGCTCCAGACCCAGTTCATACAGGCGTTGGCGGGCCAGATAATAATCCGGATCCAGTTCCAGCGCGCGTCGCCACCAGGTCAACGCCTCGTCGCGCCGGCCTAACTGTTCACAAGCTACGCCCAACTGGTGCAGCGCCGCCAGGTGTTTGGGATCGCCGATCAGGGCGCGTTCCAGCCATGGGATGGCTTGCGCCGGTTCGTTCAATTTCAGATAGACGTGGCCGATGTCGTAAAGCGTCGGTACATAGTTGGGGTCGCGCTCGTGAGCGGCCAGGAAGGCCTCCAGCGCCTCTGAATAACGGCCTTGCTCCAGACATCCAACACCTACGGCAAAATGCCCTTCAGGACGGGCGGGGTTAGCAGCGATCATACGCCGTCCTTTGCGTTCTACCCGGTGAAAGTCGCCCAATTCCACATCATGGGCAAGCTGTTCTTCCAGGTGGTCAACCAGATACTCCCCTGGCGGCAGTTGGCCTTGCGCGATATGGCGCAATTTCTTGAGCGCATTGCGTATCTCAAGTTTACGCGCCTCGCGCGGCCAATGGCGGCCAAATGTCTCGAAAGCAGCGATAGCTTCCTGCGCCCGGCCCGCGCAGGCGTAGATGATGCCCCGATTGTACAGGATGTCGGCGCTGTCAGGCATAGTCCGCTCGGCTTCGGCGAGCATCGCCAGGGCTTCATCGTACCGCTCCAGCCCCACGTAACATGCGCTCAAATTGGTGTAGATGATAGGCCGATTCTCTACTACCGCATCTACTTCCATAAACTGTTGCAAAGTGACGAGAGCTTCTTCCCACCGCTCGTCGCCTATGGCCGCCAACCCGTGAAGCCATCGGGCCGCCGGTTGGCGGTTAGCTTCATTCCCGGTACGGCGCACCACTTTTCTGCGCTTTTCGCGTTTACGACTCATCGTTTGTGTAGGCTCCTTCTTCCCATAATTGACCCTGCACTACTTCGACCCGCGCCTCCACCTTCGGATGGTTCTCCACCCACCGTTGCGCGCGCATCTCCAAGTCGCCGCGCGTCCCAAGCAGGCTCATCAAGGCGGTGCGCTCGGCGCTGTCGCGGCCCAGCAATTCGACGACGGCCTGGGCGACGGGCCACAGTTCCCCGCCGCGCGCGGCAATGAGGGCCGCCAGGTCTTCTTGACGGTCGCGCTCCCACAGGAGGCAGGCGGTGTGCAGGACGTCCACCAGCGGGACGGCGCCGCCCGCCGCGACGCGCTCGCCGACGCGCGCCAGTTTCTCGGCCCGCGCCGCCGGAGTGAGCAGCCGCAGCTTCCCCTTGACCTGACCCACCAGCCCCACGCGCTCCATCAACGCCTTGAGGTCCACGCCGACCGCCGTGCTGAGCAGCACCGCCTCGCCGTCGGGGACGTCCCACTCGCCGTAGCCCCAGCGCCACAGCAGGTAGAATTGCGTGGGCTGGTCGAGATGCTCGCCGAAGTCCGGCTGCGCCGCCCCGCCCGCCGCCGAGAGGATGCGCTCGATGGCGAAGGCGGCGACTTCGTGGCGCACCAGGTCGAGGAAATCGCTCACGCCGACGGGGCTGCCATCGTAGCGCTCGACGCGGGCGTAGCGGCTGAAGACCGACAGCCCCGGCCCAATCGCGCTCATAAAGAAGTCCGCCCCGCCGATCCCCGCCGCCCAAAAGCGTTCCAGGTAGCGACGGATGGTGGTGCGGAGGGGGGATTGGAGGTCCTCGAGGTAGCCGATGGGGGCGGTAGACGGTAAACGGTAGACGGTAGACGGGGGAGAGGGGGAGAGGGG
>DAOUGD010000184.1:0-33932 GCA_034429475.1 Anaerolineae bacterium
AGACGGAGATGGAAGCTCTGGCAATCCGCTACCACGAGGTATGCCCGCAGTGGAGTTACACCATCTCGCCACGTTCGCCCGCTCCCGCCGCTTAAGCAGTTCGGAAAGTTATATTTTTACAGACCCTTAGGGCGAAATCCAGGAATATTCGGTTGTCACTTGCCGAAAGTCACAAATCACGCTATCCTTTGAATTGTCATGGGATGTGACATAAGCCTCCGGTTTGCGCCGGCCACAAGCCAGAGGCTGGGGCTACGAAGGTGTTTTCTTTGATCCTAACATTCTGTAAATCCTGTTATTTTTGGGGGAGGTTCACATGGGAAACTGGTGGCTTAGTTTGAGCTTGATGCAACAAATTTTCTACACGATTGCCATTGTGTCTTCGGTCGTCCTCATCGTGCAAATTATCCTCAACCTCATTGGCCTGGATGAAGAAGAGATGGGCCTGGATGGTCTCGCGGATACACTAGAAGCAATAGAAGACGCTGCGTTCGATGGAGCCGATACGGGCCTGGGCCTGCTCTCGGTGCGCACTATGCTGGCGTTTCTGATGGGCTTTGGGTGGGGCGGTGTGGTGCTGGTCGGGATGGACTGGCACCCCGTGTGGGCCGTCCTCGGCGCGCTCGTCGCCGGGGCAGTGTTTATGGCCACCGTCTTCTGGCTGATGCGGCAAATGTTCCGCCTGGCCGACTCCGGCAATATCAAGCTGGAGAACGCTGCCGGGAAGACAGGGACGGTGTATCTGCCCATCCCCCCGCAGCGCAGCGGGACAGGGCAGGTGCAGATCGTCATCCAGGAGCGGCTGCGCGAGCTGCCCGCCGTCACCGACACCCCGGAGGCTCTGCCCACCGGCGCGCACATCCACGTTGTGCAGGTCATTGAAAATGACGTGCTCTTAGTACAACCATTAAAAGGAGAGTAGCGAATATGGATTGTCCGGTTTGCAAACGCGCCAGTTTTCAACAACAAGACCTTGACCACAATTTAGTCGGGCGGCGCTGTATGCGCTGCGAGGGTGTCTGGATTTCGGCCACCGAGTATTGGAAATGGGTAAAAAGCCGCAATGCCGCCGAGCAAGCCCTGTTCGACGCCGCCGAAGTATCGCTCCCGGTCGAAAACGTTGGGCAAGCCAAGATTTGCCCGGAGTGTGGACATCTGCTGCGCCGCTACAAGGTTTGGCCGAACATCAAATTCTATCTGGATCGGTGCAGCAGTTGCCAGGGTGTCTGGTTTGACCGGGATGAGTGGGAATACCTCAAGGCGCAGGGCGCGCACGATCACATCCACGAATTTTTCGGGAGTCTCTGGCAGGAAGACATCCGCGAACAAGAAGCGCGTCAATGCCTTGAAGACCTGTACCTGACGCGCTTCGGCGCCGAAGATTACGCGCGGATCAAAGAAGTTCGCGCGTGGCTGTGGGAACATCCGCAGCAGGGTGCACTACTCGCCTACCTATCTGACAAAGACCCGTATCGTATGTAAACAGTTATTATGCGGTTGACCCAGGTGGGGCGCACTTGGATGCGTGCCGTGTATATTTGCCGTGTAAACCTGAGTGTTTTAGACGTTTGCAAGTGCGCCCCACCTTACTGCATAACGATTGATTTAACTTTCACCAACAGGAGGCTAACCATGGGAATTGAAGTTTTATTTTTCATCTTGGCGTTTATCGGCTTGATCTTTGCTCTGGGCATCTTCTTTTTGAGTCGCTTCCGCCGCTGTCCCCCCGACCACATCCTCGTCATCTACGGTAACGTAGGGCCGGGCAAAGATGGACGGCGTTCCTCGCGCTGTCTGCACGGCGGCGCGGCGTTCGTCGTCCCGGTGGTGCAGGAATACCAGTACCTCGACCTGACGCCGATCACCCTGGACATTGACCTGGTAGGCGCGCTCTCGCAGCAGAACATCCGCATTGACGTGCCCTCCACCTTCACCGTCGGCATCTCCACCGAGCAGGGCGTGATGGAGAACGCGGCAGAGCGCCTGCTCGGCCTGAAACGCGACGAAGTGCGCCGCGTGGCCGAGGACATCATCTTCGGGCAGACGCGCGTGGTGGTCGCCACCATGGACATTGAGGAGATCATCTCCAACCGCGACAAGTTTGTGGACAAGATCACCAACGGCGTCGAAGTGGAGTTGAAGAAGATCGGCCTGCGCCTCATCAACGTCAACGTCAAGGACATCAAGGACGAATCCGGCTACATCGAGTCGCTGGGCCGCGAGGCCGCCTCCCGCGCCGTCAACGAAGCGAAGAAATCGGTCGCCGAGAATAACCGCGACGGCGAGATCGGCAAGGCCGAGGCCGAGCGCGAGCAGCGCGTCAAGGTCGCCGCGGCTAACGCCACCGCCGTGGAGGGCGAGAACACCGCCCGCGTCACCGTCGCCAACTCCGACGCGCTCCGCCGCGAGCGCGAGGCCGAGGCCACCCGCCGGGGGAACGCCGCTGAGAAAGTGCAGGCCGCCAAGGCCCTCGAAGAAGCCTACCAGGCCGAGCAAGTGGCCGAGACGCGGCGCGCCGAGCGCGAGCGCGCCACCCAGCAAGCCGACATCATCGTGGCCGCCGAGATCGCCAAGCAGCGCGTCGAGATTGACGCCGAAGCCGTGGCCGAGCGCACCCGCCGCGAGGCGCAAGGCGCCGCCGACGCGCTCTACGCCAAGCTCGAAGCGCAGGCGCGCGGTCAGCGCGAGCTGCTCGTCAAACAGGCCGAAGGTCTCACCGCCATCGTTCAGTCCGCGGGCGGCAATCCCACCCAGGCCGCGATGTTGATGATCACCGAGAAGCTGCCCGAACTGGTCACCACCCAGGTCGAAGCCGTCAAGAACCTGAAGATTGACAAGGTCACGGTCTGGGATTCCGGCGCGGCGGATGGGACGCCGACCACGGCGCGCTTCCTTTCCGGAATGTTGCAATCGCTGCCGCCGCTCCAAAACCTGTTCGAGATGGCCGGCATGACGCTCCCTAGCGCGCTGGATGTGCGCGCGGACGAAGCCCCGGACGCCCCCGAAGGTCAAGCCTGACCCCAGGTCTGTTCTCAAGGGGTTGGATGAAAGGATTTTCTCAACAGATTGAACGGAATATAACGGATAGTCTTTCCGTTTAACCCGTTCAATCCGTTGAGATTGTTTTTTAGAAGGTGTTTTTCACTACGACATAAACCCAATGTTACACAAACCCAACAACCAAACTACTCGACGAATGACTACCCGACTAACGACAACCCAACGCTTCTTCTATCTCAGCATCGCCGGCGTGCTCATCATCCTGAGCATCGCCGTGCTGTTGATCATGCGCCAAACCCAATCAGAAAGGAGTCTCGCACCTATGAGCAAATCATCACCGCCCAACTTTGTCTACGTGGGCACGTACACCCAGAAGGGCAGCAAAGGCATCTACGTCTACCGCTTCGACCCGGAAACGGGCGCGTTGGAACTCACCGGCGTCGCCGAGGGCGTCGAGAATCCCTCGTTCCTCGCCATCCACCCGAACCGGCGCTTCCTCTACGCCGTGAATGAGCAATGGCCGGAGGGCGCCGTGAGCGCCTTCGCGCTTGATCCCGCCACCGGCGCACTGACTTTCCTCAATAAGCAATCTTCCCACGGCTCGTCCCCGTGCCACGTCACCGTGGACGACGCCGGGCAGTACGTCTACCTGGCGAATTACAGCAGCGGCACGGCGGCGGTCTACCCAATCCAGGCCGATGGCAGCCTCGGCCCGGCCTCCGACGTGGTGCAGCACACCGGCTCCGGCCCGGATAAGCGCCGCCAGGAAGGCCCGCACGCCCACTCCATCACCCTCAGCCTGGACAACCGCTTCGCTTTCGTGGCCGATTTGGGGATTGACAAAGTGATGATCTACGACATCGCCGCGACGCCGGGCAAGCTCACGCCGCACGGTGAGGCCGTTGTGAGCGGCGGCAGCGGCCCGCGCCACTTCACCTTCCACCCTAACGGGAAATTCGCCTATCTCATCAACGAGATGGGCAACACGATCGTCGCCTTCGCCTACGACGCCGAAGCCGGGACGCTAACCGAGCTGCAAACCGTCTCCGCCCTGCCGGACATCTTCAACGGGCGCAGCACCACCGCCGACATCCACGTTGCGCCGTCGGGCAAATTCCTCTACGGCTCCAATCGCGGCCACGATAGCCTCGTCGTCTACGCGATTGATCCCGCTACCGGCGCGCTCACCTACGTCGAACACGTCGCCACCCAGGGCCAGACCCCGCGCAACTTCGCCCTTGATCCTACCGGCGCGTTCCTGATCGCCGCGAATCAGGACGGCAACAATCTCGTCGTCTTCCGCGTGGACGCTGCGACCGGCAAACTCACCCCGACGGGCCATAAGATCGAGGTTTCAATGCCGGTGTGCGTTAAATTTCTACAGCCATAAACATTCTTTTCTCAATGGGCGGGATGGATTTTTCAGGACTAATGAAAAATCTAGCCACCGGACAGTTTTTCAAAGTAGGGTAGCCAGACAATCTTGAAAGGTTCGGCATTGGTCAAATGGCGCTCGATACTATCCAACCCGATGCGGAAAATACTCAAGTCGCGGCGGTCTTTGCGATCCACGCGATAGCGCTGGCCGTTTTTGACCACTTTGGTGCCATAGGCCACGAACCAGACGTACAGAAGCGCCACGGCCAGGGTCAAGCGGGATAACCGCAGGAAAGTATGCAATTGGGTGCTTTCCAGGTCGAACCCATGTCCTTTAAAATCACCGAACATTTCCTCAATCCACATGCGCCGGCGATAGGTACGCAGGGTGGTGCGCAGGTCGGGCAGATTGGTGGCCAACAGCCACGATTCCGTTGCCCCCGGCTGCCAATAGGCCGCGAAATTCGTGGGATAGCTATGGGCTTGAGTTAATTGCACCCCCGCGAGCCACACACGTTGCCCAGGCCGTTGAATGAGGCTGTCCAGGCGTTGCCACTGGGACTGTTGAGGCAATTGCGCCAAATGGTTGCCAGGTTGACGCAACACATAACTCCATTTCCAGTCGTCCAACTGCTGCAATACCGGGACGGGGCCAAATTCGCAGTCCCCCGCGAGTTGCACGACCGCCTGCGCGGGCACCAACTGCCGCACATACGCTAACAAGGCCAATTGCTTCCAGCCGCCACTATGCCCCCGCGCACTCCGCACCCAGGTCCAGGCGATGGGGATAGCCCGGCGCCGGTAGGCCACGGCCACCATCAGCAATTGGTGACTGGCCCCCACTTTGCTGCCATCCACTAACAGGCGTATCGGCAAGCCATGGGCCAGCATCGCGGCAATCAGCCGTTCCGCCACGGGGCGATACCAGACCCGCGTACGAATCCCCGCATTGTTCAGCAACCGCCGCAGGCGGCGTTCGGTGCTATTACGGGTTGCGCGCCCAGGGATCTTTTTGGCGATGACCCCCAGATAGACCGAGCGACTCAGGAACAGCCCGACCAAGAACCAGGTAAAGATCTTCAGGCGACCGAGATGTTCGCCGGGCCGCAGTTCGCACATTTCGGCATACCAGCTATGATATAAGTGGTTGGTTGACATAGAGACCTCC
Source organism: Anaerolineae bacterium (assembly GCA_034429475.1). GTDB lineage: Bacteria > Chloroflexota > Anaerolineae > B4-G1 > SLSP01 > JAKQHY01. Next base: position 5,546 of record DAOUGD010000184.1, read on the forward strand.
TGGGTAAAGTGGTTGACGCCTTTACTTTACCCGGTTTTCTGTGTCAATCAACCCCCTTTTATTTAAAGTGTCCGGTGGCTAGATGAAAAATCCTGCTTCTACTGGATTCTGTGGATTTGGCGAAACCCGCCGCGGGAAGCGGAAATGAGCAGGTTTTGCAGCCAGTCGACGTGGTATACCCGACCATTCAACCGATGCGCGCGGGACGTGTAGTGTTGCGCCGTGGCGGTCCGGGGACAATAGGGGGTAAAGTTGTGCAGTAGCGCGCCAGCCCGGACGGCTAATTCCATCGTCATGAGATGGCCGTGAAAGTAGTGGGCGCTGTAGAAACAGCGATCCATGCGATCCATCTGGCGGTCCAGCATGTTGCTGGTGCGGTGGGCCTGGGGGTAATCATAGACCACGGCAAAGTCGGCGGCCCGGGCGCACAATTTGAGCAAGGCGGCCCGCGCCGGCGAATCCGTCAGCGTACGTAGCGCCCAGGCACGCAAAGCCGTTAACGCTGCCACAAACTGGAGCGCGGTGGGAGCGTGATAGGCGGCCCATATCTGGCGGCAAATGGCGTGGAAATGGGGGGCCAAACTGCGCGGCCCCCGGTCATAGAAACTGAGGAACGCATGCAAGAAACAGGGGATAATCAGCAGCAAAGGAAACAGCGTCGCCCACGCCAAGTGGGTGGCCTGCCACCCATCCAGATTCACCGTCTGCGGCGTATAGCCGGGCGCGACCTCCTGGGCTTCGTCCCGGAACGTCTGATAGGCGGCGGTCAAGTGCGTTTCATCCGCCTGCGGCGCCACCGCTGCGCCCAGCACGCACTCGTCCCCCACGGTGGTGGCGACATAGACGCGCTCTCCATTCAGCCAGGTATGCTTTTCGTCGGCCAGCAGGTCGGCGGGCAACTGCGCCGGGTCTTTGACGGTCGTCCCCACCACACTGTTCCGCCCCAGGCGCAAGACCAGGCGCTCCCAGTACATGGCGTCGTGACCGAAGACCTGCGCCAAGGCCCAATACGGGACGCCGAATTGGTGCAAAAAAAGCCGTCCCGCACGTCGTCCGTGGTGCCCGTCAGGTAGGGCAAGCGATACGCGGGCATCAGGGTGTAGGTCAGGCCCGCCACCTTGATGCGCCGCCGCACCACTGTGGGCATCTTCGCCGAGGGCAGCAGCTGCCCGTGCAGCACATAGCCCATCTGGGCCTCTGGCGGGAACAGCTCGGGGTACTGGCCGAGCGCTGCGTCCACCCAGGCCCGAAAGGCATGCCGGTCGGCGACGGCGGCAGCATAGGCCTCCGGCGTGATCGGCAGGTAGATTTGCCGACACTCATACGCCAGCCCACTCAGATCACGGTCCATAGCCACTTCTCGCGTGCGGGTTTCAGTCGTCATAAGGCCCTCCTGGGACAGTCTCTTCCCCAGTGTACCACATCCAGAGCCGCTCTCCTTGTCTTGGGCCTAAATCCACAGAAAACGGTAGAAGTAGGAAAAATCGGCTCAATCTGCTGATGGAAAACTGCGTTAGGCTAAATATATGGAGGAACGGAAATGTCGCGCTTTAGAACATCCCACTGGTTATGCGTCATTTTAACTATGGGGTTGGCCGCCACGCTGTTCGCGCTCTTTGCCGCCGGAGCAACCGTCCACGCCTCCGCTGTAGAACGGCCCGCGGCCCAAGCCTCTGCGGAACCTGGCGACGTCATCGAAGTTTTCAACAACGCCTGGATGTATCAGAGCAGCCTCGGCCTGGTCTACGACCCCGACCGGGGTGTGGTACGCTACGCCCACGAGAGCCAATCCAGCGCCAAACGCCCGACGGTTTTTGATGTGGATCCCGTGGCCCATACGGCGGTATTGAGCTTCGCGCTCTCGGCCAAAAACAGCAACTGGCGCTGGCAGATTGACAACCGCGACGGCGCCGGCTATGACTACGTCGCCAAAACCTACTTCCTGCCGGATTACGAAGGCGATCTCTCCTACGCCGACGACAACATCGTGGAGATTAACCGGGACGGCAACATCCGCAACGCCTGGGAAATGGACAACGAAGTCGGCAGCAATGACAGCGCAGACGGCAGCAAGATTGACACCATCATTGATATTGCCGTGGTGCCCGGCAATCCCAATCGCTACTTCGTGACGGCCGCCTACGATAACAATATCGTCTACGAAATCGTGCTGACGCGCACCGGGCAACTGTGGAAATCCAAAACCTGGGCCACGCTCGCCAAATGCCGCGTCCCCGGTCTCACCGACAATCTGGGCATTGACTATGACGCGCAATACAACCGCCTCTACCACTCCGATTGGAAATCCGACAAGATCGTCGTCACCGACCTGACGTGCAACGACGGACAACCGATGAACGTTATCGCAGAATTCAATTGCCCCGGCGCGGGCGGCTACAATAGCGGCGTGACGTTCATCGAAGGCTCCGCCCCGCCTGAGATTTGGGTGACGGACTTTGACAAGAACAAAACCACGCGCTGTGTGGCGGTGGGGGGAGGGACGCCCGAGCCTGGTTGGGAGAAAACGGTGGACGGCGTTCTCTGGACGGCGGAGCTGAACCACACCACCGAGACCGCAGCGACCTTCCAGGTGACGGACATCATCACCGCCGGGCGGCCCTTCACGCTGACCGAGCTGTGGGATGCCGGCCGCTTGCGGCTCACGGAAGTGCAGGTCGAACCGCCGCTGGCCGACATCGTCACGGCGACGGGCGCGCTCACCGTGACGGGCGACGGCGCCACGCCGGACCTCGTCACCGTCACCAAGCAATTCCTCACCCTGCCCTGCACCTGGACGGACACCGTCGTCTCCGAAGCGCTGACCATCGCGGCGGGGGGCGGCGACGCGGCGTTTGCGGCGGACAAACCCTTCACGGTGACGAAAACCGCGCCGGTGTTGCAGCTCGATTCCAGCCCAACCACGCAGAACATCTACGTCGAAAGCGCCGCGCAGTTCACGCTGCACTACACCAACACCGGCGGCTTCGAGAACGCCGTCGTCATCACCGGCGCGTTCCCCGTGACCGCGCCCTTTCTCTACGCCGAACCCGAACCGGACGCGACGGCCGGCGACCGCTCGTGGGCGCGGTGGGACGTGGGCGACTTGGCGCGGGATGAGGCCGGCGCCATCACGGTCTACGTGTATGCCGTTGATTCCACGGCAGAACCCTTGACCGTCACTCACCGTATCCACAACCACGTAGGCAACGTCGCCGCTGAAGCGGAAACCATCCTGCACGTGACCGGCGAAACCACGCCCGGCTGGACCAAAACCATTGACGACGGCAGCGGTCCGGTGGTGTGGTCGCCCACGCTCTCGCTCACTTTGGAGACGGGTGACATCTTTACTGCGACAGACATTATCACGGTCAATGAGAGCTTCATTCTGAATGCCCTATGGTTGACCTCCGAATTGACGCTCAAGTTGTGGGATATATCTCCGGAAATTTACGAACCTTCGGTTACCTCGTTACCCGGCGCATTAAACTTTGGTCTGCCAGCCGTTCCACCGATGTCTCCTCCACGTCTTATTACCCTCACCAAAGTTTTCACCGTCAACACCTGCTCCTGGCCGCAGACCGTGCTGCTTGAATCCCTGCAAATTGGGACGAACCAGCCCATGGTCCGCCCCGTGCTCGTCCACAAAGACGCGCCGATTCTTGCCCTCAGCACCGAACCGACAGCCGCAACCGCCCACGGCGGCGAGGTCGTCACCTACACGCTCGCCTACACCAACAGCGGCGCTTATGAAAACCAGTTCACGGCGCGCGCCGACTTCCCGGCGGAGGCAGCCTTTGTTTCAGCCGATCCCCCACCGACAACGGGTACTCCGGGCGACACACCTATCACCTGGGTCTTCACCGACGGCCTGGCTGAAGGCGAGAGCGGGATGATCACCGTCACCACGCAGATCACGGACGAGGTTCCGCCGGCCACACGGCTGGTGCTCACCAATACCCTGCTCGATCACGCCAATGTCCCCAAAGCCGTCGCGCCCGTTGCCTACGAAATCGAACCGCCGGAATGGGAGAAGCGCGTGAACGACGGCGCGTGGGATGCGCCGGTAGCGGTCGAAGCCGGGGACGAGTTCACCGTCACGGAAGTCATCACCACCGGCGCATCCTTGGTCCTTGTGGATCGCTGGCCGGAGGCGCATCTGACCTTGCTCACGTACACGCCCAGCGCGGGCGCGGGGGACATCGTCACAGCCGCCGGACGGCTGACGTGGACCGTAGACGTCGCCGCGCCGGAAACGGTGACGCTCACCAAACGCTTCCGCACCGAAGTCTTCACCACCGCCTACACCGTGCTGTGGGAAAATTTGTACGTCGGCGGGGCGGAGTGGGAGCGGCGGGCCGTCATCCTGGAACGGGCAATCCCCGACGTGCGTCTGACCAAAACCGCCGCGCCGGGCGTCGCCCAACCGGGGGAGCAAATCACGTACACACTCACGTTCTCCAACGCGGGAGAGGGGACGGCGCGTGGCGTCGTTCTTACGGATACCATCCCGGTAAGCGTAACAGGACTTTCTGTGACAAGAAGCGGGGTTGTCATCACCAACACCGGCGCGACGCCACCCTACGTCTGGCAAATAGCCGATCTCGCGCCGAACGCCGGCGGCGTCATCACCATCACCGGTGTATTGAGCCACTCGTTGCCCGCCAGCCTGCTCACCAACGAGGCCGAAATCGCTGCCGCAAACCAGGCGCAGGTGGGCGGCGCGTCGCCCGGTGAGGACAACCGCATCACCGCCGCCGCGTCCATCGCCGTGGATGGCGACCCGTTGGTCTGCACCCTTGCGCCCATCAGCGGGACGACGCATGCCTTCTGCAACGGCATCTGCGGCGCCGTCACCTTCGTCAACACGGGCACGGTGAGCAGTCTCACGATCACTTTCACGCAGCGTTTCCCCTCCACCGGCGGCGAGGGATTGCCGCGCCAATATCGCCTGGAAGCCAATGGCAGTGGCTTCACAGCCCGGCTGACGCTGTGCTACGCGGATGAGGAACTCGACATTGCTGGCATCCCGGCGAGCGATGCGGGTGAATTGCGCGCGTTCCGCTACGTGGACGGCGGCCTGTGGGAAGCGCCGTCCGGGCAAACGGTAAGCACCGGCGACAATACCATCACCATCGAAGGCGTCACACAGTTCAGTGCGTGGGGCATCGGCATTCCAGGCGAAGCGCAGCCGACGGCGGTGCGGCAACGTCAAGACCGGTCCGGTCTGGTGAACCTGACGGCGCCAGGCATTGCGCTCCTCGCGCTAGGGCTGGTCGCTCTCGCATACCGGGCGAAAAAACGGCACAGAGCGTAAACGAAACATCGTAGATTGCAAAAATTTCAGATAACTACTTAGACCAAGGATATTGATAATGAAACGTTGGACACATCTCTTCATTTTGAGTTTATGGCTGTTGAGCTTCGTCGCGCCGGTGATCGCGCAGCCGGCCGGCCCCTTCGTTCTGGCCCGCGTAGACCTCGACGGCCCGCCGCAGAGCTTGGGCCTGCCCGTCTACGCCCACCTCCAGGACGCCGCCGGGCAATCCTACGCCCTCGTCCTCGCCCCCGCTTCCCAACTCGCCCAAAGCGGCCATACCTATCAAATTCTCGTCACTTCACAAGAGAACTCGCAATTCGCAACCCGCAACTCGCAACTCTTGCTTCTCCTCCCCCGCCGCCCCACCGCCCGCGCCGCCGCCGCCCGCCTCGTCCCCATCCTGCACGACGACGGCCGCCAACTGCTCGTCCGCGCCACGCCCGCACAGGCCGAACAGCTTGCAGCCCTCGGCTGCGACCTCGCCTGGCTGCCTGACGCGCCGCTCGTGTTGGACACTCCGACCGCGCCCCTGCGCGCCGCCTTCACCCCCGATCCGCTCGTCGCAGATATGATGGCACAAGTCCAACAGAGCGACCTCTACTCCTACACGGCCCAACTCACCGGCGCGTGGCCCACCACCGTCGGCGGCGATCCCTACACGATCACCACCCGCCACACTGCCTCCGGCGTCCCCGTCCAGCAAGCCACCGCCTGGGCCTACGAACGCCTGCAAGCCCTCGGCCTGGCCGTGAGCTATCACGATTGGACTTATGGCGCTTACAACAACCGCAACGTTATCGCCGAATTACCCGGCGCGGAGACACCCGATGAGATCGTGCTGATTACCGCCCACATTGACGACCTGCCCGCCAACGGCGCGGCCCCCGGCGCGGACGACAACGCCAGCGGCTCCATCGGCGTCTTGACTGCCGCCCAACTCATGAGCCAACACACCTTCTCCCGCACTGTGCGCTTCGTCCTCTTCACTGGCGAAGAACAGGGGATGTATGGCAGCAAACGCTACGCCGACCTGGTTTCCGCCGCCGGCGACGACATCGTGGCCGTCTACAACATGGATATGCTCGCCTGGAACACCCCCGCCAGCCAACCCACGCTGCGCCTTCACATCCGACCCGCCCCCGCCGCCGACCTGGCGATAGCTGGCGTCTTCACCAACGTGGTTGATACCTACGGCCTCGACGTGGCGCTCACCCCCCTCCTCGACCCCGACGGCCTCATCTACAGCGACCACAGCTCCTTTTGGAACAAAGGCTATCCGGCCCTCCTCGCCATTGAGGACGACGAGGATGACTTCACGCCCCACTACCATACCAAGGGCGACTGCCTCAGCACGCTCAACATGGCCTACTACACCGCCTATGTGAAAGCCTCCGTGGGGACGGCAGCGCACCTGGCCGGGCCGCTCGGCGACCAACCGGTGGCCGGATTCACGTCCTCCAGCCCCGACGCTCCCGGCGAGACCACCGTTTTTACCAACACCACCCTCGGCGCAGACCTCACGTATCAATGGGATTTCGGCGACGATTCGCCCCTCAGCACGGCGACGCATCCCACACACACCTATGCCGCGCTCGGCGTGTACCCTGTCGTCCTCACCGCCACCAACATGACCGGGAGCGACGTGGCAACCGGCACGGTCATTATCACCGAATCGCCATGTGACCCCGTTCGTAATGCTGCGTTCACCTTCACGCCGTTCACCCCCACCCTCACCACACTCAACATTGGCGTGATGGTAATATTCACCGGCACAGCCGCCGGCACGCCCCCCATCACCTACACCTGGGACTTTGGCGATAACGCTATGGGCAGCGGCAACCCTGTCCACCACACCTACTTGCTCACCGGCGCGCACACCGTCGTGATGACGGCCACCAACGTATGCGGCGTCGGTGTCGTGACGCGCACCCTCACCATCCTCCCCCCGCCGCCGGAGCCGCACAACATCTACCTGCCGCTGGTGCTAAAGTCATAAAATCTGCTCAATTTGCTCAATCTGCTGACAAAAAACTTCCGTATGACGCAACCCGTTATCACCCTCAAAGCCCACACACTGCACATTGACGGCGCGCCCGCCCTCATCCAGGCCGGCGCGCTGCCCTATTTCCGTCTGCCGCACCCCGGCCTGTGGCCGCCCGCCCTGGCGCGGCTGCGGATGGCCGGCTTCAATGCTGTGGAAATTTCCTTCCCCTGGGCCTACCACAGCCCGGCGGCCGGCCTCTACGACTTCACCGGCCCGCGCGACCTGCGCGCGCTCCTGGACGCCGCCGAACACGCCGGCCTGTGGCTCATCGCGGCCATCGGCCCGTGGATCGCGGCGGGGTTGGACGCCGGCGGCATCCCCCCGTGGAGCCGCCAGCAGCCCGACTTCCTCCCGCGCTGCGGCAGCGACGTGCCCGCCGGGCCTTCCTTCGCCTTCCTGCGCGCCGTCCGCGAGTGGTGGGAGCGGCTGTTCCCCTTCCTCGTGAAACGTCCCAATCTGCTCCTGCTCCTGCTCGATCCCGGGCCGTGCGCGGATGGCGAGCCGTTGACTCGCTTCGTCGCCCCGCTGCGCGACCTGGCCCGCGAGCTGGGCGGACGTGCGCCGTGCCTCGCGCCGGCGGAGACGAGCGACGACCACCCCGACGGCGAATGGCTCTGGCTGGATGACGGCGACGCGGCGACCTGGCGCGAGAATCCCGCGCATCCGGCCACGTTCCTTCACATTCAGATGACCGCGCCCGTCTCGGCGCATCCGCGCGGACAGTCCCCGCAATCCCCGGCCCAGGTCCGGCAAGCGCTGGCCGGCGTGCTCTCGCAGGGAACGCGCTCCTACGCGCTTGCCCCGCTACAGCCGGGCCTCCACTGGAGTAGCGCGGATGCGCCCGGCGTGGAAACCGGCGCGCTGTTGGACGCCGGCGGCGCATTGGCGGAACGTTACTTCCAGACGCGCAGCCTCGCCCTCACCGCCGAGACGTTGGGGCGCGCGCTGGCGACGTCCGCCCCCGCGCAGATGGTCTACGCTTCCGATGCGCTCTGCTTGCGGGGCGCGCGCGCCGCCTCCGCCGCGACGGTGGCCTTTTTGAGCGCCCAGGGCGGCGGCGAGGTGCGTCTCTCGATCCCTCTGGGCGACGAGATGCTCACCACCGGCCCGATTCCGCTGTGGGAAGACGCAGTGCGCGTGTTGCCGCTCAACTGGTGGCTGGCCGGGGGGCTGTTGCTCACGACGACGTTGGAGCCGGTGCTGCACACCGTCGTCGCCGGGCGGCATCTGCTGGTGTTGACCAACGCCGCCGGCGGCGAAGTGCTGCTCTCCGGCGATTTCCGTCCGAGGCACGCGCGCGGGCCGGTGCGCACGCAGCGCACTGCCGCCGGGCTGGTCGTGCATTTCGAAGCCGGGCGCGTCGTCTCGCTGTTGGTGGACGGGCCGGAAGGGCCGCTGCAACTGTTGGCGCTCGCGCCGGGTCTCGCGGCGCGCGTCTGGCCGCTGGACGACCACTGGCGCACGACGCCGGCCTTCCCCGCCGCGTGGCACCCCGCTCCCGAAGAACCGGCGCGCGGCCTGCTCATCGGCCCGGACTTCGTTCAGCCGGGCGCCGATGGCGACTGCGCTTACCTGGTCGCGCAGAAAGGCGGCGGGTATCGTTGGGGGCCGTGGCGCGGCAGCGATCCGCACACCTGGCTGTCCCCTGTGAGCTGGACTGACCCCCGCGCCGTGACCCTGCCGCCGCTCGTGTGGGACGCCCCCCGCCCCGGCGCGCCGGAAGTGGCGCCGGACTACCGAGCGGACGCGCTGCCCGGCGCAGCGCCGTGGCGCTACATCGCCCACCGCGCCCCGCTGGCGATGACGGCGCACGGCATCGAGGGCGGCTTCGCGTGGTATCGCGGGCAGTTTAAGGGGGCGGCGGGCGCGGTAACGCTGCGCTGTCCTCACCCTTGCGATGTGTTCTTCAATGGAACGCACATCGCGGCGCTGAACAGTGTGGACGAGGCGCCCAAGACGCTGCCGCTGCTCGCGCGTCTGTTGCGGGACGATAATTTACTGGCGATCCTGGTGGAAGGGAACGCCGCCCATGCGACGTGGGATGCGGCCAATGCGCCGCGCGGCCTGCTGGCCTGCGAGCTAGACAGCGGCCTGCCGTTGCTGTGGAACATCCGGGGAGGATTAAGCGGCGAGCGTTCTGTGCAGGGCTTCGCCGGTTACGCGGATTGGGCGCTGCTGCCGGACGAGGACATGCTGCCGGAGATACAGTCAAATGTGTATGCGATCACATGGCATCGCGCCAGCTTCGAACTAGCCTTGCCCGACGCGACAGATTGCCCAATCTTTCTGCACCTGGAACAAGCTCCGGCGAAAGTGACGCTTTATCTCAACGGGCAGCGGGTGGGGCAATACGAGGAAGCGCATCCGGCGCAACGCCGATTCTGGCTGCCGGAGGGGATTCTACACCAGCGGGGGACCAACGAACTACTGGTCGCGCAGTGGACGCGCGGCGCAAACCCTGGCCTAGGCGTCGCGCGCCTGGAGGCCGGAACGGGGATGCAGTGGAACAAACTGTGAAACGTCAAACGTCAAATGTCGTGACGTTTGACGTTTGCCGCTTGATGGGCTATTCGTCGAATATCCCGGTACTGAGGTAACGCTCACCGGTGTCCGGCAGGAGCGCTACCACCGTCTTCCCGGCGCCCAACTGCCGAGCCACTTCCAGGGCAGCGACGGTCGCCGCGCCGGAGGAAATCCCCACCAGCAGCCCCTCGCGCCGGGCCAGTTGTCGCGCCATGTCCTTGGCGTCGTCGCCTTTGACGGTCAGAATCTCATCAATGAAACCGCGATTGAATACTTCCGGCACAAATCCGGCGCCGATGCCCTGAATCGAGTGTTTCCCCGCTGCGCCGCCGGACAGCACCGGCGATTCCGCCGGTTCCACGGCGACCACGCGCACGCGCGGAGCCTCGGCTTTGAGGACTTCTCCCACGCCCGTCACGGTGCCGCCGGTACCCACGCCCGCCACAAAGGCGTCCAAATGCGGCACCTGGGCCAGAATTTCGCGGGCCGTTGTTTCCCGGTGGATGGCCGGGTTGGCCGGGTTAGCGAACTGATTGGGCATCCACGCGCCGGGGGTCTCGCTCACCAACACCTCGGCTTTGGCAATCGCGCCTTTCATCCCTTCCACGCCCGGCGTCAGCACCATTTGGGCGCCATAAGCGCTGAAGAGGATGCGCCGCTCAACGCTCAGTGAGTCGGGCATCACCAGGATGACGCGGTAGCCTTTGACCGCGCCGACCAGCGCCAGGCCAATGCCGGTGTTGCCGCTGGTCGGCTCGATGATGACGCCGCCCGGCTGGAGTTGGCCGGCACGCTCCGCCGCCGCGATCATCGCCAGGCCGATGCGCTCTTTGACGCAGCCGCCGGGATTCTGGCGTTCCAGTTTGACCCAGACCGCCGCCATCTCCGGCGAAGTCAGGCGCTGCAAGCGCACCACGGGCGTGCGCCCGATCAAGTCCAACACACTGTCGGCCACCAGGCCGGGGAAAGTTTCAGGGTTAGTCGTCATTGTGTACCTCCAAATGGGAAATTAGAAATCAGAAATTGGGGAGTAGGGAGTAGGGAGTAGGGAGTAGGGAGTAGGGATTAGGGATTAGGGATTAGGGAGTGGGGATCGGGGATTCGTTATTTGCGATTTGCAATTTGCTATTCGCCATCAGCCATCCGTCCAGCAGATTGCCCTTATCACCATTCCCCCGATCTGCTTGCAGGCGCGCGACTTCGGTTTCCAGGGATGCGAGGCGCTCGGTCAATTGGGTGAGGCGCTCTACCACCATATCCGGCAATTGTTCGTGGTGCAGGTCGGGTTTGAGGGCGCAGCGGACGCCATTAATTTTGACGACGCGCCCTGGCACGCCCACGACCGTCGCGCCTGCCGGAACCGGCTTAACAACGACGGAGCCGGAGCCAATCTGCGAGTTGGGGCCAATCTCGATGGGGCCGAGCACCACCGCATTGGTGCCGATCACCACGCCCTGCCCGATGGTGGGGTGGCGCTTGGTCTTTTCCAGCGAGATGCCTCCCAGCACCACGCCCTTGTAGATCAATACATCGTCGCCCACCTCGGCCGTCTCGCCAACGACGACACCCATACCGTGATCAATAAAGACGCGGCGGCCCAACGTTGCGCCGGGGTGAATTTCGATGCCGGTGAACCACCGGCTGAGGTGTGAGATGAACCGGGCGGGGAAACGCAGCTTGCGCTTCCACAAGCCGTGCGCGAGGCGGTGCGCCCAGACGGCGTGCAGGCCGGGATAACACGTCAGCACTTCGAGCAGGCTGCGCGCGGCCGGGTCCTTGGTGAAGATGGTCTCCACATCTTCCCTGAGCAGGCCGAAAAAACTCGGGTGGGGCAGCGGACGGGCCTCCGGCGGCAGGCAGGTGCATGTGCCACAGCATTTTTCGCAGGTCGGGTTAACCGGCCCGGCGCAAGCGATTTGTGCTGGCAATCGGTGATCCATAGCTCCTCCCTATTTCTACAGATTTTTCTCTGAAAAATGATCGCGACAGACAATCGGTTAACGGAAGGGTTTCCACGAGTGGGACACCGTCCCCGAAAACACACTTCGAATGTTTGATTCCTTCCCTTTTAATAGATGGTATTCTACTTTATATGTGACAAATGACAAGGCCGTGCCTGATGATTCTCGGTGGGCGTATCCCGTCAGGGCAACTTTGCGGCTAACGTCGCCGTCCCTTGCGCCACTGCGCCCCAACTGGCCGGAGAATGATAAAATTCTGACTTAAATATGCTTGCTGTTTCCCCCGGTTTGAGTATGATTAAGATCAGAGTGAAGGAATGATTCTATGGGTTTAGATGTTTGGCGCAAGGCAATTTCATTTTCACTGGAGTTCCCCACAACCTTCCTGAGCATGTCTCTGGCAGCTTTCTATGGTTTGGGACTGGGGTGGTTGCTGTGGGTGCGCCGCGCGGATTTTGTCCAACTCAACCGGGTTAGACAGGGTCTCTTCTTCCTTAGTTTTCTGTTAGTTTTCCCTACCTACAGTTTATTGATTATCTACCGGCAACAAATTGAGATGCTGCCTACGTCCCCGGTGGGAGTGCTGCCCTCGGCGCCGGCGTTATCCCTGGCCGGCTCTGCCCTGGTGCTGGCGGTGGCGATCTGGCTGGGACCGGGGCCGGGATTGCTGATCAATTTGGTGGCCGGGCTGGCCTGGGCGCGCTTCTATCCCCTGACCTTAACCGACCTGCTGGCTTTCTCGATGTGGGGTGGGGCGGTGGGGCTATGTATCCACCAGCCTTACAAGGGCGAGATGTTCGATCTGCTCCGGCGGCCCATCCTCGCCGTGCCTTTGTCTATCGTTGCGCCGCTCCTGTTTTTTTCCTTGAGCCGTCTCGTCGTCAATTTGCCCTCTGGTGGATTGCAGGCGGTAGATTACCTGGTGGCGATCTGGAGCAATGAGTTTCCCCTCTGGTTGGTGGGGGGATTGATCCTGGGCGTAGTCTTTCAAGCCGTTTTTTTTGTTCCTCGTTGGCGTCCTCAGTTGCGATCGGATAAGGTTTCCGCCTATAGCCGTTCTTTGCGGACCCGGCTGATGCTCATTACGATGCCGCTGATTATCCTGAGCATTGTACTGTCGGTGCTGGCGGTAACGTCGCGGGCCATCCGCCTGGCCCGGACGCAATCGCTGGAGGAAATGGTGCGCAGCGCGAGCACAGCCAGCGAGGGGATCGCCAATTTTTACTACACCGGGCGCAATTTGTTGGCAAACTTTGCTGTAGACCCCGGATTACAGGATCCGCTGCAACGCCAATCTGCGTTGGAGGTTGACCGCCAGATGGTTCCCTTCTTCCAGGAATTGGTGCTGGTGGATCTGACCCTGGAAGTGGTGGAATCTGCGTCCTCCGACGGCGGCGACATTCAATTGACCCCCGAAGAGCTGTTGTTAGCCAAACAGGGGGCGGATCTGGGCATCTCCCAGATTACTCACCTGACCGAATTAGACCCTGAGCAATACGTCCTGACGATGGTTCAGCCGGTGTTCGGAACTGACTCTGGGCTGCCGCAGGCCCTGTTACTGGGGCGGATCCAACTTGACGCCAATCCGTTGATGAGCCGCGTCATCGCTTCTTTGCAAAAAACGCGGGGGATCGGCGCGGGCTTTATTCTGGATGAGCGCGGTTCCATTATTGCTCACCATGATCCTCAGTGGGTGCTGCGCCCCTGGACGACCACCACTGCTATCGCTCAATACGAGGTCAGTCAAGGAATGGCCTATGACGATATCAACCCTGAAAACGGCGAGCGTGTGTTGACTTATATTCTGGAAGTTGCCGGCACGCCGTACCGGGTGGTTTTGCAGTTGCCGTTCTCTGCCGTGTTGGAAACGGCGACTTCTATTGCCAGCCCACTCCTGGTGGTGCAATTGCTGGGAGGGGTGTTGCTGCTGTTTGCGCTGCCGTTCTTCACGGGGCGCATCATTCAGCCGCTCAATACGCTGGCCGAGGCTGCCAACCGCATTGCAAGCGGCAATCTGCGCATCCCTGTGGATATTTCTGGAGAGGATGAGGTGGCGCAGGTGGGGCAGGCCTTCGAGCAGATGCGGCTGGGGCTGCGCGCCCGCCTGAATGATCTGTCTTTGCTGCTCACCATTGCCCAGCGCGCCGCCGCGACCCTGGATTTAGAGCGGGGTATGCAACCCATTCTGGAGGGAGCGTTGGCGGAAACCGGCGCAACCGTCGCCCGGTTCATCTTGCTGCGCAGCGGCGATCAGCCGCAGCGTCTGTTCCCCTTTGGCAAAGAGGCGACTCCCTTTGCTGAACTTGATCGCGCCTTTACCCAGGTTGCCATGCGCCGGCGCGATCCGTTGATCATCAACGATCTGACGCAGGCGCAAAGTACGGTGGCCGCGGCGCGGGATTTGGGCAGCGTCGCCATCTTCCCCGTCCACATCCAGGATACGACCGTCGCTGTCTTTTGGGTGGGGGCCGATGATCCCGATAGTTTCGACAACGCCAAGAGCAATTTTCTTTCGACGTTAGCCAGCCAGGCGTCCTTTCTGGTGCAAAATGCGCAGTTGTTTCAGACCGCCGAAGGCGAGCGCCGCCGGTTGGCCGCTATTCTGGCCGGCGCGTCGGATGCTATCCTGGTCACGGATGCCAACTCACACATCCTGTTGACGAACCCGGCGGCGCAGACGTTGTGGGGACTGGATGAAGGCGCCCATGGCCGGTCGGTGAGCGAGTTGCCCATTCCCGAAGTCCTGAGTTCGGCGCTGGCTGCTGCCGCCGATACGCAACAGCCGCCCAGCATCGAAGTCCCCTTTGCCGACGGGCGCACTTTCTTCGCCAGTATCGCGCCCATTGTGAGCGCAGAGGGCAATGCCTTCGGCAAAGTGGTGGTGATGCGCGACGTGACGCACTTCAAAGAACTGGACGAGATGAAATCGGAGTTCGTAGCGACCGTTTCACACGACTTGCGCGCGCCCCTTACGTTTATCCGAGGCTACGCCACTATGCTAATGATGGTCGGGGAACTCAATGAGAAGCAGCAGGAATACCTGGAACGCATTCTGGTGGGCATTGACCAGATGGGCGCGCTGATTGGGGATTTGCTCAACTTGCGCCGGATCGAGGCGGGGGTGGGCATTCGCCAGGAGCCGTGTCGTTTGGGGTTGATTCTGGTCGAAGCGGTGGACACGATGCGCGCGCGCGGCGCGAACAAGGGGACTACCTTGCGCCTGGAACCAACCGAAGGCGCACCCACGGTCATCGGCGACCGCACCCTGCTGCGTCAGGCGGTCAGCAATCTGATAGACAACGCCGTCAAGTACACGCCGGCCGGCGGGCAGGTCAGTGTCGGATTGGATATCATCGGCCAAGAAGCCGTCATCCATATCACGGATACCGGCATCGGCATTGCGTCGGAGGATCAGGTGCGGTTGTTTGAAAAATTCTATCGCATCAAACGCCGCGAGACCGGCAACATCCAGGGCACCGGTTTGGGGCTGGCGCTGGTCAAATCCATTGTGGAACGACACAAAGGCCGGGTGTGGGCGGAAAGCGAACTCGACAAGGGCAGCACTTTCTACATCGCGCTGCCGCTGCCGACCGAAGAGCAAGCCCAGCAGGTCGTTGCGCAGACGCCGGCAATCTAGCTTTTGCCGGTTTCAGGCAGACCGGAGAAGATGACGAGAGGGGGCTTCCGCGGTTTATCCCCGTTGCCACGCCCGCAGCCGGTGTTCCACGAACAGCGCGACAAACGGCAAACACACGACGCTCACGAGAAGCAGCCAGGGGGCAAGGTCGCCGAGAATGAGGAGGACCTCACCCCAGGCGGGTTGCGCGGGAGTCTGGCCTTTCGCGCTCAACCACAGCCGCCACTCGCGATCCAGCGTGGTCATGTCGGTATCCAGCACGCGCTGTACGCCGACGTTGCATCCCAGACCATCCGCGTAGGCCTGGATCAGCGCGCGCACTTTTGACCAGCCGTAAGTCTGTTGGATGTAGCTCACCATGCTCTGGCTTTGCGCGTAGGACAAGATAGCCTCTGCACTATCGGCAGAGAAGGGGTAGCACAGTTTCTCGAAAGGGATGAGCGTGCCGGCTTGTTCGGCCTGATCCAGGGACAGGGGGTAAGTAGCGTCGGGGTATTGCTCAAAGTGGGAAGCCAGTCCCTCATTCAGCCAGATTGGCAGGGTTTCGTACCCCTGCGGGCCGACCAGGTCGTAGAGGATTTTGTGGGTCACTTCGTGAGGGATGTCCCGTTTCATTTGGATGACCGCCTCGGGGCCGGGCGGAATCGCCAGCAGCACGACGCCCAATTCTGGATAGGCGCTCCCACCCACCCAGTTGCGTCCCGTCAACTGTAGCGCCGACTGTAAATCCGGCAGCGAGGGGTAGATGTAGAGAATGATGGCCTCAGGGTGGGGGGCCATGAGCGTTTGTTCGATGTCTTTGATGGCGTTTAACGCAATGTCCAGCGCGTTGACCATCAACGCCTTGTCGCCGGACACCCAGTTCAGCGTCACGCCGTCTTTTTCCAGCGTTTGCCAGCGGAAACGGTTGTCGTCGTAGAGGAAATGGGTTTCGTTGGTGGTTTCTTCGACGCCCTGGGCGTTGATGAACTGCCAGCGGTAGGCGATCCGGGCATACGGTGGAAATGGCTCGGCCCGCAGGTCGCGTTGATATTGACCCTGGTTGTTTTCCAGCGTCACGGGGTAGAGGCGGGTGTTTTCCCCGTTAACGGTGACGAATAACGTGGCCTCAGTGACCTCCGCCCCGGGCGATAGGGCCAGCGAGAACGTCGCCGTCTGCCCAAACGTGAAAGTGTGCGTCGCTTTCACCGTCTCCTGAGCCTGCACTGCGACCGTCACGCAGAGCAGCAACAGCAGGAGTCCCCCGCCGCGCAGCGCTCGCTGCCACGGATGACTTAGGCTGGTGTTACCGCCGGGGCGTAGAGTTTGCCGGGATGTACGCTTTGCCATTTACCACGCTCCATCTTCCGCCGCGTCTTCCTCGTCGTCTTCGCCTTTGTCGTTTTCGTCATCTTCGCCTTCGTCGTCTTCGAGCAGGACGGCCAGGTCTTCCCAGTCTTCTTCCGAAAGCCCCGCGTCTTCCCAACCGACATCGCTCTCGCCGACAAACTCGGTGGGCGGACCGAAAAAGCTTCCCAGGTCGCCGTGGAAGAATTCCAGTTCGTCCAGGGCTTCGCGCGCTGCCTGACTCAGAGCTTCATCCTCGGAGCGGCTGTAACGTGCTAACGCGCTGCGGGCCAGGTCGCCGCCGATCTGTCCGAGCGCCCACAGTGTCACCTGTTGGACTTCGGTATCCACGTCTTCCAGCAGTTCCAGCAAATCGGGGACGGCCTCGCGCAGTTCCAGTTCGCCGCAAGACCGCGCGGCCTCGTAGCGCATTTCAGGCCAGGAACTGGTCAATTCCCGGCGCACGATGTCCGCCCAGCGTTTGTCCGCGCTGCGTCCCATTGCAAAGACCGCGCTGATCTGCATTTTGGTCTCGGAGTGGGCGTAGGCTCCGGCGATCATGTCGCCCACGCCATCCAGGGCCGTGTAGGCCAGCGATTCCAGCGCGCGGCGCTTCACTTCCAGGGGTTCGGCGGGGTTATGGTAAGCCTGATGCAGCGCGTGACGCGCCATATCGAAAGGTCGGGGGCGGATTTTTTGCAGTTCCCCCAACAAGATGAATTGCCCCAAAGCCTGCGCCGCTTTCACGCGCGGCGTGATGGCAGCGTCGTCGGTCAAGATTTTGCAGAATTGTGCCACCAGCCGCACATCCTCGTCGCCCATCAGGCCTTCGATGGCCGTCGCGCGAATCTCCGGATCGGCGTCGCGCAGCGCGATGCGGAAGAGCGCGGAGAAGTCCATCTCAAAGTCGGCTTCGGTCATGTCCGTCAGGGAATTCACCAAATCGTGGCGCACGGACGACGGGAGAGCCGGCCACAAGGTCGTTAACCGGTGGATGTCGGCGTCCAGCAGCCCTGAAAGGTATTTCAAGTCGTGGGGAGTCGGCATACGATGGTCTTCCAAACTCTCCCACAGTTGCGCAGCAGTCTTCGGTTTCATCCGTGTCCTTATGGCGTCAAATTAACCGGGAAGAAAATGTCCAGCGCCGTGATGAGCACAAACACGGCCAACATCACCATGAAGGCCACTGTGTAGATGCGCTCGGCCACCGCCGGCGTCAAAGGCTTGCGGCGGATTTTTTCCACAATGATGAACAAAATGTGGCCGCCATCCAATGGCGGAATCGGCAGCAGGTTAAAAATCGCCAGGCTGAGGCTGAGCAGAATCAAGATATTCATGATTGGATACGCCGCGCCGGCCGAAAAACTTTCCTGTACCGATTGTTGCGTAATCTGGCTGATACCCACAATCCCTACCGGACGCGCCATTTCCAGGGGGATCAGGCCCCGGATCACCATAATCGGCGCGCTCAACGTCATCTGCCCCATCAGCAGCACGTAACGGGTACCGTAGTTGAGCGATTTCCCCAGGGGATACCGCAGCAGTTCACCCGCTTTCGGGATGCCGCCCACGAGGATGCCCAGCGACCCTTCGCCCTGAGGGGGATTGGCGCGCGGGACGGCGCTAAGCGCCACCGTCTCCCCATCGCGCCGCACCGTGAACGTGGTCGGCTGGCCCAGGCTGGCCTGGATATACGTCGAAACGTCTTCCACTTCTTCGACCGGCTGCTCATTGATCGCCAGAATGACGTCGCCCACTTGCATCTCGGCGCCGGCAGCCGGCGAATTCGGCACGATCTCGTCAATTACGACTTCGTAGGCCGGCACGCCGGTGAGGTACAGCAGCACGGCCAGCGCCCAGGCCAGCAGCAGGTTCATCACCGGGCCGGCGAGGTAGATCAACACCCGGTTGCCCGGCGAGGCCGCGTAGAGGCTGTGTTTGCGCGCTTCTTGCTTTTGTTGGAGTTCTTCCGGTGAAATGTCCTCCTCGATGGCCGAGCGTTCCTCGAAAAGGCTTTCCCCCTCCATTCGCACGAAGCCGCCGATGGGCAGCCAGTTCAGCGTAAAGTCGGTTTCCTTCCAGCGGAACAGTTTGAGGATACGCGGCGGGTAGCCAATGCCGAACTCTTTGGCCCACACGCCGGTCTTTCGGGCCATCAGGAAATGGCCGAACTCGTGAACTAAAATCAGGGGGATCAACCCCAACAGGAAACTCAATCCCTGCCCCAATACACCATTAAACAAATTTGACATGCTTATCTCCTACCTCAAGACCAACCCACACTCTATTGCTTTTGGCATTTTTCGATTTTCAGTGTTTAAAGCATTATACTCTAAGGCCCATCCCTGTCCAGAAAATCAACCTCTTAAAAAAACATTGAGGGCTACGACGCACGCCGTAGCCCTCAATGCCTCTGCGAGAGGCGTCTCAAATCATCGCCTGATACGTCAACTGTTTGAACGTGTCCGCCAGCGGATAGTAGTTGTTCGGGCTGTGCTGCGTCATCAGCAGGCCGTAAAGCGCCTGCCGGCGATCCACCCAGAAGTAGGTGTTGAACGCGCCGTCCCAGCCGAACTCGCCCACGGAGCCGGCTTTGCCGGACGCCGACACGTCCATCAGGACGCGCGTGCCCAGACTGTAGCCGTACCCCTGATGGAACAGGTCTTCGCCCTCGGCGAAGCCGTAGGGCAGCGCGGCGGCGGGGGCGTGATTGATCGTGAACAGGTCCACCGTCGTCGGGCTGAGCAGGCGCGCCCCGTGCAACTCGCCGCCGTTGACGAGCATCTGCAAGAAGCGCGCATAATCTTCCAGTGTGGAAACCAACCCACCGCCGCCGGAGAGGAACGCCGGCTTGTTGAAGCGCGGGCTGTCCGCCGGCGCTTCCAGCAGCTTCAACTCTGCCGGCCCTTCCGTGTGCCCATAAAGCGCCGTCAGGCGGTTGGCTTTTTCTTTGGGGACATAGAAATCCGTGTCCACCATGCCCAACGGACCGAAGACACGCTCTTTGAAAAACTCGTCCAACGGCTTGCCGGAGATGATCTCGACAAGGTGGCCCAACACGTCAATTGCCAGGCTGTAGCGCCACTTCGTCCCCGGCTGGAAGGCCAGCGGCAGGCGCGTCAGCCCTTCGACCATATCCTTTACTGTAGCTTGTTGTGGGTCCA
Source organism: Anaerolineae bacterium (assembly GCA_034429475.1). Taxonomy (GTDB): domain Bacteria; phylum Chloroflexota; class Anaerolineae; order B4-G1; family SLSP01; genus JAKQHY01. The sequence continues at coordinate 25,518 of DAOUGD010000184.1, forward strand.
GCCCGGTTTCCTTCTGTGACTTCTGATACAACCGATCCACCGGATCATTCTGATTCCAGCCGTAGCTCAGGCCGGCGGTATGGGTGAAGAGGTGGCGGAACGTGACCGGACGGATCGGATCGGCCAATTCCACGCCGTCCGCAGTCTCCCGCACGAACACCTTCACGTCTTTGAAGCCGGGGATGAATTCGGAGACGGGCGTGTTCAGGGTGAAATACCCCTCTTCGTACAGCATCATGATAGCAACCGCCGTCACCGGCTTGGTCATCGAAGCGATGCGGAAGATGGCGTCGAATTCCATCGGCCGCTGCGCCTCCCGATCCATCCACCCCTGCTTTTCCAGGTAGACGGTCTCGCCGCGCCGGGCGACCGTCGTGATCAGGCCGGCGATCTTCCCATCGTCCACATATCGCTGCATCGCCGCGCCGATACGCGCCAGCCGCGCGGCTGAGCATCCTACCGCTTCAGGTACACTTGTTCGCATTGAAAGCCTCCTTGAAGTATTCGGGTGTGTAACGCACAAAACGCCATTATAGTCCCATTCATCGGTTTCACATAAACCGGTTTGTCATATAATGTTTAAAACGCAATGGAGGTGACACATGAAACGGTCTGCTATGGTTGTAGGACTGTTGGCTTTGTTACTGGCGCCGGCTTGTCAGAATCTCCGTCCCTTCAAATGCGCCGATCCCCTCGGTTGTGTGACGCTTGCGCCTGAAGCCCCCCTCCGGTTGGGCGTGATTCACGATTTAAGCGGCGGCGGCGCCGTCTTCGGCGTCGAGCAACGCAATATTTTCGAGCTGGTCGTGGCCGAACACGACGGCCAACTCTTAGGGCATCCGATTCAGGTCCAGGTCGAGGACGAACTCTGCACGGCGGAGGGCGGCGCGAACGCGGCGCTGCGCATCACCGCCGTCCCAGAGACCGTCGGCATCTTTGGCACAACTTGCTCCAGCGCGGCGGCGGCGGCCATGGGGGTCATTTCTGACACCGGCATGGTGATGATCTCCGGCGTCAACAGCGCGCCTTCGCTGACCTCGTTTGGCGGCGACGCCGGGGCGGACTGGCGGCCGGGCTACTTCCGCACGATGCTGAACGTCGCCGAGGAAGCTGATGCGACCGCCGTGTACATCTACCAGGAGTTGGGCGTCACCCGGGCGGCCACGGTGGACGATGGCGATACATTTTCCCTGGCCTACAAAGAAGTCTTCGCGCAGAAGTTCGTCGAATTGGGCGGCAAGATCGTGGCCGAGGTAACGGTGAACAAGGGTGACACCGACATGCGCCCGGTGTTGGAAGCCATCACCGCGACCGAGGCGCAATTGGTGTTCCTCTCGTTGTTCCCGCCTGAAGGCGCGGCCCTGGTGCAGCAGGCCCGACAGGTCCCGGGGATGGAAACCCGCATAATTTTCGGCGGCGGCTCGCTGCGCACCGACAACTTCCTCGCCGCCGCCGGCGACGCGGCGCTTGGCATGTATTTCGTCGGTTCGGCGCCGCCAGTGGAAGGCCCGGCCAATGATGCGCTGGTCGCGGCCTACACCGCTCGTTTCGGCGCGGCCCCGCAGACCGTTACCTATGCCTACGGGTACGACGCCGCCAATCTGTTGCTCCACGCTATCGAGGCCGTGTCTGTGCAGGAGGAAAATGGGACGCTGCACATCGGACGCCAGGCGCTCCGCGACGCGTTGTACACCACCCAAGACTTTTCGGGCGTCACCGGCGCAATTCAATGCAATCCCTTGGGCGACTGTGCGGTGGTCCGATTCGATTTTCTCAAAATGACGACGCCGGTCAACCATGTCCAGGAACTCCTCTCACAAGTGGTCTACACATACAGGCCGTGATGTGAACTTGCGCTCACTGGCCGCGCGGCGCTGGCGCGCCCTTAGCATCACCACCAAATTCTCGGTGGCGTTCGGACTGCTGCTGGGGATGATCTTGCTCGTCGCCCTCAGCAGTTACCTGGCGCTGACCGCCGTGCGCCGCGAGACGGAAGCCGCCATTGTCACCAGCACCGAAATTCAAAAACTGGTGCTGGAAATGGATCAAGGATTAGCCAACGCCCGCCGGCTCCAAAGCGATTTCTTCTTGCAGTACTCCTCTCTCGGTTTTGAGGAAGCTGAGTCGCGCTATGTGAAACCGGCCATCACGCAAATCACCCAGGTTATCACCCACAGCACGACGCTCAAAGCCCTCATTGCACAATCCGATGTCAGCGCAGCCCTGCGCGCACACGACGCCGACCTGAATCTCTATCTTTCCTCGGCAGAACGTAACGCGCGCATTTTCCTGGAAGCGGTGGAGATGACGGCAGCTCTCTCTGCCCCTGAAACGGGACTGTTGGATCAACTGGCCGTCCAGTCTGCACAATTGTCCACACTGCTGGCAGAATCCCAGTCAACCGATCTCTTGCTGATCTACTATGAGATGCAGGCTTTTGAGCAGGAGTATCTGATCACCCGCCGCCGCCCCGTTTCGCAATCCGCCCTCAACGTGGGCGCGCACTTGCGCCAGGCAATTGAGGAGTCCCCGGCGTTGGATGCTTCTCAAAAGACCGCCGCGCAGGAGCATCTCCGGCAATACCTGGCGTTGACCGAGCAGATTGCGGATTTGGATGTGACGATGCGCGGCAAATTCAACGACTTTGATCTGCAAGCTGCGTCGTTGGAGCCGATTTCGGCGAAGCTGCTCGTGCTGGCCGACGCCGAAGTGACGCGCGCCCGCCAACAAATCCGGCAGACCAGCCGGCTGGCGGTCGGTGTCATGAGTGGTATTTCAGTGCTGGGGATCGGCGCGGCCCTGGTCATCGGCAAATTGCTTAACAACAGCATTACTCGCAACGTCATCGCTCTGACGCGCACGGCGGCGAATTTGCAGCGCGGCGACCTGGGCGCCGCCGCGCATATCCGCAGTGAGGACGAACTGGGACTCTTGGCGACTACCTTCAACGCGATGTCCGCCGAAATTCGCGCCAAAGTGACAGAATTGACCGCGCTCAACCAGGCGTTGCAAACTAGCGAGAAGAAATATCGCAAACTGTTCGAGGATTCCTACGATTGCATCGTGTTGGCACGCATGGATGGGGAAATTCTGGACATCAATCCGGCGGGAGAGCGGCTCTTGGGCAGCGCCCGCGAAACACTCATCGGACGTAACGCGCGCACTTTATACGTCAATCCGCAGGATCGTGAGCGGCTTTTAAACGGAATAGAAGAGAAAGGGATCAACAGTATCGAAACCCAATTGCGTCGGCTGGATGGCGTGCAAATCCACACCCTGCTGAGCACCACCGCGCAACGGGCCGAAGATGGCCGCATCACCGGCTTGCTCACCATCATCCACGACATCACCGAGCGCATCCGCGCCGAGCAGTCGCAGCAAACAGCAGCGGAAGAACGCGCCCGTCTCTTGACCGAAATCCGCGAGCAAGCGCGGCGCGTTCAGCAAATTGTGGACACGGTGCCGGAAGGCGTGCTGCTGCTGGACAGGGAGTGCCGCATTGGCCTGGCGAATCCGACGGCCCGGCAGTACCTTCAACTCCTATCCGCGGACGCCGACACTCCGTTGACCCATTTGGGCGACCGCCCCATCCAGGAGTTGTTGACTTCTCCTCCCAAGGGGCTGTGGCACGAAGTCACTGTGGCGAGCGCGACGCAGCAAGTCTTCCAGGTGCTGGCGCGCTCTGTCGAAAATGGCCCGCAGCCGGGCGGCTGGGTGTTGGTGATTCACGACGAGACGCAACAGCGGCAGATCGAGCGGCAAATCCAACAGCAAGAGCGGCTGGCGGCGGTAGGGCAACTGGCGGCGGGAATTGCCCACGATTTCAATAACATTATGGCCGCAATCGTGTTGTATGCGCAAATGATGGCCCGTTCTCCCACCCTCTCCCCCCGCGACCAGGAACGCATGCAGACCATCAATGAGCAGGCGCTCCATGCCAGCAATCTGATCCAGCAAATTTTGGATTTCAGCCGGCGGGCCGTGTTGGAACGCCGTCCATTGGATTTAGCGCCGCTGCTTAAGGAACAGGTTAAACTTTTAACGCGCACCCTGCCGGAAAACATCCAGGTTGAATTGCACATGGGAAACGCCGACTACACAATCCAGGGCGATCCCACCCGCCTCCAGCAGATATTCATGAATCTGGCAGTCAATGCCCGCGACGCCATGCCCGACGGCGGATGGCTCGGCTTCAGCCTGGAACGCGTCCACTTCTCGCTGATCAAGGACATTCCGTTGCCCGGCATGACCCCCGGCGACTGGATCGTGCTCACGATTGCGGATACTGGGGTCGGCATCCCGGCCCACGTCTTGCCGCACATTTTTGAACCTTTCTTCACCACGAAAGCGCCGGGCAAAGGTTCCGGCCTGGGATTGGCGCAGGTACACGGCATTGTTGGGGCGCACGAGGGCTTCATTGACGTCCAAACCCAGACGACGCCCCTGGCGCAAACTTCAGAGGCGCCTGCCCCAATCACCGGAACCCGCTTTGTTCTCTACCTCCCCGCCTACTCCCACAACCAACCCACGCCGCAATTACAAGAAACCGCAGTCCTGCCCCATGGACAGGGGGAGACCCTCCTGTTGGTCGAAGACAACGCGGCCACCCGCGCCGCGCTGGTTGAGAGCCTGCAACTGCTCAATTACCGGGTATTGACTGCCGAGGACGGCCAAAAAGCGTTAGCCATCCTGGCGCACCCACAAAACGACATCGCGCTGATTGTGAGTGATGTCGTTATGCCCAATATGGGCGGGATCGCGCTATTCCACATCCTGCACGAGCGAGCCATCCCCATCAAAATCATCCTGCTCAGCGGCCATCCCCTGACCGACGAGTTGGAGGCTTTGCAAGCTCAAGATGCGGCCAGCGATACCCCCTTGCTGGCCGGCTGGCTGCTCAAACCGCCCACATTGGAGAGACTGGCCGGGATTGTGGCGCGAGGGTTGGCCGGTTAAGCCGCAAGCTGCTGCAACGTCTCAAACGCGGCCTTTGCCTGCGCCGCCATATCCTCCCACTTGCCCTCGATGGAGACCGGGCCATCGTAGCCGGCCTCTTTGAGGGCGCGGAGGAACGCGCTGAAGTCGCACGCCTCAAAGCCCGGCGCCACCCGCGAATCTCGCGTAGCAATATGGACGTGACGTAGCAGGTCCCCATAGATCAAGATCGCCTCATAGTCGTTGTCGTCCAGCAGCCAGTGATAGGCATCCACCAACAGCCGCACGTGGGGATGATCCACGTCTTGCACGTAGCGGCCCGCCTCGCGCACCGAGGTCAGCACGTTGCACTCGCGCTGATTGAGCGGCTCGACGACCACCGTGACGGCGCGCTGCTGCGCCAGCGGCCCGATCATCCTGCCGAACTCCACCAACTGCTGCCAAGCGATGTCGCGGTCGAAGTCATCGGGGATGTGACGCGCGCCGCCGGAGCCGAAAACGATGGTCTTGACGCCCACCTGCTCCGCGCGCGCAAACGCGACGCTCACGTACTGCCGCAGCGCGTTCGTATTAACGTCCGGGCCGGTGATTTTAAGGTCGCCCGGCACAAAGCTGTTGGCCGCAATTGTTGGGAGGGCCGCCGCCTGGATGCGCGCCAGCTCCGACGCGAACGTCGCCTCGTCTGCCAGCGGCTTGAGGTGATTCTGGACGTTCAGCTCAATAAAATCAAATCCCGCCGCAGCCAGCGCGGGGGCAAATTGAGGGTCGGCGCATACGCCAAGTTTCATGTCTAATCTCCTTTATCTTACCATTGAAAGTACGATTCGCCGTTTGCCGATCTGAAAGTGAGCGACGCGGCGATAGTCTGCGTGAGTTGTTTTCTGGCTTTTGTCCGACGCCACTGCCACGATGGCGTCCGGCGTCAGCAGAGGACGCAGGGATTCAAGCATCTGCCATACCGGCGGACGGGCCGTGTCCGCGATGTGCCAGGTCGTGTGCTGTCCGTATGGCACGTCGGTGAGGACGATGTCTATCCGCCGTCCGTCCAATCCTTCTTGAAGCGTCTGGGAACGCATCACGTCGGCGTGAAAAAGGTGCGTTTGCAGGTCATGAGCCTGGGTCAACTGACGTAAACGAGCGCGCAACGACTGCGCGCTTTCCAACGCTTCCGCGTGCGAGAGCTTGCCGTATTGCTTCAACAGCGTTTCGATTTCCGCGATCCGGTCATCCAGCCCACGCAGCGTCAACAGGGCGAAGTTGCGCCGGGCCAGGGTGAGCGCCTGCTCGTCTACGTCGGAGCCGATGAGCATTTCAAGATCGTCCCAGTGCCCATAGGCCAGCGTGCTGAGATGATAGGCGCCGCCGCAACAGGGGTCGTAGAGCGTACACCGCCCGGACAACCCGTGGGCCGCGCGGACGGCCAGGCAGCGCTGGAACATCTCGCTGACCAGTCGCACGGGAAAGGCCGGATAGCCGGGGAGGCTGTGGAAGACCTTGCCTCCGGCGTAGTCCGCGTAGTTTTCCCGGTCGGCAGCGAACTGATAGGGCATCGTTTCTTGCTTCCTGCCTCATACACTGTACTTGTTGACTTCGCCTACGTGCAGCAGCGGTTGCAGATCGTCGGTGTGATCTTTCCACAGCCGGTACAGGTCTACCGCGCGGCGGAACAGCCATGAGGCTTTGGGCGGCACGATGATTTTCATCGTGTCTTGCTGCAAGGCGTCCAGGCTGAACCATCCGACGCGGCTGCCGGCCATGTCGTCGCCCGGTTGGACTTCCCCGCCTTCGTAGGCCAGCAAATAATTGATGCTGAACATGTACGTCACGTTGGCGTCGTAGTGGAAGTTGTAGGCGTGGATGACGCCCAACGGACGCAGCCGCAGGTCCGGCCCGGCCTCCTCGTGCGCCTCACGGAGCGCGCAATCGAGCACCGTTTCGCCCGCGTCCATCCCGCCGTTGACGACTTCCCACCAGCCCTTGCGCTGCGGATGTGCGAGCAGCAGGAATTCCTCCCGTTCGTTGATGATATAGCTCAACACGGCTACCGGGAAACACGGAAATTGCCGGCTGCCGTTGACTGTGGTTACAGTCGGTTGCATCAGGGTCTCCTATCGCAAGATTTCTCAACGGATTGAACGGATTTGAACGGATTTTCTTTTTCCGTTTAGCTCCGTTACATCCGTTGAGAGAAAATGTCATGCTGCGCCGACTACCGCGTGATACTCCACTGCCCGTCCTCGCCGGAAAGCGGCGTGAAGGACAGGCTGCCGGATTCTCCCACTTTGACGCGCAATTCGTTGACGATGGAACCGCCGTAGAAGGTGCAGTTTGCCAGCGTATCGCCCGGCGCAAAGTCGGTCAGCGGCGACTCCGGGGCGACGCCGTCCGCATACACCAGATACACCGTTCCCCAGGGATTGTCAAACAGGAAATTGAGAGTTCCCGCCGCCGGCGGCGTTCCTTCGGTTGACGGCGTGAACGAGTAAGAGCCGCCCGCCAGCGTCAGTGTGCCGTTGAACCAGACCGTCTGTCCATCCACCGTATAGCTCTGCGCCACCGTCCACGGCCCTTGCAGCGCCCACGCCACCGAGCCTTCGATCACCGGCACGACTGGCGAAGGCGTCGCCGTCGGCGGGAAGTCGCGCACTTCGATGGTGGGGGTCGGCATGGGGGCATCGGGAGTGGAGGTGATGGCAAGACTAGGCGGATTGTCGCGCACTTCGATGGTCGGCGTCTCGGTGGGCGACGGCGCCGTCGCCGTGGGCGGGAAGTCGCGCACCTCGATGGTCGGCGTTTCGGTGGGCATAACCGGCTCCGGTGGATAGTCGCGGACTTCGACGGTCGGCGTCCGTGTCGGTGGATCCATTGTCGGCGGCGTCTCGCGGACTTCGATGCAGCCGGTCGCCAGCGCGCCGATGACGGCCGCGGTCGCCGCCGTCTGCGCCAGCCGGTCGAGCGGGCCGGGTTTGATCCGCAAGGGGGTCGGCGCGGCGACGGTGGTCGCTTCCCCGTGGATGTGAATCCGCAGATGGCGCGGCCCTACGTCCACCTCGTCCTTGTCCAGCAGGATAACCGGCTTGGCGAACGGCACGTCCAGGCTGCGCCCGGCGCGGCGCACCGTCGCGGACGCGGCCCCCTCCGGGCGGTACAAAATCAGCCGGTCGTCCGCCGAAACCCACAGCTCGCAGGCCACCGCCTGTTCGCTGAACCAGATCGCGCGCCCGGCGTCATTCAGCCGCAATCCCGGCTGGCGGCCCGGCAGCGCCACACACTGCACATAGCGAGACGCCTTCGGCGCGTCCAAATCCTCAATACAAATAGCTAATGGTTTTGGCATAACACACCTCAAAGAATCAAGAATCAAGAATCAGCGAGTGAGCGAGAAAGCGGATCAGCGGATCAGCGGATCAGCGAGATAGGAGTTAGGGGTTAGGAGTTAGGAGTTAGGATCACTTTGTCCCCCTCTCCCCCTCTTTCCCC
>DAOUGD010000185.1:0-3075 GCA_034429475.1 Anaerolineae bacterium
GGCGAGGGGGAGAGGGGGAGAGGGGGGGAGTGAGGCTGCTTTTTCGCTCATTCGCTCATTCGCTGATCCGCTTTTTCGCTGATCCGCTGACTCGCTCATTCGCTGACTCGCTTATTCGCTCTGCAAGAAACTGATTTCGACGACGGTGAAGCGGCGTTTGAGGTCGCCTACCAGCGCGTCGAGGGTTTGAGGATTGGCGCGGTCAATGAGGTAGGTCAGTTGCAAGGCGCCGTCGCGGCTGTCGAGGCGGCGAAAGTCGAGGACTTTGAGGTGGCCGGCCAGACAGCCGTTGACTTGGGAGAGTAGCCCTTCGCCGGTTTCGGCGACGAGCAGGTTGAGGTAGAGGCTGTCGCCGCGCCGGTTGCGCGTCCACGCCAGGCGGGCAGCCATGTAAGCGAGTAGCAGCGCGACGCCGATGGCGGTGGGCCAGCGCTGTTCCGCCCCCATCCCCAGGCCGATGGCGAGGGCGATGAAAAGGAAGAGCAATTCTTCCGGCTCTTTGATGGCGGTGCGGAAGCGGACGATGGAGAGCGCGCCCACCATCCCCAGCGAGAGGGCCAGCGACGATTTGACGATGGTGATGACCAGCGCGGTCGTGAGCGTCAACACGGGCAGCAGGCCCGCGAGTTTGCGGCGGTTCGCCAGCGATTGCCCGTAATGTTCGTAATACCAGGCCACCAGCAGGCTCAACACGAGGCCGAGGAGCAAATTCAAAGCCGTTGAAGCAGCGGAAACGGCCGGCGGTGTGATCCAATCTCCCATAAAATCCCCCTGATGCGTGAAACGTAAAACGTGATGTTTGGTTAATTTGAGGGGTATTGTACCACAAACAGGGGCGGGGGAGCAGGGGAGAGAGGGAGCGGGGGGGAGAGGAGGTGATGCGCCGATCCGCTGATCCGCCACTCCTAACTCCTAACTCGCCACTCCTAACTCGCCACTCGCCATTCGCAATTGCAGGCCGTTTTGTTCCAGTTGGAGCAGGGCGGATTTGCGATCCAGGCCGAAGGCGTAGCCGGTGAGGTCGCCGTTGTGGCCGAGGACGCGGTGGCAGGGGACGATGATCGAGACGGGGTTTGCGCCGACGGCCCGGCCAACGGCTTGCGCAGCATTGGGGCTGGCGACTTCCAGGGCGATTTCGCCGTAGGTGAGGTTTTGACCGTAGGAGATGTGCAGCAATTCGTCCCACACGGCGCGTTGAAACGGCGTGCCGCGCAAGTCCAGCGGCAGGTCGAAGGCGCGCAGGCGGCGGTCAAAGTAGGCGGCGAGTTGGGCGGCGGCTTCCTGCAAGAGCGGCGTCTCGCCCGGCGCGGGCGGCGCGATGGCGTGGCGCTTCAGGTGGCCGGCCAGATGATTCAACGTCGCGCCGAATTCAAGCGCACAGAGGCCGCGCTCGGTGGCGGCGAGCCAGATCGGCCCTAACGGGCTGGGGGTGACGATAGAAAGGGAATTATCCATAGTGAGAACCTCCCAAAGAATCAGGATGCAAGAGGCAAGATACAAGAGGCAGGAAGCTGTTATTCATTTCCTAGCACCAATTTCCAATTTCCAGTTTCCCACACCGCCCGCCATAGCTTCTGCGCGGGCCAGTTAGCGTAATCCAGTACGCCCAGCGTGTATCCCTCGGTGTCGGGGGTGAGGCGGTAGGGTTCGTACCCGCGCTCCAGCGCCAGGCGGGTGAGGGCGAGGACGTCGGCGGCGAGACCTGGCGTGAAGTCGCCGCGCTCCAGGATGGGTGTGATGGCGGCGAGGATGACTTCGGCGCCGGCGGCGTCGCGCTGGCGGACGGCATCTTGCGCCATTGCCAGCAGCAGTTCCACGGCGATGGCTTCCGGCTCGCGGGGGCGGCGGACGAAGTCGGCCACGATGCCCTGCCGCTCGGCCTCGGCTACGTCGAACAGGATGCCCTCCAGAAAGTGCGCGCTGAGGTTGTAGTCCGCTTGATAGGCGCGCATGGCATCCATCAGCCGCAATTCAACGTCCAGCAGGGCTGTGTCCTCCGGCGTGATGGCGATGCTGGCCAACCACTCCCGCCACGTCGCTTCGAGCGTAGCGCGGTCCGGTGCGCCTAGAGCAGCAGTTCCGGCGGTGAAGCGTGCGGCGGCGTCACCTTCGGTCCCCGAGGCGGCGCGGCACAGCGTTCCCAGGCCCTCCCAGCCGTAGGTTTCAACGAAATAGCTCACCCACATCCCGGCTTCGGTGTAGCTGACTTCGTGCTGGTGGAGGTAGAAGTTGTCGAGCAGGTCGTCCAACGGCACGTAGACTTCACTTTGGGCGACGGCGGCGGCTTTGCGCGGCAGCGACTCGCGGCGGTAATGGCCGCCGGGAAGGTAGACGGCCAGCCCCTCGCGGATCAGGGAGGGCGCGTTCTCACAGCCGATGGCTTTGTCCAGCCGGTGGATCAGCTCGTGACGCAGCACTACGTCAAATTGGATGGGTGCGTACATCCGATCCGTGTAGCTCACGGCGACCCAATCCGACGAGGCGAAGCCGCCCTGCCCGATGACGCGATCCAGCAGGTAAATGTCGAGGATTTCGTCGCCGGCGGGGGGCAGGTGCGCGGCCACGTCGGCGTAGGCCGCGTGGACGCTGTCGAGCAGCGCGGGCAGGTCGCGCTCGGCGGCGGAGCCGGTGAGGGTGTGTAGGCGGAAGCCCGCCGTCTCGGTGACGGCCCAGTGCGTCTGCGGCTCCGGCGGGGCCAGATCGGCCTGGGAATGAAGCGGGACAGTCAACGTGAGGATGTTGTCGTCCGGGTTGGGATCAGGGACGGCCGGCGGGATGGTGAGCGTGAAGGTGAGCGGCAGCAGCCCGGCGATGTTGGGCGCCTGCCAGGCCCAGTAGAAGCGCGCCTGGTATTGCTCGTCCAGCCCCATGACCTCGACGGGGGTGGTCAGGGTGACGCCGTCAGGCAGCGTCAACGTGAGGGTGAGCGGCGCAGTGATGACGCCTTCCGGCATCCGAGGGTCTACGTCCACGCTGAGATAGTCGTCCACAGCCAATGGCCATGGGAAGAGGTGGACGTCTGCTGCGTCCAGGGCGGGGCCGGGCCAGGGTGTCGGCGTGGCGGTGGGGGTGGGA
>DAOUGD010000186.1:0-15449 GCA_034429475.1 Anaerolineae bacterium
CAACAATTCCGGGTGGAGTACAACGACCGCCCGCATCAAGGCTTGGCCATCCCCGGTTTGTCGCCCAATGCCTTCGCGGAACGCATCGCCGTGATATAGTCGTTTTTTTAAAGTGCTGTTGCCTATTACAAACCTGAGCATTTTTACCGCAGAGTCCACAGAGAACACTGAGAAATTATAGAATCTTTGCGAACTCTGCGGTGAAATTGATCCTATCAACTTGTTACGCGGCGATTTCCTGCCCGTAACCTAGCAGCGCTTCCACTTCAGCATCCGAGACGCCCTCGGCGTAGACGCGCAACACCGGCTCCGTGCCCGATGGGCGGATGAGTAGCCACGAGTCATCGGCCAGGATGTACTTCACGCCGTCCTGGACGCTGATTTCTGTCACAGTCTGCCCGGCAAGTTGGGCGGGAGCCTGATCTTGCAGCCGGGCGACCATCTCTTTTTTGGGAACGGGGCGCTTCAGCGGGATGTCGCGCCGGGCGTAGCACGCCGGGCCGACTTCGTGCTGGATGTCGGCGATCAACTCGTGCAGCGGCGCTTTGGCGTCTGCCATGATTTCTAGCAGCAGCATCCCCATCAGGATGCCATCGCCTTCAGGGATGTGCCCCTTGATGGACAATCCGCCGGATTCTTCCCCGCCGATCAACACATCCTCCGCCAGCATGTAATCGGCAATGTAGTTGAAGCCGACCGGCGTTTCGTGCAGCGGCAGGCCATAGCGCTTCGCCAGGCGATCCACCATGCGGGTGGTGGAGACGGATTTGACAACGCTTCCCGTCCAGCCGCGTTTTTCCACCAGGTAGCGCAACGCCAGCGCGAAGATGTGATGCGGGTCCACAAAGTTGCCGCGCGCATCCATCGCGCCGATGCGGTCGGCGTCGCCGTCGGTGGCGAGACCTACGTCGGCGTGCTCTGACTGAACGGCGGCGACCAGCGCTTGCAAGAAGTGCGCCATCGGCTCCGGGTGGATGCCGCCGAAGCCGGGGTTCATCTCACTGCGGATCTGGTAGAGGTGGCAGCGGGTGCGGCTGAGCAGGTCGCGGAACGCGCCGCGCCCGGAGCCGTACATCCCGTCGGCCACCACGTGCAATTCCCCGCTGGACACCATATCCAGGTCTACGAGGGTCGAAAGGTGTTGGTAGTAAGACCACGCCGGATCAAAGCGGCGGATGAGATCCTGTTTCAACGCCAGTTCGTAGTCCATCGTGTTCGGGCCGCGCGACTCGCGTTGGTTGCGATCCAGCAAGTTTTCAACCTCGCGGGCCTGTTCCGGCAGGGCCGAGCCGCCGAATGCCGCCTTCAGCTTGATGCCGTTGTAGCGCGGCGGGTTGTGGCTGGCGGTGATCATCACACCGGCCTCGGCCTTTTTATCCACCACCGCGTAGGAGACGGCGGGCGTCGGCGCGTCGGCGCGGGTCAGATGGGCGATGATGCCGTTGCCCGCCATCACGCGAGAAACTTCGTGCGCGTAGCGGTCCGACAGGAAGCGGGTGTCGAAGCCGATCACCACTTCCGGTTGCGGGCGTTGGCTGTCCTCCAGGACGTAATCGGCGATGGCCTGCGCCACCAGCCGGACATTCTCGAAGGTAAACGTATCACTGATGACGGCCCGCCAGCCGTCGGTGCCAAATCGAATCGTCATAAGTATTCTTTCAATCCTCCTTCGCGAAAAAATGGTAAAGAGTCATGGGAAATGAGTGAGAAGTAACTGGAAATCCGGTACGCTTCTTCCTAACTCCTAACTCCTATCTCGCTATTCCTTCTCCATTGCCTTCAACATCGTGTAAGCGGGACGCACGCCCGCACCTTCCCACGCGCCGATGTCATCGCCTTCCTGACCCCACCAGAAGGGGTCCGCAATCCCCCACCAGAACTCTTCTCGATCCGGCCCCCAGTGCGAGTCGGGGATGTTCCACACAAACATCGGCCCCACCCAGGGCGCCCAATGCTCCCGCGCGTAGGTGAACGCGCGCACCAGGTAGTCGCCCTGCTGCTCCGGCGTCACGGCGAACCAGGCGTAATCGGGGTGATCCGGGCTGTTGTTGGTGTGCCAGCCAAATTCGAGGATGGCGACTTGTTTCTGACCGTCGCCATAGCGCTCCATGATGGTGCGCATATCTTCGGCGTGGCGGAAGCAGAATGTCCAGTGGCCGCCGTAGTCGTTGGCCGGGTCGGCGGCTTCTGCCGGCGACACTTCCGGCGGCGCCTTGTAGCCGGGGGCGTTGAGTCCCAACAGGTCAAAGTATGACGCGGCGCCGGCGGCATACATCCCTTCCAGGTACGTCTCGTCGGGCAGCGCTTCCGGCGGCCCGGAGCCGGTGGGCGCCAATCCGGCGGAGATGACGAGGGCTTGCGGATCCGCCGTCTTGATGCCCACGTAACAAACCCGCAGCAGTTCTACGTAGCCGACCGGGTCCGGCGTGAGGCCGTGCCACTCGCGGGCCAGATTAGGTTCATTCCACACCTGGTAGCCGCGCACCCGGCCGGCGTAACGGGCGGCCAGGGCGTGGCAGAAATCCCCGAAGGCGGTTAGATCAACGGGGAGTGCGCCGGGTTCGGCGGTGGGAATGGCCCAGGCCGGCGGAGCGTCCACGCGGAAGATCAAGGCGACGCCGAATTGTTCCGCCTCGTCAACGAGGCGGTCGGAACCGGCCCACACATAGTGACCTGGTCCCGCGCCCTCCACATCCAACCAAGCGAGCCGGTGTTTGACCCAGGTGAAGCCAGCGTCCTGCACCAGATGCCAATCGCGGCGGACGGCGGCCCAGGGGTCCCACCAGACGTGCAGGTTGACGCCGTACTCCGGCGACCGGAAGCGATAGGATTGCGGCCAGGGTGTGGGCGACGGCGTCGGAGTGGGGAGTGGGGGGGAGAACGGCGCGGGGCGGGTGAGGCCTATCCAAATCGCCAGGCCGATCAGCAGTGCGCTGGCGAGCGCGATGAGCCAGCGGCGTTGTCGTCGCGTTAGGGTCATTTCAGGGGACTCGTTGTCCAGGGAATGAAAAACGTGAAACGTGAGGCGCTGATGATTTGGGCCTCACGTTTCACGCTTCACGTTTTTAAGGAATTTTCGCCATGTCGGCGATCGCGCCGTAAGAGGGTCGCGGCGCCCCCTGCATATCGAGGAGGCTGTAGGGCGCGTTGGGGTCGGTGACGTTGCCGCCTTTGTAGGAGTAGTCCAGGTTCCACAGGAACGCCAGCCGCACAAAGCCCCACTCGCGCATCAACTGGAACGCCTGCACATCCCATTCGGCCTGCTCGGCTAGCGTGTTGTCCAGCGCAAATTCAAAGCCGGCCGGGTAACCATCGAAGCCTTCCGAGGTCGCCCAGCCAAACTCGGTGATGCAGAGCGGGGTGTTTTGGCCGGCCGCCTGAATCATCTGGTGATAGCCCCAGAGAGTGCTCTTGAAGGACCAGGAGTGATTGGGATTGTCGAACGGCCCCCGGAACTGGGCGGTCGTGTCGTTGTACCCCTCGTCCCAGGCCACATTGGGCGGCATGTTGATGCCGTTGTGGTGCGCGCCGACGCAATCCGCGTGCTGGAGGAAGCCGGCGTTGACCATTTCCTGGAAATACTGGAAGTCATCCATATAGATGACGCGGTTGGGATTGGCCGGATCGGTGGCCGAAGACCCTGTCGGCGACAGTGCGCCGCTGATGACGACGATGTTGGGGTCGCGCGCTTTGATGGTCTGGTAGGCCAACCGCAACATCTCGACGTAGGCCGAGGCCTTGACGCCCTCGGCGGTATCCCACTCCCGGTCCAGATTCTGCTCATTCCAGACCTCGATGGCGTGAATTTTGCCCTTGTAGCGATCCACCAACTCGCCCAGGAAGGCGGCGAATTTGGCGAGGTCGTCGGGCGGCGCGGCCTGCGGGTTGCTGTCGAAGTAGGTGCGTGACCAGTTGGGCGCGCCGACGACGCTGAACATCACTTTAAGACCGCGCTCGCTGGCGGCTTCGACCATCGCGTCGTACCCGCTCCAGTCCATCTGCCCCTCCGCCGGTGAGAAGTGATCCCAACGCACCTGCTGCTTCACCCAGGTCATTTTGAGCTGATACGCGACCTGATCCATCGTGTAGTAGGGCATACTGATGCCGTGGGCCGCGATGCCGTACCCAAAGTCACCCCAGGGCAGTGCGGGGAGGGTGGCGGTGTTGCCGGGGACAGGGGTGGCCTCAGGGCTGGCAGTTTCTGGAGTGGGAGTGGGCAGGATGATGGTTTCAGCAGACTTGGTAGGCTGCGGCATAGTCTGAGAAGAACCACCGTCTTGAGTGGGGCTGGCCGTCGTAGCCGGTTTGGCAGACTGATCGCCCCCCAATTTAAACCACCCCATCGCGCATGAGAATGAGGTTAACATCAAAATCAGCCAGATTACAATGGCAATGACCAGGTTGCGGCCCTTCAGGCGCGCAAAGATATCACCAACGTTTTGTAAGAAGGGACTTTTCATCAAACCTCCATATTCCTCTTGATTTTACGAATAAGGCAGACCTCACACCCAGCCGAGGTTGGCGGCTCCGCGCCGCGAGGTCGGCTCAGGGGATTGAGACTGCTCGTGGTCGTGGCGCTCTGGCGGGCCTTCGGCCTGCATACGATTTTCGACTTGCTCGGAGAACATCACTGCCCCACTCATTTGGGTAGCCTCGGCGGGACGCATTTCGGCGGCCAGGTCGTCCACCAGATCGGCGACGTCGGCTTCGCCGGCGCCGGCGGCGCGGCGGTCAATCAACTCGCGGTACGCCCGGCTGCCGTAAAGCCCGTCGCTGTCGGCAAGACGACCTGAATCTTTCAAAAATTGCGCGATGGCCTGCGGATCGTCGGCGTCAATCCCCTGCCGGTCGGCGCGCAGTTGCGCCGTGTGATGCTCACTGCTGTGCAGCACGCTGGCGGCCGATATAAGCCGCTCCACCGCTGCATTGCCGCAGCGTGGACACGCCGGCGCGTCCGCGCCGATGGACTTCGCCAGGTGCGAGAACCGGCCATGACATTGCGCGCAATAATATTCGTAGATAGGCATAGGATTTCCTGCTGTGATTATATCATATCTGAACCTGTAAAACATAAAACGTGAAACGTGAGCTTCCCACGTTTCACGTTTCGTAAACTTTCCTCAACGGATTTGGCGGGTGTAACGGAAGGACATCTCCGTTAGGATCCGTTCAATCCGTTGAGCCATCAGGGCTTGAGTGCGCCCTCTGCGTCCGGAGCGTCGCAGACGACAGCCCGATTCCCGGTTTCGTTGGTGTGGACGGTGTAGCTCTGCCCGCCACTCTCCAACAAAATCCGGTAGCCGGGGGTGATGACCATCAAGCAATTCTCGTCGGGGCCGGCGCAACCCAGGCAGGAATTGCGCCATTCGACGGCCTCAACGCTGACGATAGCGACCGCGGCGCGGCTGACGTTGAGCTTCTCCATCAGGGCATTAACGGCAGCGTCTTTGGCGCTGTCGAAGTCCGCTTTGTCAATTGCCTGAGTTTCATCGTAATTGATGGCATTGACACAGATAATGTACTGGCTCATTTTTTCGGGGGTGCGAATATCATAACGTTTTCCGTTCGCATCCGCAAAGATGATACGCCACCCTGGTGTGATGACCTGAAGGTAGTTCATCCCTTCTTGGGGGCACCCCAGACTGCTGTCCGGCCACTGCACTTCTCTTGAATGAACAAGCGTTAGATCTTCAGGCTTCAACCCCAATTCTTCTGCCACAACTGCGCGTAACTCATCCAGTGTGTTCACCGGCCGAGCGGCAGACATGGCCGGGGTCGGCGGCGGGGAAATGGGCGATACCGGGATTGCCAGTGGCGATGCCGGTTGGGAAGGCGTCGGCTGCGGCGCCATCGTCGGAGTCTGGGTGACACACGCCGCCAACGGCAGCGCGACGAAGACCCACAATAAAAACAGCAATGTATATTTCTTCATCATCGTCTCCTTAACAGATGGATTCACTTTATTGTACTATATCAACGACTAAAAGGTATCTTAAGTTCCCGGTGTGTTTGATTTGCGGTATAATCTTGGTGGAGGCGTCATGAACCCTTTATTGTTACGGCATTTATATAGCAGCGCGCGACGAAATCGCTTTTTCGTGTTTTTGAGCATTTATTTGTTCGTCATCGCGATTCTGACCGCGCTCTTTGTTCTGCTGGCGGCCTCATCGGGGTTGTTCGACGCCGAAGCGACGATTTCAATGCTGGATCTGTTCGTCCAGGGCCGCGCGCTCTACTGGTTTTCCAGCGTCATCCTGATGTTGACGGCGATGCTGCTCGTGCCGGTGAATGCATTGGGCGCTATCGCCGGAGAACGCGAGAACCGCACCTTAGAATTGCTGGTCACGACGACGTTGCGTCCACGGGCGGTTGTCCTGGGTAAAGTGGGCGCCTCGTTGTTGACGGGCAGCCTCTACATCCTTGCGCCCTTTCCCTTGCTGATGATCGGCTTTTGGCTCGGCGGCGTCACCACGACCGAACTCCTGCTCACCCTGCTGTTCCTGGTATTGACAATGACCTTGAATGTCGTCTGGGCCGTATATTTATCCACCTGGGTGCGCAAAACCATCGCCGCCGTGATTATGTTCTACGTTGTCAACCTGGGCGTCCTGCCCGTCATTGCGCTGGTCATCGGTCTCTGGGGCAGCCTGTACGATATCTGGGTCTATTCCGAGGCGGCGCTCTTGCCGTTTTGGCTCGAAGTGGTGATCCAGTACGGCTGGGTTATCCTGGTGGGACTCCATCCCCTGGCCGCCGCCATTGCGACAGAAGTGTTGGGGTTAAACCAGGGATCGTGGTGGTGGCTGCATTTCACGGTTGAACGTTTTGACCCCACCGCAGGCGCCACCACCACGCTGGGCGCCATTTCTTTACCCTCCCCCTGGATCGTGTTTACCGTCTCGACCGTGTTGGTGTCGCTATTCCTGCTGTGGCGCGCGACCAAACGGGTGGCGCGCCCGGAGCGTTGATATGGATCGCGGCCTGGATTACGAACTGGCCCGGATGACGGCGGCGCTGCGCGAGCGCGGCGCGCTCCAGGGCGGCGGATGGGGACTGCTGGCGGCGCTGCTCGGCGGCGTGCTGGCCGGCCTCGCGGCGCGCTTCTGGCCGCTCTGGTATCGCGCCGACCTGACGCTGGCCCTGCTCTGGGCGCTGCTCGGCGGCGCGCTGGCGGGAGCGGTGTTGGGCTACGTCTGGCCGCGTCCGCTGGCGCGTCGCCTGCGCCGTTTTGACCGCGCTATGCGCCTGGCTGACCGCCTGACGACCGCCTGGGAGCTGCGGCAGGGGCGCATCCAGGCCCCGTCGGAGATGGCGCGCCTGCAATCTCAAGAAGCCCTCGCGGCGGCGCGGGCGGCGGATGTGCGCGCGGCGTTCCCCTTGCGACTGTCGCGCGAGTTCTACGGCGCGCTGTTGGCGACGGCGCTCGCCTTATTGCCCCTCTTGCTGCTGTCCAACCCGCAGGAAGCCACACTCGCGCTCCGCGAAGCGCAGCAGCGTGAGGCGGAAGCCGCGGCGGAACGGCTGGAAGCCGCGCGCGAGGCCCTGTCGGAATCCCCCGCCCTGGACGAAGCCGCGCGCGAGGCTGCCCTCAAAGCGCTGGACGAGGCGTTGCAAACCCTCCAGGATCGCCGCAGCACGCCGGAGGAGCAGCAGGCCGCGTTGACCGAGGCCGAGCGCCAACTCGCGGCGCTGCGCGCGCCGGAAGCCGAAGCGCAGGTGCAACGCCTCTCGGAGGCCGCGCCGCTTACCGCCGAGGCTGTGGTGCAGCCGTTGGCCGAGGCGTTGCAGCGCGGCGACGTGGATGCGGCGGCGGCCTACCTGCGCGCGCTGACCGATCCGACCAGCACACCCCTGACAGCGGAGGAAGCCCAGGCGTTGGCCGACGCCTTCACGCAGATAGCCGACGCCTTGCAGCAGAGCGACCCGGCGCTGGCGCAGCAATTTCAGGACATTGCTCAGGAAATCTACCAGGGCGACGCACAGGGCGCGCGCGAGGCCGTCCAGAAGGCCGCTGACGCGCTTTCTGAGGTCTCCCAGGCCAACGCTCCCAATCAAGCCCTGGAACAGGCGCAGGCGGGCGTGCAACAGGCTCAGGAGCAGTTGGGCGCGGCGCAGTCGCCGGGGATGGCCCAAAACCCGCCGGGCGGCGCGCAATCCCCGCAAGGGAGCGCCGGACAGCCGGGCAGCGGCGCCCAGGGCCAATCGAACGCGGGCGGGTCAGGTTCGACGGGGGAGGGCGCCGGGCAGGGAACCAGCGGTCATCACGAAGACAGCGGGAGCAGCGCGCCCTACGGCGCGACCGAGGCGGAGCGCCTGAGCGGCCAGGGCGGCGAGATCACCCTGCCGCGCGAGGCCACCCAGGGGCAAGTCCGGCCCGAAGTGGGTTTGCCCAATCCGTCGCGCGTCGCCTACCAGGACGTCTACGGCGATTACGTTGAAGCTGCTGAGGCGGACCTGTCGCGCACGGCTTATCCGCCCGCGCTGCGCGCCTACGTCCGCGAGTATTTTGGCGGGTTGGCGCCGTAAAGAAGCAAGAAGCAAGAAGCAAGAAATGAGAAGCGGGGCCAGGCGAATTTGCCTGGCCCCGCTTTTTAGCTCTCAGGGATGAAAATAAGGATGTAATTTAAAAACCAAAAATTTTGGTTTTGCCTATTGACTTTTTGGTTTTTATAACCTATAATACCAAATATGGAGGTAGATATGCGCAAAGTTCTGGAACATTGTCCTTCTTGTGGGGGAAAACTGGAAATCACCCGGCTGAACTGTGCTGAGTGCGAGACGATTATCCTGGGGCGTTATGCCCCCTGTCCTTTTTGCAGCCTGACGCCGGAGAGCGTTTCCTTTTTGGAGAGCTTCATCCGCTGCCGGGGCAACGTCAAGGAGATGGAACGCGAACTGGGCATCTCTTACTGGACGATCCGCCGGAAGATTGACGAACTCATCGCCGCCCTGGGGCTGGAAGCGGCTCCCGCGTCGCCGGAAGACACACCGCCGGCATTGGACATCCTGGAACGGGTCAATCGCGGCGAACTCAGCGCGGCTGAGGCGAGCCGGCTGCTGACGGAGTTGCGCGCGGCGAGTTAAGAGTTGCGAGTTAGGAGTTAGGAGTTGCGGATGGTGTGTGGCATCATCCGTTGCTAAAACTTTGATACAAGGAGAAAAAAGCAATGAGTGAGCAATTGAAGGTTTTGGAAATGTTGGAAACCGGCAAGATCACGGTCGCCGACGCCCAAAAGTTGTTGGCGGCGTTGCCGGCAGGAGAGGTCCCAGCGGTGGACGCGCCTGCCGCGTCCTTTAACCCCTATCGCGGGATCAACGTTGAGGATCAGGCGGCGGACATCCCTGAGATTGTCCTGGGGAATTATACGCTGAGCGGCGCGAATCTGCGCGGCGCCAATCTCCAGGGGGCGAAGCTGGACGGCGTGAATCTGGACGGGGCCAACCTGGGCAACGCCGACTTGCGGAACGCCGATCTGCGCGGCGCAGACTTGAGCGGCGCGAATCTCGACGGTGCCCGCCTAAGTGGCGCCAACTTGCAGGGAGCGGATTTGAGCGGCGCGAATCTGGATGGCGCGGATTTGAGCGGCGCGAATTTGCCGGGCGCAGATTTGAGCGGCGCGAATCTCGACGACGCCAACTTTTCCGGCAGTGTTCTGCACAATGCGGATTTGAGCGGGGCAAATCTGGATGGCGCGAATTTTGCCCAGACGCACTTGCAGAACACCGACTTGAGCGGCGCCAACCTGTCCGGCGCCGACTTTTCCGGGGCCAATTTGCAGAACGCGGATTTGAGCGGCGCGAATCTGGACGGCGCCAACTTCACCGGCGCCGACTTGCAGGGCGCCGACCTGAGCGGGGCCGACCTCGCGCACGCTGACTTTCAGGGCGTCTCCTACCCCGGCCTGGATATGTCCGGCGCGACGATGCCGGGCTTCCGCTTCCGGGGCAACCAGCCCGCGCCAACGGTTGAAGAAGTTGAACCGGCAGAGCCGGAAGAGGATGAGGCAGCGGAAAGCGAATAAATTGCCTCTGCAAGTGACTTGAAATGTAAAGACGGCTCGTCAGAGCCGTCTTTACATTTTTCTCAACGGATGAAAACGGAAGAAATCCGTTCCAATCCGTTCAATCCGTTGAGAAATATGGGATGAACTACAACAACCGCCCGCTGATCTCCTGCACGCTGCGCGAGTACATCGTCAGTTCGTCGCGCAGGCGCGCCACGTCGTCGCCGTAGCGGAGGCGGCGGGCGAGGAAGGCGAAGGCTTCGCTGTCGGGCGGCGGGGTGGAGAGGTCTTTGTTGTTGCCGCGCACCATCCGCAGGCCATCAATGAGCCAGCGCAAGAAGGTATGCGCTTTCCGCAGTCGGGTGTAGTCGGCCTCGTTCAGAATCCCGGCTTCGGCCAACGTCGCCAGCGCCGCGCGGGTGTTGGTCTGCCGCAGGGCCGGCAGCGTCGCCCCGTGCGCGATTTGCAGCCCCTGCACCACGTATTCCAGGTCTACCAGGCCGCCGGGGCTGTACTTGGCGTTGAACGTCCCGCCTGTCACCAGGTGGCGAATCTGCCGCTCGCGCATCGCCCGCATCGCCGTCGCGTCGAACGGCTCGCCGGTGTAGACGAACTGATCGCGCAGGGACGTGATGGCCTGCCCTAGCTCGACGTTCCCCGCGATGGGGCGCAGTTTGACGAGCGCCTGCCGCTCGTAGGCCCACGCCGGCCCCTCCGGCGCAAAGTACCGCTGGAAGGAGTCCAGCGAGACGGCCATGCTGCCCGCTTTGCCGTAGGGGCGCAGTTGCAGATCGATCTCGAAGATGCCCTCCCGTTTGGCTTGAATCGCCGCCACAAAGGCCTGCACGACCTTTTCGTAAAATTCGGCGGTGGTGATGATAGTTGGTCCGGTTGTCCAGCCGTTGCCGGAGTAGATGAACAGCAATTCGATGTCCGAGGCGAACCCCAGTTCGTAGCCGCCGCACTTCCCCAGGGCGCAGACCGTCATGTCGCTGACGTCGCCGTTTTCTAAACACGGGTCGCCATACACGGCGCGCAAATCCTCGTGGCACAGGTGGTACACGGCGTTGACGACCACTTCCGCCAGGGCCGTCAGTTCCTCCGAAAATTCATCGAATTCCTGCGTGTGTCCCAGGATGTGGCGCATGTCAATGCGAAACATTTCCCGGTCTTTGAAAGCGTTGAGTGTTTTGCGCCACGGCGCGTCCTCGCTGAGCGGCTGCGGCCCATCGTGGACGGGGCGCAGTTCGGCTTCCAGCTCCGCCTGCAACTGCGCTCGGCTTTTCATCGTGTGCAGCGCATCCACATCGCGCACCACGGGGAAGAGGTTGGCGTATTGCATCCGCAGGAAATCCTCCCAGAGAAAATCGCTGACGCCGAGCAGCCGCGCCAGGGCGTTGAGGACTTCGGGACGCTCCAACGAGGCCAGCTCGTCCGTCCAGTCGTCGCGCTGGAAGCGCTGGCCGATGAACTCGCGGAAGTGCAGCAGCGCGGTCTCGGGGTTGGGCGATTGCGGCAGCAGGTGGGTGAAGTGTTTGGTCAACACGGAGGCGACACGGAGTTGGTGCAGCTTCTCCGGGGACGTGATTTTGTGGCCGTTGGCGTCGGTGACGTAAAGCACGTCGTGGACGCGCGCCCCGGCGGAATCCACCGTCATCCGGGCGATGTAGACGCGCTGGTAGGCCAGGGCGTTGGTAAATTCGTAGAGAAACCCGCTGGTATCCAGGGCGTCAATGTGGAGCACCGTGTAGGCGGGATCGGCCTCGTTGTCTATCTGGATTTCGATGGGATAGAGCGGCGCGGCGACGGTGGGCGTCTCGCGGAGCGTGTCGGCCCAGCGTTTGGCGAGCAGGCCGCGCGCTTCGCGGCGCTGGCCCTCGTTCATCAACGCCAGCAGGTGCGCGAGGTCGGCGTGGTACTGCTGCCACGTGTCCGCCGTCACCGCCTTGTGTTCGGGCAGAACGGTGAACACGTCCACGATTTTGCGGCGCGCGTCCTGGCGTTGGGCGGGGTCGGCGGGTTCGTAGGTGAAGACGTTCCCATCCGCGATGGTGCAGCCGTAGACGAAGATCAGGCCGCAGATCAGCGACAGTTCGCCCAAGTAGTCGTAGGCGACGACGGTGAGCCGCCAGCCGCCGTTATCCAGCGGCGCCGCCTCGATTTCGACTTGCTGCGCGGCGTTGAGCTGCCCGGCCAGCACGGCGTGGCGACGGATTTCGTCCGGCGTGAACGTTTCGGCATACGAGGGCGCCATACGGGCGATGTGCGTGGAGAGGTCGCCTTTGAGCGGCTGCGGGCTGCGCGGCCTCGATGGATTTTCCATAGTCTCATCCCCTAAATAGTGCAAATACACCCGGCGGATGGCGCGCCGGTGTTGTTCGTAACGGGCCAGGAATTGCTCGCGGGCGTCCGGCCCGGCAAATCCCAGCCGCCGGGCCAGGTGATCCAGCGCGACCGCGTCGTCGGGCAGGGTGTGCGTCTGGCGGTAGTGCAGCATTTGCAGGTGATGCTCGACGGTGCGCAGGAAGACGTAGCCGGTGGCGAGCGTCTGCTCATCCTCGCCAGCGAGCAGGCCGCGTGCGGCGAGGCGCGGCAGGACGTCCAGGGTGTTCCCGCCGTGCAGGTCGCGGCAGGCGCCGCCGTGGATCATCTGCAAGGATTGGACGACGAATTCGGCGTCGCGGATGGAGCCTTCGCCCAGTTTGACCTCGCCCCACGCGCGACCCTCTTGATGCAGTTGGTCTTCAGTGCGCTGTTTCATCGCGCGCGCGCCGTCGCGGATGGCGGCGGCCTGGCCTGGCTCGTGGGTGTCCGCATAGATGAACGGCGCGATCTGTTGCAAACACTCCACGCCCAGCGCTATGTCCCCGGCGATGGGGCGCGCTTTGAGGAGGGCCTGCTTTTCCCACAGGCGCGCGTTCCGGTCGAGGTATTTGAGATACCCCGGCAGCGAGGTGATAAGCGGCCCTACCTGTCCCCAGGGGCGCAGGCGCATGTCCACGCGGTAGAGGAAGCCCTCGCTCGTCACCCGCGTCAGCGCCTCGATGAACCGCTCGCCCAGCCGTTGGTAAGCCCCCGCGTCCTGCCGGGCCAGGAAGAGCAGGTCAATGTCGGAACTGTAATTCAACTCCCCGCCGCCGAGCTTGCCCATCGCCAGCACCACGAAGCCGGCGGGGGATTGGCCGGTCTGCTGCGCGGCCAATTCCAGGCAGACTTGCGCCAGGCTGTCGGCCAGGTGCGACAGTTGGAGCGTCACCGCCGGCAGGTCGCACAGGCCGAGCAGGTCGCCCGCGCCGATGCGCAGCAGTTCGCCGCGTTGGAAGCGCCGCAGCGCATCCCATTGCGCCGCCACACCGTCCGCGCTCTGCTCCTCGGCGGCGGCGTAGAGGTCGGCGCAGAGTTGTGCCACACTTTTCGGCTGCGTGAGCCGTTTGTGGGCGATCAGAGGTGGGAAGTATTCCGGGTTGCGCAGCAGGATTTCGGTCAAGAACTGGCTGCCCGCGAAGAGTTTGACCAGGATTTCGACGGCGCGGGGGTTTTGCGCCAGGTAGTGCAGTGTGCCGGATTTATCGGCGGCGCTGCGGATGAAGCGTTCCAGGTTGACGAGGACATGGTCGGCGTTGGCGGCGTCGGCCAGGGCCATCAGCAGGGCGGGCAGCAGCGCCGAGAGGGCCGCCGAGTCCTGCGCGTCGGCGGCGATGCGCAGCAGGCCGCGATGCGCCGCCCGCCAGTCGGTCACGCCGACGGGGCGCAGCCAGCTTTGGATGGTTTCGGCAGGGGTGTGTTCCGAGAGCAGCGCGCGAGCGCGTTCGTAATATGGATAGGACATGGAAAAAATGATACCACACTTGTTGGGGAGGTGAAGCGTCAAACGTGAAACGTCAAACGTAAAACGCTGTAGAGTCCTGTAATATCGTACCCCTAACAGTCTTGTAATATCGTACCTTCACAATCTCATAAAATCGTACCCGTGGTTGTATACTTTCCAAGTAGCGAGTTGGATCGTTTTCGCTCAATGGGAGGTGTTGCATGGGACAACCAAGTGCTTTGACTGAGGCCGAACGGGAACGGATTTATCAAGGCCGCTTGACCGGCAAAACGGTATCCGTTCTGGCCACCGAATTGGGCCGCAGTCGCGCAGCGGTGCGCAAATGGGGGCGCCGCTTGCGCGACGAAGGCGTGTCGGGGCTGCGTACGCGGCGGCGGGGGCGTCCTCGCCAAGGGGTATTGGCGCAGTTTGACTCACGGGTGGTACAAGCTGCCCGGGGTCTCAAACAAACCCACCATGGCTGGGGGGCGGATCGGGTACTGGTCGAACTCCGGCAGGATACCCGCTGGCGGGGTTTGGCTTTACCCAGTCGCAGCCGCCTGGCGGCGTTCTTCAAAGAGCAGTGTCCAGAGTGCTTAGCCCGCCACCAGGCGCGCCCGCCAGCGCCGGCCGCGCCCCCCCCGGCCACCGCGGCACACGCCGTGTGGCAGTTGGACAATCAGGAAAAGGTGGAGTTAGCGGATGGGGAGATTGCGGTCATTTGCAGCATCCGCGATCCCTTCAGCGCCGCCATCATTGCCAGCCAAGCCTTTGCGGCCAAAACCGCCAAACACTGGCGCAAGTTGACCTGGAGCGAAATCCGAGACACTTTGCGCGCGGGCTTCGCGGAATGGCAAACCTTACCCGATAGTGTGCTCACCGACAACGAGTTAGTGTTGGCGGGCACCCCGGGTGATCCCTTTCCCAGCAAGCTCACCTTGTGGCTGCGCGGTCTGGGGATTGTCCATCGCTTCATTCGTCCCCATTGCCCCACGGACCAACCGCAGATTGAACGCACGCACCGGATCTTGGATGGCTTCACCTTGGATGCCGACAGCCGCACCGATGTACCCCATCTACAACTAGCGCTCGCGCAGGCCCGCCACGTCTACAATGAACTCTTCCCATGTCGTGCGAGTGATTGTGACGGCCACCCGCCGCTAGTCGCCCACCCCGAACTCCGCTATCCGCGCCGTCCGTATCATCCGGCCCATGAACTCGCCTTGTTCGATATCCAGCGCGTGTATGCGTTTCTGGCGGAGTTCACGTTCACCCGCCATGTGAGTACGACGGGTGTGGTCAGCCTGGGCAGGTGTCTCTACTCCATCGGGCGCAGCCAAGCCGGTAAGTGCCTTCAGGTGCGCTTCGACCCCATCCACCGCGAATGGGTATTTGTCGAGCAGACCCGACCCGAGGACGCCACCGAGGAACAGGAACTGGCCCGGCGCGGGCTCAAACAATTCGATGTGTGGTCCTTGACGGGTCTCGCCCCCGTGGCACTGCCGGCGCCCCCAGCACCCCTGCAACTCTCCTTGCCATGCCTGGGGTAGCCTCCGCAAAGGGTACGATATTGTGAGACTGTAAAGGTACGATTTTACAAGACTACAGGGGGTACGATTTTACAAGCCCTTACAACG
>DAOUGD010000187.1:0-3538 GCA_034429475.1 Anaerolineae bacterium
ACCCTTCAAACCGCGCCTTTAGGCGCAAATCGCGGGCCAAAACGAATTTTCGGATAGATTCTTAGGCCGTTATGCGACGTGTTTTTTGCGCCGATGACTCAGGAATAGCGCACCGCCAGCCACTGTGAGCAGCGCTCCCCACCAGAATGTCGAAGTGGCGCGCGCGGGAGTGAATGTCACCGCCGTCGGTCCCGCGACGCCGCACGAGGATTGCCCGGCGGCGTTGATCGCGCAGACTTTGTAGTAAGTGCCTTTGGCCGGGTTGGGGGTGGTGAAGGTCAGCACGCCGTGGGGCGCGCCGAAGTCGGGCAAGTCCGCCGCCCCGATGAAGTGGCCGGCGTCCGGCGTGAAATCGGCCGTCGTGCCGCTGTAGACGTGGTAGGTCGTCGCCAACTCGCGCCCGCCGCCGGTGTCGGTGACGACCAACGGCCAGCTCAGCAGATCGGGGCCGATGGACTCCGAGTACGCGACGGTTGGCATTAGGGGTGTGTCAATTTGGGTTTGTTCCAGCAGCACGACGCCCCAACTGGAGTTGACCGGCACGGTAATCGCGCCGCCGGCGACCGTGTAACTGTGACCCTCGATGGCGTCGTACATCACCGTATCATTGGGAAGGTTGTACGGTGCAGCGTTCAGGCTGCTCAGGGTGACGGTGTGCTGGTTACTGCTCCGGTTGAGGACGATGAGCGCGGTCTGAGTCCCGGTGGTGCGCGCAAAGCCGTAGAGTTTATTCGCGTCGTCAATCACCAGGCCGTGCTGCACGTCGCCGGTTTGCAAGGCAGGGTAGCTCCAGCGGATACTCGCCATCTTGCGAGCGAAGGTCAGCAGAGTGGGGCTGACGCCGTAGCTGCTCCCCAATGTGTCCGGCCAGGGATAGGGCGCACGGTTGTAGGGGTCGTCCTCCCACTTGGTTGTCCACACCCCATCGTGGTTCAGCGCGATTTCGTCGCCGTAGTAGAGCGTCGGTGAACCGGCGTAGGTGAAGGAGAATAGCCACCATTCCTTCATTCGCTGGATTGCGGCGGGATCGCTATCATTGTTGACCTTCTTGAGCAGGAAGCGCACGCGGTTAGTGTCGTGCGATCCGGCCAGATTCATCAGCGCGTTGAAAGCCATCGGGGGGTAGTCCTCTTCGATGGAACGCAGGCGGGCGTTGAATTGCGACGGGCTGAGTGCGCTGATCGCGCCGCTGGAACTGCCGGTGTTGCTGTCGTTGTCCTCAAAGGTGTGCCCGCCGGTGCAGCCGTTGCCAGGAGTTGTGCAGCCGGTGAACAGCCAGCCAAGCAGCGCAGAGCGGAAGCGGTAGTTCATCACACTGTCCCACTCGTTGCCGAGCAACAGCGCGGAGGCATCACCCCACAGTTCGCCAAGCAGCAAGGTGTCAGTCTTGCCCGTGTCCGTGACGGTGCGCACGGCATTCCGAAAACCTTCCCAATAATCGTTGGCCGGCGTCACCGTCAGGCCGGGGTCCACGTCGTCGCCCACGTCGAAGCGCCAGCCATCCGCGCCGTGGAAAGTCCAGTAGGGGCCGACGGAGTTGAGGCCATCATCCCAGATGAGATCGCGCACATCTTCGGAGTTTGCCTGCAACTTGGGCAGCGAACCATAACCCCACCACGCGGAATACGTTTGATCCCACGCGCCGCCGGTACCGTCGTCGCTATCGTCGCCATCACAGCGATCCGTGGCGCCGTTGGCCGGCGATCCCATCGTATCGGGGATGTAGAACCAACTGCGGTAAGGTGAAGTGGGACTTTCGCACGCGCCCCGGTTGTCGTCCGTCCCTTCGACCGTGCTGGTCAACACATCGTTAGTGTCAAAGCGCTTGTAGCGGTCAAAATACACGCTATCTGACGACGTGTGGTTGAAGACCCCATCGAGGATCACCTTCATCCCATGCGCGTGCGCGGCGGCGGTCAAGTCCTGAAAATCTTCAAACGTCCCGAAGTCGGGGTCAATCGTCATATAATCCGCCGTGTCGTACTTGTGATTCGAGGGCGAGAGGAAGATGGGGTTGAGGTACAGCACGCTCACGCCCAGCGCATCGAAGTACCCCGCGTTGATCTTCTCTGTGATCCCGGCCAGGTCGCCGCCGTAGAAGTTGTCGCCATATTTGCCGGTGCAACTTGGGGAGTAAGTATCACGCGGATCGCAAACGGTATAGTTCCAGGCCGTTTGATTTGAGCGCGTGATCGCCGCGCCGCCATACGAGAAGCGCCCGGCCTCCGGGTTGTTGCTCGCGTCGCCGTCGCGGAAGCGGTCGGGGAAGACCTGGTAGACCACGCCGCCTTGCATCCAGGTGGGGACGGCGAAGTCGGGATCGTAGATGGTGAGTTGGTAGGAGTTGTTATAAGCCGTGGTTTGATCACTTTCTCCGGCGCCATACCCGCCGCCATAGAACCGAGGATCGTCGTCGCAGTAATAAGCCGTGGCGCTGCTGTCGGTAGTGCTGAACACGTAATAGAGAATGGTAGGGGTGATGGGGATGGCGAGATCATACTTCCAATAACTTATGCTCCCAGTGTCGCCTCCGTCGCCGTGCCCGACGAAAGTTAAGGGGCTTAACGTCTCTGTATCACCCCGGTCATCCCAGATACGGATTTGAGGCAACGCGGTGAGGTCGTTCATACAGGTGCGGAGTTGGAGAGTGACGGTTTGTTGATCGGTGGAAACCGGGCCAATGGGCGCGCGATAGGTTGTGGCAAAGGTATCGTGCAGCAAACCGGAGTAGAAAATGTTGTGGTCACTCTGAGCGGCTGTGTTGCATGCGCCGGTGGCGGTTCTTATCGTCAGGCGAGCATCCGCGCCCTCCGGCCAGGTCTCAATACTGTCCGTGAGGTCTGTACAAAAGGCTTTATATTCATAGAGTCCGATATCTGGCGTTAAGGTCAATTTGTATTGATCGTTATTACCTACATCGCCTTCATACGTCATAGGAATATCTGTGGTGGTTTGCGGGCCACCCCAATATGGGACGGTGCTCACCCGAACGTCGCAAGTAATATCGGCGCCTTGCCCGGGAGGATCTGTTACGCCCGATTTCCAGACCTGAATGTAAATATCCAAACTTTGTCCGACGGTGCGTGCTGTGAATGAGCCTGTCGCAGGGGACATGGTGCCTACCCACCCCAAGGTGGCGAAGACAGGCCCCGGCTGCACCCAATCGGCCACCAGGCTGATCAACAACGCCGCTGCCAATCCCAAATGCAAGCCCTGCCGCCAAATCTTATCCATACTCACGATCTCCTTCTAATTTCTCATTTCTGATTTCCCGGTTGAACGGATTGATCGGCGCATCGGGATGCAATTGATCATCCCCCCAACGCGCCGGGTTATTGCCAATGTATTCGCAAATGCGTCCATAATCCGCCTCATCGCGGATAATATGCTCCCAATAATTGCGCTGCCAAAAACGCACCCCCGGCGTCTCCAATAACTCATTCACCCGTTTCGTCGTTTGATATTTGTAATACGCCACAATTTGCCCCAACGTCGGGCGGCGTAGGGGCGGGGTCTCCCCGCCCTCTCCGGTCTCCCC
>DAOUGD010000188.1:0-24397 GCA_034429475.1 Anaerolineae bacterium
GGGCTGCGCCCGCCAACGAAAAAATACCCTCCTGAAAGCGGCTTTAGCCGCAAGCCCTGGCGTAGCGGTGCAGCATCACCCTAATTTTCGGATAGGTTCTAAGTCTAGCAAACTATTTTACCCCAAAATCACAGGCGCATGGATGCGACAAACTTGCGACAATCCCTGGAAATTTTTACGACAGGCTCTTGATAAGATAGGCACAGTTGAAAGCGCGCAACGGTTGGCGCGCAACCAAGCTCATTTTATGGAGGACACTATGACAGATAACATTATTCAGACCACGGCCCTGACCCGGCGTTTCGGCGACCTCACAGCAGTGGACGGCCTCGCGCTGGCGGTGCCGTGCGGCAGCATCTACGGCTTCCTGGGGCCGAACGGCGCGGGCAAGACCACGACGATCCGAATGCTGCTCGGCCTCATCCGCCCGGACGCAGGGGACGTGCAGCTCTTTGGACAATCGCTGCGCCGCGCGCCGCTGGCGGCGCTGCGGCAGGTCGGCGCGCTGGTCGAGTCGCCGTCGCTGTATCCGCACCTCACCGGGCGCGAGAATCTGGAGCTGACGCGCCGCCTGATTGACGGGACGCGCGCCCAGGTGGATCGCGCCCTGTGCATCGTCAAGCTGGACAAGGCGGCGGACCGCCCGGTCAAGACGTACTCGTTGGGGATGCAGCAGCGACTCGGTCTGGCGCTGGCGCTGCTCAATACCCCGGACTTGCTCATCCTCGACGAACCGACCAATGGCCTCGATCCGGCCGGCATCCTCGAAATGCGCGAGTTGATCGCGGGTCTGCCCGCGCAGGGGATCACGGTGTTCCTTTCCAGCCACCTGCTGCGCGAGGTGGAGCAGGTCGCCACCCACATCGGCATCATCCAACAGGGGCGGCTGCGCTTCCAGGGGACGCCGGACGAGCTGCACGCGCAGGTAGATAAGCAGGTGACGCTGGAAGTGGATCAGCCGGAACACGCCAAACTGGTGCTGCGCGAGGCGGGGTGGCAGATCCGGCACAACGGCAACCACCGGATCGTCGTCGTCGCCAACAGTCCCTCAGACGTGGCGATGATCAACACGCAGTTGGTTAACCGGAGCATCAACGTCTATCACCTGAACCTGGAGCAGCCAACGTTGGAAGACATGTTCCTGAGCTTGACGGCGTGAGTCACATGGTACGGATCACTCATCGCCAGTGGATACAGGTTGTGATAGGTCTATGTTTGATGGCTGCCGGTTGCGGCAGAACGGCAACGCCGCCTACCGGCGATTTACCCGCTTTTATCGGGCAACTCGATGCGCGGATGCCCGAATGGTTACACCACTATGGAGTGCCAGGCGCGGCAGTGGCTATCGTCCAGCACGGAGAAGTGCGTTGGGTCAAAGGGTATGGATTGGCCGATGTGGCGCAAGGAGTTCCCGTCACCGCCGAGACAGTCTTTCAAGTGGCTTCGATTTCCAAGCCGGTGACGGCCTGGGGGGTCATGCGGTTGGCGCAACAGGGGCTGATCGCTCTGGATGCGCCGGTGGAGACTTATCTGACCCGCTGGCATCTACCCTCTTCAGATTACAACGCCGAAACCGTGACCGTCCGCCGGCTCCTCAGCCACTCCGCAGGATTAACAGTGCATGGCTATCCGGGGCTGTCGCCAGAGCAACCGCTGCCATCGCTGGAAGCCTCACTCTCCGGCGACAATGGCGGCGCGGGTGAAGTACGCCTCACGATGGAACCCGGGGCGCAATACAGTTACTCAGGCGGCGGATACACCCTGCTGCAACTGCTCATTGAGGAAGTCGCCGGCGAGCCTTTTTCTGCCTACATGCAGCGCGAAGTTCTGGCCCCATTGGGGATGCACGCCAGTAGCTTCGAGTGGCGCGCCGATCTGCGCCCGGCCACGGCTACCGGCTACAACGCGGCACAACAGCCCTATCCCAATTACCGCTTCACAGAGCAAGCCGCGGCCGGCCTGTACACTACGGCCCCCGACCTGGCGCGCTTCGTGGCTGCGGCACTGACCGGGCCTGATGGCGAACCGGCAGGACGAGGAGTGTTAAATCCGGACACGCTCGCCGTGATGGTGACGCCGACCGTAGCACTCCAGGGCATAGAGGGCAACCTCTTGAATGTATCTATGGGCCTGGGGTATTACAACGAAACCCTGGCGGATGGGACAAAAGCCATCTCCCATAGCGGTTCAAACCGGGGTTGGCAGAGCGAAGTTATGGCGCTTCCTGAGCGCGGCGCAGGCATTGCGATCCTCACGAACAGCGATCAAGGAGCGCACATCGGGGCGGAAGTGTTGAGCGCCTGGGGACACTGGCTGGGCGTCGGCGCCCCCGCAAAGTGCAAGGTATACCAAGGGGTTCGCAGCGGCGCGCTAGGCCTGACAGTCCTGCTAGGGTTGGGATTGATGTTCAAGATCATGGGGGTTGTCAAAGAAATGCGTTATGGTCGCCGGCAGTGGCTATGGCGGCTCTCTGAGCAGCGCAACCTCTGGCGCTATGTAGGGGCCGTCCTTGCGGTCCTGCTCGGCACCCTTATCGCCGCAGGCTGGCGACTGGTCGTCCATCCGGTTTTGTTCTCATTGGCTCCTGGACAGGCAAGCTGGTTAATGCTGAGTGTTGGATTGTGGTGTATCTACGGCGCAGTCGCCGCGCTGCTACGGCCTACAAGAACCGTAGTTTTTCCTTGAGCTTGTAAATTTCAGAAAAAAATCAAAGGGGAATACTGATGACAGACATAACACACGCTTTACACGCAGAATGGTTGAAGAGCAAACGCACGCTGGCCTTCTGGCTGGCCTTGATTGCCCCGGCGGTCGTCGTGGGCTTGCAGGTGGCGATGATGTGGGATCAATACAACTATCACCTCGAGCAGAGCAAACTGTTCGGCTCGGCCTGGGTTTTCTACACCCAGCAGACGCTGGTGATCTGGACGCTGTTAATGCTGCCGCTCTTCGTGACGCTGGAAACGGCGTTGGTGGCGCAGTGGGAACATCGCAGTCAGCAATGGCGGCGGCTTTTCGCGCTGCCGGTGTCGCGTTGGGCGCTCTACGCGGCTAAGTATCTCTGCGGCGTGGCCCTCATCGGCCTGAGCAGCATAGTGCTGATTGCTCTTATCCTACTGACCGGGGTGATCTTCCGCCAGGTGTTCCCCGGCCTGGGCTTCGAGGCTGCGCCGCCGGTGCGCGAGCTGGCCCTGTACGGACTGCTCATGTTCCTGGGAAGCTGGCTCATCATCGCCATCCAAACCTGGGTAGCACAACGTTGGTCGAGTTTCGCCGTCCCCTGCGCCGTGGGCATCGCCTTCACCATCGCCGGCGTGATCGTCATTCAGAGCGAGTACGCCGGTTACTATCCCTACACCCTGCCCGCCCTCGTCGCCAACGGCTTCAGTGAGAACATCAGCGCGCTGAACATTCTCGAAGAGGGCGTGCTGCCCGTCAAAGAACTGCTGTTCGGCAGCGTCGGCGGCCTCGTTGCAGCGGCGCTGGGCGGCTGGCACTTCATCCGGCGGGATGTGCTGTAACGAGAAAGCGACAAAGCGACAAAGCGATAAAGCGACAAGGTGACAAGGTGACAAAATCACCCCGTCACCTTGTCACTCCCTCTCCCCCTCTCCCCCTCTCCCCCTCTCCACTTGCGGCTTCGGGCAAATCGTGATAGGCTACAGATATGCGCTCTTACCTATCAGGAGGATAAGCCAAATGAAGCCTAGACCCATTAAGACGTTTTCAATTATCCCGGCCCTGCCGGAACCCCTGAAGCCCTTGTGGGACCTCGCCTACAACCTGCGCTGGGCCTGGAAGCACGAAATCATCGAACTTTTCCGCCGCCTGGACAGCGACTTGTGGGAGACGACCGGGCACAATCCCGTGTTGATGCTCGGCACCATTGATCAGGCCCGCCTGGAAGCCGCCACCCACAACGTGGGCTTTATGGCGCAACTGGAACGGCTCACGGAATATCTGAATGAGCATCTGGAAGAGAAAGCCCTCGGCTGGTTCAACCGCACCCACGGACAGACCTCCGATCCGCTCATCGCCTATTTTTCCTTCGAGTTCGGCATCACCGAATGTCTGACCATCTTTGCGGGCGGCCTGGGCATTCTATCGGGCGACCATATGAAATCGTCCAGCGACCTGGGGATGCCGCTCGTCGGTGTGGGCTTGCTCTATCAGCAAGGCTACTTCCGCCAGTACCTCACCCAGGCCGGCTGGCAACAGGAAGCCTACGAGGATAACCACTTCGACAACCTGCCGCTCACGCTGGAGCGCACGCCGGAAGGCAAGCCCCTCACCGTCACCGTAGACCTGCCGGGGCGCGTCCTCACGGCGCGAATCTGGCGCGCGCAGGTAGGCCGCAACGCGCTGTATTTGCTGGACACCAACATCCCCCAAAACACCCCCGGCGACCGGGACGTCACCGACCAACTCTACGGCGGCGATCAGGACATGCGCATCCGCCAGGAGATTTTGCTCGGCGTCGGCGGCTACCGCGTGCTGGAAGCGCTGGGGTTGACGCCGACCGTCTTCCACATGAATGAGGGCCACGCGGCGTTCCTGGGATTGGAACGCACGCACCGGCTGATGCAGACGCACAGCCTGAGCTTCGAGGAAGCGCGCGAAGCGGCCTCCGCCGGGCTGGTCTTCACCACCCACACCCCCGTCCCCGCCGGCCACGACCGCTTCTCCCCGGCCATGATGGAGCATTACTTCGGCGAGTTTGCCACCCAAAAACTGCGTATGCCCTGGAACGATTTCATGGCATTGGGTCGCCAGAACCCCTTCGACTACGGCGAACCGTTCTGCATGACCATCCTGGCGCTGCGGACGGCGGCCTTCAGCAACGGCGTGAGCCGCCTCCACGGCGAGGTCAGCCGCGAGATGTGGCAAGGGTTGTGGCCCGGCGTCCCAACGGGAGAAATTCCCATCACGCACGTCACCAACGGCGTCCACCTCCTCTCGTGGCTTTCGCGCGATTTGAAGACCCTGTTCGACCGTTACCTCGGCCCGCATTGGCGCGAGGAGCCGGTGGACGCGACCTCGTGGCGGCAGGTGGAGCACATCGCCTCGGAGGAACTTTGGCGCACGCACGAGCGCCGCCGGGAGCGGCTGGTCAGCTTCACCCGGCTCCGGCTGCGCCAACAGCTCGAGCAACGCGGCGCGGCGCAGAGCGAAATCGAGGAGGCCGACGAGGTGCTCGATCCCAACGCGCTCACCATCGGCTTTGCGCGACGCTTTGCCACCTACAAGCGCGCCACCCTGTTGATGAGCGACCCGGAGCGCCTGGCGCGCCTGCTCAACGACCCGGAGCGCCCGGTGCAATTCATCTTCGCCGGCAAGGCGCACCCTTACGACAATCCCGGCAAAGAACTAATCCAGCAGATTCTCAACCTGAGCCGCCAGGAAGGGTTCCGCCGCCACATCGTCTTCTTAGAAGATTACGACATGACGATTGCGCGTTACATGGTGCAGGGCGCAGACGTGTGGCTCAACACCCCCCGACGCCCCCGCGAGGCCAGCGGCACCAGCGGGATGAAGGCCGCCGCCAACGGCGTGCTTAATCTCAGCATCCTCGACGGCTGGTGGGACGAGGCGTACACCTCCGAGGTCGGCTGGGCCATCGGGCGCGGCGAACTCTACGCCGATGAGAAATACCAGGATCAGGTAGAGGCAGAAGCTTTGTACGATCTGTTGGAACGCGACGTCGTGCCGCTGTTCTACGAACGCGGGCGCGACCGGTTGCCCCGGCGCTGGATTGACAAGATGAAAGCCTGCATCGCCGCGCTGTCGCACTTCTTCAACACCAATCGGATGGTGGCGGAATACACCGACCGGTTCTACATGCCGGCCGCGCACCGTTACGCAGAACTGACCGCCGACGCCATGGCGCGGACCAGAGCCTTGGCCGCGTGGAAATTGCGTCTCTACGCCAACTGGGAGCAGATCCGCATCGAGTGGGTGGAGAGCGAACTCCCCAACGCCATCAAAGTGGGAGCGCCGGTGACGGTGAACACGCAGGTCTACCTCGGCGCGCTGAAGCCGGAGGATGTGTGCGTGCAACTCTACACGGGGCTGGTCAATCCCCAGGGAGACATCGTCAAGGGCAGCGCCACGCCGATGAAGCCCATCGAACGGATGGGCGAGGGCCGCTACTTCTTCTCCGCCAGCGTCGCCGGCGCGATGAGCGGCCTGCACGGCTACACCGTCCGCGTCCTGCCCTCCCACCCCGATCTGGTGACGCCTTTTCTGCCGGGTTTCATCAAATGGGCGGAGTCCTGAAGGAAAAGTATAAAAAAAACGGCGGGAGTACCCGCCGTTTTTTATACCTCAGAAGATCTTCAAAACTCGCGCCTTTCCTGCAAGATCGGGGAGAACTTGTACACTGGCCTGGGGAAACGCCGCCTGCGCCAATGCCTGAGCCGTGTCTCCCTGCCGCCCGCCAATCTCAATCAATATCAGGCCGCCAGGCCGCACGCGCTGCACCGCCTGCGCCAGCAGCCGCCGGATCGCGTCCAGCCCATCCACGCCGGAGGTGAGCGCCAGGCGCGGTTCCTGCCGCACGGAAAGCGGCAGCGCATCCCACTCCGTCTCGGCAACATAGGGCGGGTTGCTCACCAGCACGTCCACCGGCTCGGTCAACGGCGACAGCAAATCGCCCACCAAAAACGTGATGCGCGACCTGACGCCGTGCCGTTCCGCGTTGGCGCGGGCGACGTCCAGCGCGGCGGCGGAGATGTCAGTGGCATAAAAGTGCGCATCTGGCGTGTGGATTGCCAGCGTCACGGCGATGCAGCCGGAGCCGGTTCCCACGTCCACCACCGTCGCCGTTGGATGGGATTTGAGCCAGGCCAGCGCTTCCTCCACCAGCAACTCCGTCTCCGGGCGCGGAATCAACACGTCCGGCGTGACAGCAAAATCCAATCCGTAAAACTCAATATGCCCCGTAATGTACGGCAACGGCACTCCCGCCGCCCGCCGCCCCACCCCATCCGTGAAGCGTGCCGCCTGCTCCGGGGTCAACGCCGCTTCGGGGTGCGCCAGCAAAAACGTGCGCGGATGTTCCAAGATGCGCGCCAGCAGCACTTCCGCTTCTAGTCGAGGGCTGTCGGTGATGGCGCGTAACCCAGCAGTCGCCTCATCCAGTGCCTTCTCTACGCAATACGCACTACGCACTACGTTATCGCACAATCCCCGCCCCTCGCAAGTTTTCCAGGATCAGCCGCCGCAATGGGATATCTGCGCGAAGCAGCGCGTAACGTCCGCCGTGCTTGCCGACCGTCGCCCGCAGTTCTGCCTGCCATTCGCCCAACCGCTGCTGGTACGCGGACA
This sequence comes from Anaerolineae bacterium, assembly GCA_034429475.1. Lineage (GTDB taxonomy): Bacteria > Chloroflexota > Anaerolineae > B4-G1 > SLSP01 > JAKQHY01. The sequence continues at coordinate 7,327 of DAOUGD010000188.1, forward strand.
GCGCCGCGCCATCTATCGTCATCTCGCGCTTGTCGCCGGTCTCGGCGTCCACCAGGCGCAGGTCGCCGCGTAGGGTGGGCGACAGTTCTTCGGGCAGCAGCAGGTGGAGCAGGACGACCTCGTGGCCGCGCCCGGCCAGCGCCGCGATGCCTTCGGAGAGGCCGTCGGGGTCGTAGCCGTCCGTGAGGAGCAGCGTCAGGCCCGGCCGGCCCACGCGCGCGGCAAAGTCGCGCAGGGCGGCGGCCAACGGCGATGCGCCGGCGGAAGCCGCCACGCCCGCGCACCACATCTGCCAGCGCGGGAGCTGCGCTCGGCCCCGGCCCGGCCCCCACAACGCCGCCGCGCCGCCGTACAGCACCGCGCCGTGGAGCGCGTCGCCGCCCAGGAGGGCCAACGCGCCGAGCGCCGCCGCCACCTGCTGCGCCGCGCGCCAACGCGCCCCCATCCCGCCGTCTTCGGCCCACCCCATCGAAGCGCTGCCGTCGAGCAAGACGCTCACGGCCAAGTCTTCCTCTTCCTCGTAGAGCCGCACGTAAGGGCGATCCAGCCGCGCGTAGAGGTTCCAATCCACGCGGCGCGGGTCGTCGCCGGGCGCGTAATCGCGGTAGTCGGCGAATTCCAGCCCGGTTCCCCGGCGCGTGGAACGGCGCTCGCCCCACGTCCCGCCGCGGCGGCGCTTGCGGGTCACAAAACGCAAGTTGGTCAAAAAAGCAAAATTGGCATCGGGCTCCATCAAGAAGATTTTACCATAAGAACGACAAAGCACGCCAAACGTATTGCGTATTGCGTATTGCGTATTCCATTTATTTACGCAATACGGACTACGAAATACGCTCTACGCATTTGACACGCTCTTGCTTTGCACTACGATGACGGTATGGCAAAGGGGAAAGTGGGATTGGGACGCCAGGGTGAGACGTTGGCCGCCGCCGCACTCGCGCCGCACGGGTTTGAGGTGCGGGCGCGCAACTGGTACTGCGCCGAGGGCGAGGCTGACCTGATCGCCTGGCGCGCCGGCGAGTGGTATTTCTTCGAGGTGCGCACGCGGCGGGAGTTCGGGTACGGCAGCCCGGAGGAATCCGTGACGCCGCGCAAGCGCGCGCGAATGGAGGCGGTGGCGCGGCGGTATCTCGCGGAGCAGACGGCGGAAGAGGACCCGGTGTGGCACCTGGGACTGGTTGCTGTGGTGCTGGATCGCGCCGGGCGCGTCCGGCGGGTGACGGTGTATCCCGATCTCGACGCCGAGCCGCTGGAGACGCCGACGTAAGACGCCCCCGGTTTGGGGGCGTTTGAAAGTGCTACACCTAAAAACCACGAGGCTTTCCAGAGGAAAGCCTCGTGGTTTTCTTAGGGTGCGCCTACCTGCCGGTATAAATCTCAAAGGGCGCACAGTCCGGGCATAACGGCGCGCGCCACAACTCCCATAATGGATTGGTGGGAGCTTTCAACGTCGGGCTGACAGGTGACAACTCGACGGTGTTTTCTTCCGCCGTTACGGCCATGCCGGTGTAAGTGATCCGTAAGCGTGGTATGTACCCGCTTTCATACGTATCAAATTCCAACAGCGCGGCGTCGCCGGAACTCTCGTTGCTGCGCAACGTCAGGCCGTAGTTCGGATACCCGCCGTTGATCCACCCCTGCACCAACGTTGTCACATTGAAGTCATACCAGCCCCAGGCGTCGCGGCTGACGACGGCGGTCGAGCCATAGGCTTCGGCAGAAGGCGGCTGGGTGTTCCAGGTGACGCCATACTCGCTCCAATCGCCGGTCACGCGATAGGTGGTCACGACATGGCTGCGCGTGGCATAATCACAGGAGCTACTCAGGTAAAGGCTCAAGGTCGCGTTGGCAATGCCGGTACCAGACGGTATGGCGGACAAATCAAAGCGCACCAGACTGCGGTTTACCTGACCGGAGCCGCAATGATCATACCCGGTCCCCATCAGATCGGCGGCGCCGAAATTGCTGCCAGACGCCCCTTGTTTGACAACGGTGTCGGCGCTGGAATAGAACAACGAGGGCGGCAACACTCGCACAGATTGGACATTGCTCCACGCGCCATACCCATAACTATTTTGCCCGCGCACCCGGTAATAGTATGTCCCCGCCGTCTTGCCAGAAGCTCCCCAGAACGTTGCCGCGCCATTGTAGACCGTCGTGGCGCCGGTGAAGGCCGCGTTGGTGGCTTCCTGCAACTGGTACGAAGTCGCCAGGTCGGCGGCGCTCCAACTCACGGTATAACTCCCGTCTCCATCGCTGTTGCTGATGGCGCTCAGGGTCGTGGCATAGGGAATCGGCGGATAGCGCCGGGTAACCAGCGGCAGATAGATATAGCGCGTTCCCCCAGACACGGCGACGGTCATGGTACTGCTGGTCGAAAGACCACCAGGGTCTTCGGTCAGCACCGTCACATAGGCCAGCCCGTTCCAGGTTCCGGCATCCAGATTCAGATAGTGCGTGCCGGTGAGGGTCGCGTCGAAGTTGAGCAACGTCGCCTCCGGCGGCGTCACGCTCTCGATGGTGAACGTCAACACCTCGACGCCGTCGTTGCGGTCTTCGGCATAGTCCCACAGATCCAGGGTCCGAGTGGCATTGGCGCTCAGATTTTGAGCCGGCAAGTCCAGGGTCGGCGTGATATTGTCACTGGTGACGATGACCTGGAACGCATCGGTATCGGACTGCGCATTGATGTCAATGACCTCCATGATGACATTGACGACGCCCTCAAAACCAGGATCTGGATCAATGTTGACGTAGCGGTGGTATTCAATGTCAAGGCCTGCGCCGATAGGTATTTGAGAGTAAATGGAGAATGCGAGGTCGCTGTAACTGCCCGCGTACTGGACGTACTCCCACAAGTCTATGGCGTGCGACACACTGCCATTCACCGGCACCACTTGATCGGGGATGCCCTCCAGGATGGGCGACGGCAGCGTCATCGCGCCGGAGGCCACCACCGCATACGGCTGCGGCCCCTGCGGGACATTGTAAGCCGTCACGGTAACGGTGTAGAGACCGGTCGCCGGGCTGGCGATGTCAATCCCTTCGACGTTGTTGACGCGATCCTGCTGCGCACTGCCGGAGCTGACGATAGCGTGGAACATGTAGTCAGCCGTATTGTATTGGCTCCAGGCAGAACCGTTGTAATCCCAACTGCGTTGGCTGGGAGCGGTGTCGTCATAGCCCCACAGCAAATCGTCGTCCGGCAAATCAATCGCCAGGAAGAAATCGCCGCTGCTGATATTGACCCCGGCAGCAGAGAAATCAATGGCGTGAAAGCCTGCTTTCAACAGCGTGCTGGTCCCGGAGGCCAACTGCGTCGCTGGGCCGCTGGTACTACCGGAATACACATACCAGGTAAAGGTTTTGGGATAACTTTGGCTTTTACTCGCCAGATAGAACAAGCCGGTTTTGAGGGTGGCCGGATAAGTGATCGGCGTGAAACGCACCGCAACGCGACCGCCGTCCCAATAATAAACATTGGTGAGCATACCGTCATCGTAGCTCAGGTAATCTCCGGCGGCGTTGGCATTATTGGGATAGTACGTCGTTCCGGTGGGACCGACGACCTTTAGATCAAGATCGTTCACCAGCGCCCCACTGCTGGCCGGCGAGCCGGGGTAGTCGGTCCAGGCCAGCGTCACCCGCAACGGCTCGGCGCTGCTGCCGACGTAGTAGTTGTACGAACGCGTCTGCCCAGTGGACAGGCCGGCGGTGTTGTCGGTGTAGGTCATCACCCGCGAGCCGGAAGGGAAGATGCTATTCTCGATGTTGACGCGCCCCCACCCCGCCACGTTGGTCGGGCGCGTGGTGGGAATTTCCCGCGTGCCCCCTGTCCCGTACTGGCCGGGGTTGATGTCCGTAGCGCCGTTGATCAACGTAGCTTTGAGCAGTGCCGCCGACGGCGTAGCGACGCCTTCATTGTCGGTGTAGAACTGCCGGATGAGCGCCATGGCGCCGGCGGTCAACGGCGTCGCCATGCTGGTGCCGCCCATGTACATATAATTGGCGTCAATGACACCCCAGCCCGTCTCGGTGGCGAGCGACGAACGCACCGACGCGATGAAGCTCCCCGGCGCGACGATGTCGGGCTTGTAGCGGCCATCCAACGTCGGGCCGCGGCTGCTGAACGCCGCCAGGCCGGCGGTGTTGTTCGCCATCGGGTCGCTGTTGATAGGATCGACGGTGAAATCATCCGGCCAGCCCTGCCCCCAGGTGGTGCTGATACTGGGACGATCGTTCTCCGAGGCGCCCACGGTGATACAGTTCTTAGCCGTCGCCGGGCTGCCCAGCGAGTACAAATCCACCACGCCGTTGGCGTCAGCATCCACGCCTGCATTCGCTGCCGAGAACAAGATGGCGAAATTCTTGTGATCCCACATGTACTGATCCACCGCTTCGGAGTCGCTGGTGTACGCGCCGCCCACGTCAGCGCCCCAACTGTCGGTGTGCAGGTTGGCGCCATTGCTGGCAGCCTGGCTGAACAGCTCGTTCAAATCGTTGGGAATGCCCACTAACTCTCCCGCATCATTTTCCACCGCCTGGAAGACCAGGTTGGCTTCCGGCGCCATGCCCACGCGAGCGTCTTCCGGGTATGTGTGCGTGCCGGGCGTTGCGCCAGATAAGTCCCCATTCCCCAACACCGAGCCGGCGACGTGCGAGCCGTGGCCGCTGTTGCGATCCTCGGCGCCGTCGCCCACCCGGTCAAGCAGCGCCGTCACCCGCGAGACGCCGCTGCCGTTCTCGAAGTCGTCGTGCAGGGAACCCGGGCTGGTCGAGCCTTGATCCAGGCCGGTGTCACAGACGGCCACGGTCTGGCCTGCCCCGTAGAGACCATGCGTGCTCCAGACCTCGCGGACGCCCATCACATTGTCGGCCTTGTCGTTGTGAAGCTCCCACTGCGGCGCGGCCTCAATCCAACGCACGCCGGGGAACGCGGCCAGGTCGGCCAATGCGGTAGAGGGCAGCGTGACCTTGAGCTTGCCCTGCCACGCCGTCTCGCTCTGGTCGAGCACGACGCCGCCCAACGCTTCCACCTCCGCCGCTGCCGCCGCGAGCGATTCGCCCCGGAAGACGCTCACCGCCAGCGTCAACGGCGCGGCGTCGGACGTCAGGTTGGCCGACGAGTGCGCACCGGGCGACTGACGTCCCGGCTGCGCCGCTTGAGCATACGGCAGTAAATCGGAGGCAAGCCGGTAGGCCGGTTGGTACAATCCCACCCAGCGCACGCCGGAGAGCGCGGCCACTTTCGTCTGAGCCGCCGCGTTCATCTTGACGATGAAGGCGAATTCGGGGATGTAGTCGAACACTTCGGCGCCGGCGGCCTTGAGGGCGTTGACGTTGGCTGCCGTGATAGGGCCGGAAAACTGCACTAGATAATACCCCAGCCCATCGCCAGGGAACGCCGCCAGGTACAGCCCTTGCTCCTGGTCGGATGCAATGTCTGCGGTGAGCGGGTCAAAACTCATAGCAGCCAGCCGGATGGGCGGGCCGCCGGCGGCCGGCGGCGTCGCCGCCATAGTCGGTCGGCCCTGGGGAAGCCAGCCGCTCAACACCAGAGTCAGACAAACCACGATGCCAATAAGACTTCTCAAATGTGTTTTCACAGTATCCTCCTTGAATTTGAATTGAAACTTAGCCGCGCAGGGCATTATACAGCACATTGTAGCCGCAAACAGGGGGCCGTGTCAATAGGATAAAAATACGGTAAAATCAAGGGATGAGTGTGTCAACCCATGAGAAAATGACGCCGCTGGTCGCCATCGTCGGGCCGACAGCGGTGGGGAAGACGGCGCTGGCGTTGGCCCTGAGCGCGACTTTTGACGTGGAAGTCGTGTCCGCCGACTCGCGGCAGTGTTACCGCATGATGGACATCGGCACGGCCAAACCCACGCCGGCGGAACTGGCCCAAGTCCGCCATCATCTGATTGACATTGCTGGGCCGGACGAAACGGTGGGGCTGGCGCAGTTTCTGCAACTGGCGCGGGCCGCCATCGGCGACATCGCCGCGCGGGGGAAGCTGCCGCTGCTGGTCGGGGGGACCGGCCAATACGTGCGGGCGCTGCTCCAGGGCTGGCAGACGCCGGAGGTCGCGCCCGATCCAGACTTGCGGGCCGAGTTGGAGCAGCAGGCGCAAACGGACCCGGCGGCGTTGTGGGCGCGGTTGCTGGCGTTGGACCCGGCGGTCGGCGAGTTCATTGATCCGCGCAACGTGCGGCGCGTTGTGCGCGCGCTGGAAGTCTGCCTCAGCGCCGGGCGCCCGTTTTCGGAATTGCGCCGCCGCACGCCCCCGCCCTACCGGGTATTGCAACTCGGCCTGACGCTGGAACGCGCCGCGCTCTACGCCCGCGCCGACGCCCGCGTAGAGGCAATGCTGGCGGCAGGGCTGGTGGATGAGGTGCAGCAACTGCTGGACGCGGGCTACGGGTGGGAGTTGCCGTCTATGTCGGGGTTGGGGTACATCCAATTCCAGCCCTACTTCACCGGAGAGGTCACCCTGGCTGAAGTCATCGCGCGCATCCAATGGGACACGCACGACTTCATCCGCCGCCAGTACGCCTGGTTCCGCCCCACCGCGCCGGACATTCATTGGCTTAACGCTGATGCCTCCGCGGCAGCACAGGCGAGGCAACTCATTGGTACTTTTTTATCAGCAGACTGAGGGGTGTGGTCGTTGAAGGTCTTCCTGCCTCTGATCTCCAGATTCCGGGCTATTTAGTGTTGGTTCGTCCACTCGTCCCGCAGGACGGCAAAGCACAACGTATCCCGGCGCGTTCCGTCAGATAAAGGAATCTCGCCGCGCAGACAGCCCTCGTACTGCATCCCGGCCTTTTCGGCGGTGCGGCGGCTGGCGATATTGCGCGCATCACAGCGCCAGGCGAGCCGCTCCCACGGCCACGCGCTGAAGCCCCAACCGAGGAGCGCGCGCAGCACGCGCGTTCCCAAGCCCTGCCCGGCTGCGTCGGCGCGAATCCACATGCCAATTTCGGCGGCGTGATCTTCAAGCGGGGCATCGCGCAGATGAAAGCCGGAGCCGCCAAGCAAACGCCGGCCATCAGGCGTCCAGATTCCCAGCACGAAGTCTTTGGAGAGCAAGTATTGGCCCCGGAAACGGCGCGCGAGGGACTCGGATTCGTTATCCTCCGTGTGCGGTTTGGCCCAATCCATATAGGTCTTCAAATGCTCATACGAAGCGTTACACGCCTCCGCCAGCGCCGGCCCATCGCCAGGCAGGTAACAGCGGATGATAAAGTCGTCGGTGACAAGTTCTTCGGGTGCGAAAAAAGGTTCGGACATTGGGTTCTCCTAAAGGATACAGGATGCAAGATGCAGGATGCAAGATGCAGGATGCAGGATGCAAGATTCTTGCCTCTTGCCTCTTGCTTCTTGCCTCTTGCTTCTTGCCTCTTGCCTCTTGCCTCTTATCTCAGCAGTTTTAACGTGGCCGGACGGCGTTCCAGGTGGTAGGTGATGTAGTGTTCCATCACGCGGGCCAGTTCATTGGCGGTGCGCTCCGGGAAGGTGAACTGCACGACCTCGGCATAGGCGCGGCGCTGGAAGGCTTGCAGCCACGAGAGCGCGCTCGGTGAAAGCGGGCGCGCGGGCGACACTTCGTAGGCCGGCGCGTTGCGGATAGCGCCCCAGCAATCCGGGCACAGCGCGCCGCCGCGTTCCACGTCAATGCCGTAGGGCTGCGAATCCGCCGGGCGCGGGGTCAGCAGACGCTCGCACTGCCGGTCATCGCGTTCCCCAACGCACGCGCTCCAATCCGGGCGGAAGCCGGCCAGGGTCAGAATTTGCTGCTCATACCAACGCAGCAGCGGGTCGGGGGCGTCGCCCCGTTCCAACCAGGCCAGCGCGTTGTCCACGAGGGTGTACAACGCCTCGTCGGTGTCTTCCTCGAAGAGACGCAGCGCCAATTCGGCGACGTAGCGCGCCGCCGCGCCGCGCGCCATATCCTGGTGTAGTTGGAAGCGGATCGCCTGGGCTTCGGCCTGGCTGATGATGTCCCACGAACCTGTCACCCGCGAGCACAGCACAGTGGCGCGCGAAAACAATTCCAGGTGGCCGGCCTTGCGGGATTGCGGCTTGCGGATGCCTTTCGCCAGCAGGCTGCTGCGTCCCGTCGCCGTGAGCAGCGTGATCACCCGGTCGGCTTCGCCGTGATCGCGCCGGCTGAGGATGATGCCTTCAAGGGTGTAAAGTTTGCTGTGGGTCATGGGAGTAAGGAGTAAGGAGTAAGGAGTAAGGAGTAAGGAGTAACTGATTACCCTTTACTCATTTCTCATTACTCATTTCCCTATTTCTTATCTCCTATTTCCTATTTCCTCTCACGCTTCCTCGAAAATGCGCCGCCCGGCCTTGGCGAGGCTCTCGCCGAGGGTGCGGACGACGGCAGGCTCGGCCCAATCGGTGAGGAGGGCGGTGTTGCCATCGGTCTGGACGGCCCAGAGGCGCGCCAGGGTGTAGGTGTGCGCGGCGGTTTCCTCGAAGGTTTGCCGCTCCATCTGGAAGCCGGAAATCGCCTCCAACGGCGACTGCCAGGCGACGCGCCGTCCCAATAACAACCACCGTTTGTGGCGATAAAGCTCTCCGCCATCCAGGGTGCGTTCCAAACGCCCACGCTCGCTCAAGGGGGTGGTCAGCGCCAGAATCAACGCGATGAGCAACAGCAGGATGCTGGCCGTGAGGCTGATGGCAATCCCCATCTTACCGGGGGTGGGCAGCAGCAAGGCGATCAGGAGTCCCCAACCGATCAACAATCCCAACAAAATTTTAATTAAAGGGGTGCGCGCGGCCCAATCCACGCGGTTGTGAACTTCGTCGGTGATTTGAATCAGCATGACCTATACCTCACAGTCACACCCGCACTGAAGATGCAGCTTCACTGGCGAAAGCAAGCGGCTGACCCCTTCTTTGCGGATATGCAAAACCAACAGTGTATGTGGATCGAAGACGACGACATCCTTCACCCCTTGCAGCAAGTAAAAGCGGGGGCTGATTTCCAAGTCTTTTGCCTCATACCCCAGGCTGGCGACTTCAATGACGGCTTCCGGCACAAGCGTGATGGCTTCGTCCAACTCGTCCGGCTCACGACAGAAGATGGAAATGTCCGGGCGTTTGAGCGAGCCGTCGGGAAAACGAACGTAGACGTCAGCGAGATGGATGCAGGGACACCCCTCACTGACCGCAATCGGGTGGATAGAAGCGCGAATACGATCAATCGCCTGCTGATGCCGCCGCGCCGGCGCCGCTTCCCACAGAGGCAACCCGCCGACAATCTCCAGGCGCACGCCGATTTCGTCAGCGCGCTGTATCAAATCGGCCAAATCGGTTCCACTCATAAACGCCTTCCTTTCTCAAGCGCCACAGATGGCACAGAGAACACAGAGAAAATACTAGAAAATCTCTGTATCTTTGCGGCTCTGCGTCTTTGCGTTAATTCTTCATGGCTGAGTATACCCCGTGATGGGCAAAACGCGAAACGGGGGTCACACCCTCACAGTCCACCGTCCGAACAGCGCGTTGGGAATCACGCGCCCGGCGCCAAGCTCGCGCGTCGCCAGCTCGCCGACGGTCAGATCGCCGCCCAGGCCATGCGTGATACTGTCCAAATTTTGGCGTAACGAGGCGGGCGGCACGTTGAGGGCATAGACCGTCGCCACGACGAACAAAGGCTGCGGGCTGAGGATGCCCCGGCAGGCAGCGCACAACAAGGGAAAATGCGCGAAAAATTCCCACACCTGGCCTTGCGGGCCACGTCCGAAGCGCGGCGGATCCATCATGATGCCATCGTACTGCGAACCCCGGCGGGCCTCGCGCTGCACGAATTTGAGCGCGTCGTCCTCCAGCCAGCGGATGGGATGGTCGGCCAGCCCGGAAAGCGATTGGTTTTCACGGGCCAGTTTGAGCGCGGCGGCGGCGGCGTCTACGTGGGTGACGGCAGCGCCGGCCTGCGCGGCGGCGAGCGTCGCCAATCCCGTGTAACCGAAGAGGTTCAGCACGCGGATGGGCCGTCCGGCAGCCTGGATTTGAGCGGCGATCCAGTCCCAATGCGCCGCGTTCTCCGGGAAGACGCCGAGGTGCCGCGACGTTTCCAGCCGAACGCGGAAGGTCAGCGTGTGGTAGTGCAACAGCCAGGCGGCGTCCATGGGGCGGCGGAATTCCCATTCATAACGGTTTTTCCCCCGCTCGCGGAGGATCGCGTGGGCCTCCTCCCAGACCTGCCGCGCGAGCGTGGGACGCCACCGCGCCGCCGGCTCCGGCCGGACGAGCGTGTACGGCCCGAAGCGCTCCAATTTCTGCCCGCCGCCGCTATCGAGCAGCGCGTAGTCCTCCCACTCCGGGCACAACAGGCGCGGCAAATCCGTCGGTAGTCCTGTAGTCCGTAGTCTGTAGTCCGTAGTCCGTTTCACTTTCCCTTGCCCCCTTGTCGCTTTGTCGCTCGCTCGCCTTTTCGATGGTTGGGTGGTTGGGTAGTTGGGTGGTTGAGGGGTTCGCTCACTCGCATTCTCGCTTTCTCGCTTTTTCGCTCACTCGTTTTCTCACTTTTCCGCTTGTTCGCCTGCATTTTCAGCGGATGCAACTCGGCTTGCAGCTCTTCAATCTGGCGCAGCAGCCGCGCGAGCCGGGGAGCGGCTTGCAGCCGGGGATAGTCCCGCAGCATTGCGGCGTACTCTTGAAACCAGTATTGGAAGTCCGCGTGCCGGCCCCAATGCGCCAACGCCTCCCGCTTTTTGAAGGCCCACGGCTTGATCCCGGCGTAATGGGAGCCGAACAGAGTTTGCATATCAGGATAACCGCTGAAGCCGCTGAAGCGCAAATCCACGCTCGTCCATTGGCCCGACCAGCGCAGCGTGAGGTACTGCATTTCCGGCCAGTGGAACTGGTCGCTGACCAGTTCGACCACTTCCGGGCGGCGCACGTCCTCTTGAATCGCCGCAAATTCGGCCATGGAGGGCGTCAACACAAACAGGGAGGAATTGATGCCCATGTTGGTCGGGTCCGTCCGCACCCGGTCGGTGAGGGCGGCGGGGATCGGGCGGCCGTGCGGGCAGACGCCTTCGTAGAGGCGATGCCATTTCCATGTCCCGTCCACCGCGACGCTGTCCGGCAGAATGTAGCGCCCGGCGGCGTCGTACTCCATCACGGAGGCGCGGCTCTCGTTGATGATGCCGGCCGGCGTGTCCAGCGTGAAAAGATGATCGTAATGGCGCAGGGGCAGCACATCGGCGTCCAGCAGGACGATTTTGTCGTAGCGGCAGCCCAGGTCGCCGTCGGCGCCCAGGCGCAGGGCGTGGATGCGGGTGAAGACGAAAGGGAGGTCCTGGCGCTCCTGGCGGCGTTTGCGCGGCACGAAGAGCCGCTCGACCTCAATGACGCGGGAGTAGAGCTGCGCCAATGCCTGCCGCGCGGCGGGGGTGATTTCGGGCGTGATCAGGCAGACGAGGTCGGCGCGGGTCTTCTGGCGGCGCAGGGCGTAGGCCAACAGCAGCGCGCCGGGCAGATAGCTGTCGTTGAGCATCAGGAAGGTGACGAAGGCAAAGCGCGCCGCGCCGTCGGGGTGAGTCATGCGATCAGGGAGCGGGTAAGGAGCCATCAAGGTTGAATCCTTTATTCCTCTCAACGGATTCAACGGATGGAACGGACAAAAAAATCCGTTGAAATCCGTTCCATCCGTTGAGGCTATGGGTGACTCTCTTGAAAATAGCGAATGGCGAATAGCGAATAGCGAATAGCAAGTAGCGAAATCTCTGCGTCCTCTGCGTCTTTGCGGTGAAAATTTTCAGCCAACCGCGTCCCAAAAAAGGAAAAGCCATGTTCGTCCGTATTCTATAAAAGAGTTATGGCTGATTCAACTGCCGGAACAACTTGCGATTGCTGGCGTAAAGCCGCCGGTAGACGGCGAAATTGCGGTCGTACAGCGCGCGGTACTGTGGACGCGGCGTATATGTCGCCTGCACGCCGATCAAGGGCCGCGCCTCTTGGAACGAGTCCAGCAACCCCAGCCCCACCGCACAGACGATGGCCGCGCCAATCGTCCCGACGTGCTGCGCGTTCTCCACGACTTCGATGGTGCGCCCGGTCACGTCCGCCAGGATTTGCGCCCACACCGGCGATTGCGCTCCGCCGCCGACAAAGCGCACGGTCTCGCGGCGCGGGAGCTTCTTCTCGACGGTCTCCAGCATCCAGCGCAGGTTGTAGGCCACGCCTTCCAGCACCGCGCGGATGAGCTGCCGCTTGCCCGTCTCCAGCCCGATATTGAAGAACATCCCCCGCGCCAGCGGATCCTCAAACGGCGAGCGGTTGCCGTGCAGCCAGGGCGTGAAGAGGACGCCGCCCGCCCCCGGCTCGGTCTCTGCGACGGCCTGGTTGAGCAGCGCGTAGAGGCTGCGCTGTTCCTGCTGCTTGTCGCCGGATGGCTGCGCGTTCAGGTAGACGCCGATTTCGTCCAACGCCAGGTGGTCGCGCACCCATTGCAAGCAGCGCCCGGCGGTCTCTTGCTCCGAGATGTAGTTGTAGCGCCCCGGAATCGCGCCGAGAATAGACGCCACCATGCCGTCAATGTCCGTCATCCGCCGATCTACGGTGGCGACGACCCACCCGGACGTGCCGATGTAGATGTGCGCGTCGTGTACGTCGAAGCAGCCCGCGCCGACGGAGATGAGCGAGAGGTCGCCGCCCCCGCCGATGACCGGCAGGCCCGCGACGAGGCCCAGGTCGGCGGCGGCCTGTGCGGTGAGCCGCCCGGCCACGTCGGTGGCGGCGATGACGCGCGGCAGGTGGCGGATGTCCACGTCGAAGGTGCGGCACAGCCCGGCGTGCCAGCGCAGTTTGTCCGGGCGCGTGTCGAAGAGGAACGTCGCGTGGGCGGAATCGTAGCCCATCGTGACCTCGCCCGTCGCGCGCAGGATGAGGGCGTCCTTCACGTCCAGCCAGCTCGACATGGCCGCGAACGTCTCCGGCTCGTTCTCGCGCAGCCAGAGGTACTTCCACAATGGGTCCTTGACCGAGGCCGCCGCCCCACCGGTGAGCGCGAGCCAGCGCAGCATTTTGACCGCGTTCCACTGGCCGATGCGGATCAGGCCGGTGTAGAGGTATTTTTCGATTTGGGCGGCGGCGCGGTTGTCCATGTAACTCATCGCGGGACGCAACACCTGCCCGTCGCGGCCCACCGGGACGAAGCCCTGCATCTGCGCGCAGAAGGCCATCCCGGCGATGGATGCCGGCGGGACGCCGGCGTTCCGTAACACTGTGTGCGTCGCCTCGCAGATGGCGCGCCACCAGTCGTCGGCGTGCTGCTCCGCGCCGCCGTTGGGCAGCGTGTACAGCGGATACTCGACGAGCGCCGAGTTCACCAATTCCAATCGCCCCGCGCCGAGGCGATAGAGGCACGTCTTGTTGCCGGTCGTGCCGACGTCGTGGGTGAGAAGATAAGGCTCTGAGTTCGTCATTTGTGGCTCTGTCCTTTGGGAAAGATTATATTATACTTGAAGTAAGAGTTCAAAGATTTCTCAACGGATGGAACGGATAAAAACGGAAAAATCTGTTGCCGGTCTACTAATGGAATAGGGGAGGCAATGATAAAGAGACTGTTTTATGTCGTCATAATGACTGCGGCGCTTTTTAGTGCATTACTCGTATTGAAAAACGACAGAAAAGTTACAGCCAGTATCATGGAATATAGCACCCATGACACTCCTTCATTCGAATATTATTCTACTCCGAATACCATGAGTGAAACCCTGGTTATGACGCGCCATGTTTATCTCCCACTGATATCCCGACAAACTGCCACTCTCACCAAGTATCTATTTGTTGAATCCTGGATGGATTTTTATCAAAGTGCTAGCTGTCCCCGGAATATAGTTGAATTTCCAGGCTACTACTTTGATCCGCAAGAGGGCAGGCTTATAGTTTATGGGGGCGAACCAAAATTAAGTGAGAAAGATCTCGGATATTGGGGGGATGGTCTCAGCGGGGTGGGCATGTTTAGCTACCTGACAACTTTTGAGACCTTACCAGTTACCCATGGCGTAACGCTACAATCTGTTGCGCCAGATGGGACCATAGTGTTAACTGGAACTGAAGGAACCATTGTACTGGCTCCAAACGGCGAATGGATTACGCAAACCGTCAGCATAGAGGGAAATGAGGATTGTGTCGTCACAAGGACCCGTCGTATTACTAATTATGCGTTTCAGGACCGCAGTAAAATAACCTACAGGGGCGTATCTCTGTCGCCAGCTAAATTGAAGGACTCAACAACCTCCTTAACAGATTGAATGTGCTTTCCGATTGTTGAATTGCTGCGAAGTTGAGGTGAATGATGGAAAAAGTAGATCCTACCAATCAAGATAGTGAACACCTACAACGCTCTTTGGATATGGTGTGGGAAATCTGGAGAAGCATGATTTACGAACTACGTGTACCCTTGGTTAATGCCCAAGCTTATGCGCATCTTCTTCTTATGACATCCCACAAGGATAACCCGTTGAACGAAAGACAAACCAAATATCTAAATCATATCCGAGAAGCCACCCAATATGCATCTAGCGCTGTTGAAAACCTGAACTATATATATACGCTAGTAATAGGCCAAAGAAAACCGCAGATCGAAAAAATAGATTTGCAATCACTCCTCCAGGAACTTAACTTAAATTACACTGTTCCTGCTAATCTACCGGAAATTTGGGCTGATCGCGCACTATTACAAAGAGCTTTAATGCAGATATTATCCCAGGTTACAGACCGGTATTATGATGCTGAAAAGAATCCTACTATCCTTACAATAAGTTTTGATGAGACCTGGGTTATTTTTGATATTACCACCAGAGGAAAAGACATACAGTATTTCCCAGAGTATCCAAATCCGGAGTTGCTTTTCAGTCGAATCATTATTGACAAGCATAGCGGTCAGTTTCAATGGAATAAGGAAGACCAGGCATTGAAAATTGTCTTTACTTTGCCCATTAAGAGTCCTGTCAGAGAAGATGTCGCCTGACTAACCTCCTGACCCGACGAGTTTATAAAGGTTTTCAACAATAGGTAGATTTTACGCAGGGAGAATAAACTATGGCTGTAAGAGTAGATTGACGTGATTCTATCCGACGCTTTCGCCGAAACAGACCTCGCCACACCGGTGCAGCCCGATATTCTCTTCATTGCCCAGGAACGCCTGGACATTGTGCAGGAAAAGTTCATCGCCGGAGCGCCGGATTTGATCGTCGAAATCCTCTCGCCGAGCAACTGGCTGGACGACCGCCGCGACAAGTACGAAGTCTACGAAGCCACCGGCGTGCGTGAGTATTGGATTGTAGACCCGGACGCCTGTTTCTCAAACGTCAAACGTCAAACGTCAGATAGGCGAAGATGACGTTTGACGTTTGACGTTTGACAGTCGAACAAGGGATTAGGATAGCGTCCTCATCAAGCCTATCCTAATCCCTAATCCCCACTCCCTACTCCCCCTACGCCACCGTATCCGTAATCGGGAAATTGAGCGATCCCAGCTCCGGCGCGCTGACCACCAGGGTGATCGTGTGTTCGCCGGGTTCGAGGGCGCCGGGCGCGTAGATAGTGAGCACTGCGCCATACGAGACGTACAGCGACGACGCCCACGAGAGCTGGCTCACCTGATGGACTTTGCCGCCTAGCTCGACGGTGACGCCCTCCAGCGGCTTCTCCACGCCGTCCACCATCAGCTTGCCGATGCCGCTCACCGAACCGGAGTCAATCAGGTTCTTGATCTGGAACACGAACCCGTCGCCCTGATTCTTCAAACTGCCCTTCACGTACATCTTCTGAAATGTGTCTGCCGAAAAACCGTAATACATTGTAACCTCCTGAAAGTGTGTAATGATTTGATGCGTAAAACGTAAAACGTGAAACATAAGGTGGCAGAGCCACAACCAAAGACTTGTCAAAAAATCCCTCCGGTGCTACATAAGCGATAAGCTGTGCGAGAGGAGGGAACCAGAATGAGCACATTCGCGGAACTGCAAGCGCAAAGTGAAGGACAATTGACGATGTTTGACCGGGTGCTCTTCCAAGGGCATCTGACGCGCTTGTATCCACCAGGGAACTTCAGTTGGTTCTTGCATACCCAGGAAGTGCGGCTCAAAGACTACGGGACGTATGCCCAGCAGGTCACGACCGCCCTTAAGGATTACGTGCAAGCTTGGGCGGCGGAGCAAGGGCGGCCCTATCGCTACCTGGCGGCCAGCTACACGGCGGCGCAGGGGACGGCGAAAGAAGATATCGCGCGTGAGATTGCAGCGCAAGACGGGATCAGCGCCGGTCTGATTTGTGTGTTAGGGAGTCTGGAACTGAACACGGTCTTTAGTGTGCGGGGCAATCGGACGACCCACGAACTGGAAGTGCGGCGCGAAGCGCGCAAGTGTTTGCATCTGTACTTTTACTATCTGGATGCGGAATTTGGCTTCATGCACATCCGGCTGCAAACGTGGTTCCCTTTCGAGATCCAAATCTATCTCAACGGGCGGGAGTGGCTCGCCCGCCAACTCGAGGCGCAGGGGATCAGCTACACCCGTTATGACAACAGTCTCTTGCATGTGGCCGATGTCGCCGCCGCCCAAACGCTGAGTGACAATTTTGCCCATCGGGAGTGGGCGCGAGTACTGCAAGCTTTCGCGCGGCGGGTGAATCCCTTCTTAGCGACCTTGGCGGCAGGGGGTTATGATGAGTATTACTGGAGCACGCAGCAGTGTGAAATTGCGACCGATGTGATGTTTCCCGAGCGCGCGACGCTGAGTGCTTACGTCCCCGAAGTGTATCAGCAAGCGTTGCTCACCTTTGGGGCGACCGACATCATGCAATTCTTAGGTCGGAAACTGCATGGGAATTATCAAGGCGAAGTCAGCAGTGACTTGAAATACCGCCCGACCGGTTGGCGCGTCAAACATCGTGCGAAAGGCAACAGCATCAAGATGTATGACAAACTGAGTGTGTTGCGCGTCGAAACGACGATTAATAATGCGCGGGAGTTCAAGGTGTCCAAGAGTGCGCCCGATGGCTCCCGGCGCTGGCAACGCATGGGCAAGGGCGTCGC
>DAOUGD010000189.1:0-12203 GCA_034429475.1 Anaerolineae bacterium
CAACGACGCGACGCCGGCGTTCAGTGGGATGGGCGAGGCGGGTGGCGCGTTGACCGCCTTCGACGCGGCGGGCGCTGTCGTCTGCACCGCTACGGTCGCGCCGGACGGAACGTGGACGTGTACGCCGGACGTGCCGCTGGCGGAAGGCGTACAGACCATCACCGCCACCGTCACCGACGGCGCGGGCAACGAAAGCGATCCGACGCCCGTTACCTTCACTGTGGACACCCTCGTTCCTGCGCCGCCGGTCATCACCACCCCCGGCAACGGCGCGTTGACCAACAACGCGACGCCGGCGTTCAGTGGGATGGGCGAGGCGGGCGGCGCGTTGACCGTCTACAATGCGGCGAGCGCCGTCGTCTGCACCGCCACGGTCGCGCCGGATGGGACGTGGACGTGTACGCCAGGCGCACCGCTGGCGGAAGGCGTACAGACCGTCGCCGCTACTGTCACCGACGCGGCGGGCAATGAAAGCGATCCGACGCCCGTTATCTTCACCGTGGACAGCCTCGCTCCCGCAGCGCCGATCATTACGACTCCCATCAGCGGCACAGTGACTAATAATCCGATGCCGACGTTCAGCGGGATGGGCGAGGCGGAGGGTGCGTTGACCCTTTACGACGAGGCAGGCACTGTCGTCTGTGCTACTATGGTTGCCTCAGATGGGACATGGATGTGTACGCCGGCTTATCTGCTTATGGATGGCGAGCGAACTTTCATCGCCACCGTCACCGACGCGGCGGGCAATGAGAGCGCTCCCACGCCCGTCTTCATCATTGTGGACACCCTGGGAGGGAATACGCTTAATGAGCCGCCCCAGGCTGTGGCGGATGAGTTTGTCGTGCCGGAAAGTGTTCCTGAACAGCCTTTCAGCACGTTGGATGTGCTGGCGAATGACGGCGACCCGGATGGCGACGCCATCACCATCACCCAGGTCACTGCGCCTGGGCATGGCGTGGTTGCAACTGATGGGGCGACCATCGTTTACACGCCGACGGCGAATTATCTTGGGGTAGATACGTTCACTTACACCATCACCGACGGTGAGTTTGAGGATACTGCACACGTGACTATAACTGTCTCGCCGGTGGCGGACCTGGCAGTGAGCCAGGATATCAGCGCTTCGATCGGTGGGTACAAAATCACCCTTGTGGCGCAGAACCTCGGCCCACGGCCTGCGCCCGGCGCGGTCGTCTCTGACACATTTCCGGTAGAGATGGGAGCTGCCGTCTGGACGTGCGATGCGTCTGGCGGCGCCGCCTGCCCCAATGTCAGTGGGGTTGGCGCCCTTGAGGAAACGTTGGGAATTTTCCCGGCCGGCGGCGTGCTCACCTACACGATTTTCACCAGCGGTGGGACCAACAAGATTGTGTGGAACACCGTGACCATCACCCCACCGGCGAATATGTTCGACCTGGCGATGGGCAACAACAGCGCCGCGCGGCCGACGATTTACCGCATTCTTCTCTTAATCGTGTATAAAAACTATACGCCCTGACCTAACCGTCGGGATGAAGGGACTCAGGAAGAGCGTTGCCTCCTGTGCTCTTCTCTTTTACGAAACGGCCCTGGATAGATTTTCCAGGGCCGTTTCTCTTGATTGCCAATCCTGTTTGATGTGGTTAACTGCGTGGTAACTCCTCCCAAATTCGCAGTCCAAACCGGCTGAGGTAGATGGGGATGCTCTTGTACAGCGGGTTCGCCGCCTCGATGTCGCGCAGCATTTCGCGCTTGACGTGGGACTGCGCGGGGCAGAGCAGGGTGAGCGAGCCGCCTTCGCCGCCGGCGCCGTTGACTTTCCAGCCGAGCGCGCCGAAGCTGCGGGCAATTTCGATGACGGCGCGCGCGTCCTGGCTGACGAGGTCGGGGTGCAGGCGGCTCTGCGCTTCCGTGTTCTCGGTCATTGCCCGGCCCAAAGCGGCAAAATCTCCCGCGTAGACCGCATCGCGCGACTTTTCCGCCGTCGCGCGCAAATCCTGGAGACGGTGAGTCTCCGGCCCCGCGTTTTCCAGTTCCTTGATGACGCGCAGGTGGACGTTCGAGGAAACGTGCGATTTCCCCAGGTAGATAAGCGCGAGCCGTCGTTCCAGTTCCCACCAGATCGCGTTGGAGACGTAAAGCTGTGAGACAGTGGCGCGCGGGTAACGGTGCATTTCGATGAAGTTGATGCCGCCGTAGGCCGAACAGAGCTGATCCTGGATACCGGATTGCTGCTTGAGCATCTCCACTTCGACGGCGTGGGCGGTGTAGGCGACCTCGTGCGGAGTGAGGCGGCCCGGCGTGAGTTGATCCAGCGCACCGATGAGGGCCACCGTCACCGCCGCCGACGTGCCAGTGGAGCAGCCGCTCGGCGCTGCGGAGTGGATCGTGGCCTGGATGGCGACTTCCGGCGGCACGCCCATGCGTTCGATGGCGGCTTCCAGCAGCGGGTGGCGATCCCAGCCGGGCGTTTCCGGGTGGACGGCGTACCGTTCCCCGTAGTTTTCGGCGTACAGCATGATACGATCCGTCCCCGGTTCATATGGATAGACCTCGATCTGCACTTCCACATAGGGGTAGACGCCAATGTTGAAAATTTTGCCGTGTCCGGCAAACCAGGTGTCCGTCCAGCCGCCGTTGTCGCAGATGCGGATGGGCGCGACGCTGTTGATGACGCGCAGGGGGGAAGGGAGTTTAGCCTTCATCGTGAGTTCCTTTTGGGTAGAAGCTGATTTTATTATAGCACGGTCTTTTTGAAGCCGAAACGCACGTTGAGTATCCTCTCAAAGGTTCGCAAGCGGTTAGAGTTGTGCTCTCGATATTTTTTTCACTTGCATTTCAAGCTAAAATAACGACAATTAAGCACCAGCAAATCAACCAGTCACGGCCCGGTGGCGGGACGTGGAGTTAATAACCGATTTCTAGTTTCCAGTTTCCAATCACTCATTATTGATGAAGTCTGTCACATCTGCGGTTCCTGACCTCACCCAGGGCGGCCTGCCGCGTACTCTCTGGCGTCTCGCCTGGCCCGCCACGTTGAGCCAGGTGCTGTTTATGATTCCCGGCCTGTATGATGCGATCTGGCTTGGCAAGTTGGGTTCCGATGCGCAGTCTGCGGCAGGGTTAGCCACCTCGGCGCGGGTGCTGTTGATCAGCGTGCTGATGGCCTTAAGCGCGGCCGGCGGCGCGGTAGTCGCCCGCTACGTAGGCGCCAAAGATCAGGAAAATGCTAACCTGGCGACGTTGCAGGCGGTTATCCTCATGATCGTTTCTGCCGGCTCGCTGGGTGTGATAGGATTGATCTTCATGGAACCGTTGTTGCGCCTGGCCGGTGCGGACGCCGAAGTGCTCCCGTTGACCGTGCGTTATGCGCGCATCCTCTTTTCCGGGCTGATTGCGATGGAGATGGTGCCCAGCGTCGGCGGGATGATGGGCGCCGCCGGAGCGCCGCAGGTTCGTCTGAGCATGATGGCCTGGACGATGGGGACGCTCTTGGTGGCTGAACCTTTACTGGTGATATGGTTGGGTCTGGAAGGGGCCGTGTTGGCTCTGGTCGGCGCGCACGTTGTCGGCATGGTCTGGGGCTTGGGCGTGCTGATTGCCGGGCGCGATATTGTCCGCATTGACATGCACCATCTGCGCCTGGATTTCCCGATGATGGGCCGGATTCTGCGGATTACCGGCCCGGCCATCATCCAACGGGGGGCGCCCAATCTGGCGATGTTCTGGCTGATGCGCCTGATTGCCGGCTACGGGGACGCGACGCTGGCGGCGTGGGTCATCACGAGCCGCATCTTTGGCTTTGTGCAGGTCCCCGGCATGGGCGCGATGCAGGTCGCGGCGGCGATGGTGGGGCAGAACCTCGGCGCCGGGCAACCGCACCGCGCTGAACGCGCCGTCCGCTGGGTCTTTTGGACGACCACCGGGGTGATGGTCGTCCTGTTGGGCGGCGCGGCGTTGGGCGCGCCGCAGGTGATGGCGTGGTTTACGCAAGAGGCGGACAGTCTAACGGCAGGGGTGTATCTGCTGCGCGTCTTGAGCCTCGGCTATCTGGCGCAAACACTGACTCTGGTATTCATCGGTGCATTGAGCGGGGCCGGCGATACCATCTTGCCGATGGCGGTCAACCTGGTTTCGCTGTGGCTCGTGCAGATTCCGTTGGCGTTGATACTTCCCGGTCCGCTCAGGATGGGAGAGAACGGTCTCTGGCTCGCTTTGGGCGTCGGCTGGATTTTGCAGGCGGCGTTGCTAGGCTGGTATTATCGTCGGGGAAACTGGAAACTACAAAAACTATAACGAGGAGAGCTATGCAATTTTACTACATTCGTCATGGGCAATCTGCGAACAATCAGCGGGCCGCGCAAACTGGCTCCACCGTGGGTCGCAGCGACGACGCGGAACTGACCGACGTGGGCCGTCGCCAGGCCGAGTACGTCGCCGCATTTCTGGCGGCTGTCTCAGCAGAGCCGGCGCCGCCCTACGACTATCAAAACGTGGGCGGCTTTGGGATTACCCACCTCTATTCCAGCCTGATGGTGCGTGCGGTGGCGACCGGTACGATCATTTCGCGGTCGGTGGGGGTGCCATTAGTAGGCTGGAAGGACTGGCACGAGACTGGCGGTATATACCTGGAAAACCCCGAAACTGGCGAGTTCGTCGGGCAACCGGGCAAGACTCGCGCCTATTTTGCCGAACACTACCCCGATTTCATCTTGCCGGCCGACGCGGCAGAAACCGGCTGGTGGAATCGCCCGTTTGAAGCCCGCGAGGAACGCTTCCCGCGCGCCGAGCGGATGCTGCGGGAACTGTTGGCCCGGCACGGCGGCACGGAAGACCGTGTGGCGTTGGTGAGTCACGGCGGCTTCTTCAACTACATCCTTGCCGCTATCTTGCATTATCCGCTGGAAAATCGCCCCTGGTTTGCGCTGAACAACGCCGCCATCACCCGCATTGACTTCAAACCCGGCAGCACCGAAATCCTCTACGTCAACCGCGCCGAATTCCTGCCGCGTGAGTTGATTACATAAAAGGGGTTGTGGGTTGTGGGTTGTGGGTTGTGGATTCGCAACTCCTCACTCCTCACTCGCAACTCGCTAATGGAGGTTTCATGGCGCCTTATTTTTATCGCTTTGTGATTGCCCTCGGCATCGGCATCCTGGTCGGCCTGCAACGGGAGTCGGTTTATGACGAAGCAGACGGCGAATTGTTCGCCGGAGTGCGCACCTTCGCGCTGATCAGCCTGGCGGGCTACGTTGCCGCGTTGGCAGCAGCCGAATTGGTGTCGCCCTGGCCGTTTCTGGGCGTTTTCGGCGTCTTCAGCCTGCTGGTGGCGACGTCGTACCGCGCGGATGTGGCGCGCGGCAGGCCAGGGATGACCACGGAAATGGCGACACTCGTGGTTTTTGTCACCGGCGCGATGTGTTATTGGGATTTGCTCCCGTTGGCAGCCGCGCTGGCGGTGGCCGTGACGCTGATGCTCTCGCTCAAACCGCAGCTTCAGGCGTTTGCCCACGCCCTCACGCGGGACGACATTTACGCCACTCTCAAGTTTGCCGTCGTCAGTATCATCGTGCTACCGATTCTGCCCAACCGGACCTTCGGCCCGCCGCCTTTCGACGTTCTCAACCCCTACAAAATTTGGCTGATGGTGGTCTTCATCTCCGGCATCAGTTTTCTGGGATACGTGCTGATCAAGACGGCCGGCCCGCAGCGCGGCATCGGCCTGACGGGATTGTTGGGCGGCATCGCCTCGAGCACGGCGGTAACGTTGAGTTTCGCGGCGCGCAGCCGCACCAATCAAAAACTGGCGCGCCCTTTCGCCTCTGCCATTCTGGTGGCATGGACGGTGATGTTTGTGCGCGTGGCCGTGATCGTCTTCGCTCTGAATCAGACGTTGGCCTTACGGCTGGCGCTGCCCATTTTGCTGCCGACTCTGGCCGGATCGCTGTATTGCGCGTATCTCTATTTCGCCCATCGCACGGATGTCAAAGAAGATATTCGGTTCGTCAACCCATTTGACCTGGGGCCGGCCATCAAGTTTGGTCTGATTTACGCCGTCATCTCGCTCATTTCCAAAGGTGCGCAAGTCTATTTTGGGGACACGGGCATTTACGTTTCCAGCCTGATTTCGGGTGTGGCGGATATGGACGCGATCGTGCTCTCGGTGGTGGATTTGGTCAAAGCAAGCGGCCTGGATTTGATCGTAGCGGCGCGGGCCGTCGTGCTGGCGATGTTGGCAAGCACTCTCTTCAAAGGAGGCTTTGCCCTCACCAGCGGCAGCCCCGCGCTGCGCAAATCCCTGTGGCCGGGCCTGGCGCTGATGGTAGCCGCCGGCATCGGCGGCATCTTCCTGGTGTGAACAAACCGCCAGGGTTTCGTAATTCGCAATTCGCAATTCGCAATTCGTAATTCGTAATTCGTAATTCGTAATTCGTAATTCGTAATTCGTTTAGGAGCTATTATGACCAATCTATCCGACTACTTTTTCAATCCACACGGTGTCGCCGTGATCGGTGCGAGCAGCGACCCGACGAAGTTGAGCCATGGCGTCGTGCGCAACCTCAAAGAGCACGGCTACGCCGGGCCGATCTACCCAATCAACCCCAAAGGCGGCGAAATCCTGGGGCTGCCCGTGTACTCACGTATTGCCGACGTTCCCGATCCCATTGAATTGGCCGTCATCATGATCCCCGCCCCCTATGTGCCGCAGGCGTTGGAGGAATGTGGACAGCGCGGCCTCAAAGCGGTCATCGTCGTCACCGGCGGCTTCAAGGAGGCCGGGCCGGAGGGCGCAGCGTTGGAAGCGTCGCTCAAGGGCCTCGTGGACAAGTACGGGATGCGGATGATCGGTCCGAACTGCGTCGGCGTGATGGACACCGCGCTGCCGTTGGACACCACCTTCATCACCGACATGCCGCCGCGCGGGCATATCGGCTTTGCGTCGCACTCCGGCGCGATTTGCGGCGGGACGACGGACTGGGCGCGCAGCGTCGGTGTGGGGTACAGCCGCATCGCCACGCTCGGCAACCAGCTCGACGTGGACCTCGCCGACGGCATCCAAATGCTGGCCGACGATCCCAACACCCGCGTCATCAACCTCTATGCCGAGGGCTTGCCCGACGGGCGGCGCTTCGTCGAAGTCGCCGCGTCCGTCTACCGGCAGAAGCCCATCGTGATGCTCAAAGCCGGGCTGACGCAATCCGGCGTCCAGGCGGTGGCTTCGCATACGGGGGCGCTGGCCGGGAGCGGACGCGCCTATCGCGCCGCCTGCCACCGGGCGGGCGCGCTCGTCGTCAACTCGTTGCAAGAGCAGAACGACGTGGCGATGGCTCTGGCGACGCAGCCGCTCCCGGCGGGCAACCGCGTGGCGCTGCTCACCAACGCCGGCGGCCCTGCCGCCCTCGCCGCCGACGCGCTCGATTTCAATGCCCTGACGTTGGCGAAACTTTCGCCGGAGACACAGGCCCACCTCAAGGCCGTGACCCCGGCAGGGACGCAGCTCTTCAACCCGGTGGACATGCTCGGCGGGCCGCGCGCGGAAATGTTCTACGCCGCTCTCAAAATCCTGGCGGACGCGCCCGAAGTGGACATGCTGCTGGCGATGTTCGTCCCCCAGGCCATCACGCCGGTGGACGACGTGGCGCGCGCCATCGTGAGAGCGGCGGCGGAGATCGCCAAGCCGGTGATCGCCTGCATGGTCGGCGGCGCGAGTCTCACGGAGACCGTCCTCATCCTCAACACCGGCGGCGTCCCCTACTACCAGGACCCCACGCGCGCCGGGCGCGCCCTCGCCGGGTTGTGGGAATATCGCCGGTTGCGCGACCGCCCGGATTTGACGCCGCTCCCCGTGACGGACGTGGCTCGGGAGGCGGTGCGGGCGTTGTTGGTAGGGTCGCAGAGTCTCCCCGCCCCTGACCCATCGTCAAGAACCTTCCTCGATGCGGAGACGGCTGGCCAAATTGCAGCCGCCTACGGCATTCGTGTGCCGTTCTCAGGGCTGGCGTCTACGGTGGATGAAGCTGTGGCTTTAGCGGAGCAGGCCGGCTATCCCGTCGTCCTCAAGCTGATCGCGGCGGATGTGGTACACAAGATGGATGTGGGCGGGATTGTGTTGAATTTGACCGACGCGGACGCGGTGCGCGCCGCCTTTGCGCGGCTGGTGGGCGACGATCCGGCGCGGCGCGTGATGGTGCAGCAGATGGCCCCGCGTGGCCTCGAAATCATCCTGGGGGCGCAGCGCGACGCGCAATTCGGCCCGCTGTTGATGGCCGGTCTGGGTGGCATTTACGTGGAGGTCTTCAAAGATGTGGCCTTCCGCCTTGCGCCGCTGTGCGAGGCGGACGCGCGCGACATGATCGCGGAGACGGCGGTGGGCAAGCTGCTGGCCGGCGTCCGTGGGCAGGCACCCGGCGACCTCGACGCCGTGGTGGATACTCTGCGCCGCGTCGGTCAACTGGTGAGCGACTTCCCTGAGATTGTGGAACTGGACATCAACCCGCTCATCGTCGGGACGGCGGGGCAGGGGGCCTGGGCCGTGGACGTGCGGATGGCGGTGGAGAAAACGGGTTAGGCAGCGTTTTGCAGGAGATTTGGGATTGCCTGAGAGTTCTAAAATGAGCAAGAAATTGAGAGGGATTGCAGTTGGGGTATGCTGGCTATACACTGCCCTTGTAGTTGGCTTTATGGCCCTACGTGTAGAAGTGTCAGATCTACCACCTTTTCTTGCCCTGGTCAACGTCTTCACGCCGTTCCTGTTTGTACCGATCCCGGTAGTATTCCTTATAGTACTCGGCTTGTGGTCAGAGAGTGCGCTCGTGGCGGGTGCAATTGCCTTGGCTATATTTGTTGGTTCGTACGGCACTCTCTTTTTGCCCCGTTTTGGAGGGTGCGATTGCGAAGGGGAACAGATATTGCGCGTGATGACGTTTAATCTTGGTCTACATCTGGGACGGCCGGAAGCATTGATGACGCTCATTGAGGACCAAGAAGCAGATATTGTCGCAGTCCAAGAAATGACGTCTGAGATGGCGCAGTTGTTCGAACAAGAGCTTGGATCGACTTATCCGTATAGGGTATCGGATCCCGTTGCAGAAACCACAGGGTTGTTCAGTCGTTATCCAATTATAGAAGAAGAGTGGAACGAGCCAGTTGGGGGCGGTCGATTATATCTTCGCGCAGTGGTGGATTGGAATGATCAAGCGGTGACGATCTTCGTGGTGCATCCACTCCCGCCCGGGCTTGAATGGTATAGAAATACGGCTATACCGATTGGACTGCACGATGTCGGGCCTCAAGGACAAGTAGAGGAAGTAACAAAGCAGGCCAAGTCTGAGAAGGGATTGGTCTTGATCGTTGGTGATTTCAACATGAGCGATCAAACGCGGGGGTACGTTAACATAGCAGAAGAATTTATAGATGCATATCGAGAAGCCGGGTGGGGATTTGGGTTCACGTTTCCTAAAGGATTACAAGTGGGAGAGAGGTCATTGCCTGGCCCGTTTGCTCGGTTGGATTACATTTTTCATTCGAGCCATTTTCGCACGAACTGGGTACACGTAGGATGTGGCGGGGGGTCTGACCACTGTTATCTACTGGCTCAGTTGGCGAGAAAAGATCCCTAGATGCTTCACTGCCAGCGCGTTACCACCGGCACGTCAATCCGCCAACTGAACAGCGCGGCGATCATGACTTCGTAGACGTGCGTATTCTCGTATTCGCCCTCCAACAGATAACTGCCCGGCCCTTGCGCCATCACCGCGACCGGGGTTGTCGTGTGAGCGCCGCCGGCCCAGGTGACGTAGAAAGGCGTCCCATCCGGCATGGCGAATGGCCCATCCTCGTCTTCTGCGCCGGTGGGCGTGAGCGAGGCCGCCATGCCGCCCGTCTCGTGGTCGGCGGTGACGATGATGAGCGTCTGCGGGTGTCCTACCGCGAAGGCTTGTGCGATGGCGACGGCGTCATCGAAAGCCAACGTGTCGCTGATGACGTTGGCGGCGTCGTTGTTGTGCGCGGCCCAGTCAATTTGTCCCCCTTCCACCATCAGGAAAAATCCCTCCGGGTCTTGTGACAAGAGTGTAATGGCTGCGTGGGTCATGGTCGCCAGGGTGGGACTGTGCGGGCGCGTCATCCCCGCGTCGCCGAAGAGCCCGAGCAGCCGCGAGGTGTCCGGCGGCGCAGCCATAAGGGCGACGCCATCGCAGACGTAGACGTATCCGGCGTCGGTGGCTTCCTGAATGAGGGTGCGCCCGTCGCTGCGGTCGCCAGGCGCGGGGAAGCAGCCGGTCGCGGAGGGCGGCAGGAAGTCATCCTCCCCGCC
Source organism: Anaerolineae bacterium (assembly GCA_034429475.1). GTDB lineage: Bacteria > Chloroflexota > Anaerolineae > B4-G1 > SLSP01 > JAKQHY01. The sequence continues at coordinate 10,295 of DAOUGD010000189.1, forward strand.
GCCGAGCAGCACGTTGACCCGGCGCTCGATCATCTGGCGGGCGATATCCGCCATCTGCGTGCGGAGCGGGACATGCGCGGCGAAAGCTGCCGGGGTGGCGTGGGCTATTTCGGTGGTGGTCGCCAGCCCCACTGCCATGCCGCGCCGCTGCGCCTGCTCCAGAATGGTTTGGAGCGGGTTGAAAAGCGGATCCATGGCGATCATACCATCAAGGGTTTTGTGACCGGTCGCCAGGGCGGTGGCAGCGGCGGCGGAATCGGTCACACCGAGAAGAGAGCCTGTGCGCGCCCATCCGCTGTGCGGCATAGAATCCATGGCTAAATGGCTATCTTGCCCGTAGGCGGCCCACTGCGCCGCCGTGCGCTGCGCGTCGCCCATGCCATCGCCGATGAAGAGGATGATATTGGTCGGCGGCGCGCAGGGCGGGGGGGCGACCATCATGAAGCCGGCGGCATGGGGTGGCAGGGAAGGCGCTGCGGGGGCGCCGCTCATGATCAGCAAGATCAAGAGGGCGCTCGGCATCTTACGTATCTTATCAAACTTGCGCCGGGCGCCGGTCGTAGAAAACCGCTTAGTGGCGTATCCCATTTTGCGCACTCCAGTCTTCCAATGCCGTGCGCGTTTGCCCGTTTTTGTTCAGGAAGCCGTCGTAAGGGGCGGCGTCTGTCTGCGCCTGCCAACCGGAGAGAGTGAACGGCCACGGTGCGCCATCGGCGGGCATCCACACACCGTTGTAGCGTCGGGCGAAGTGCAGATGGGTGGCGTTGGAGACGCCGCCTTCGCAGGAGGGGTGGGCGATGCGGTTGCCGGTCTGCACCGTGGCGCCAGCCGCCACGCGCCCGTCTTTGTCCATGTGGAGATAGAGCAGCACCCATCCCGTGCCCACGAAGCCATCGTTGTCCAGGTCTTGCAACACCATCCCATTCTCGCTGACGGCGATGACGCCCGCCGCCGCCGCCGTCACCCAGCGCGCGCTGGCCTGGCAGCCGAGGTTGCGCTCCGGCGGGGCAAAGTCCAGCGCCGACCACGCGCCTTGCGATCCCCATCCGGGATGCGGGCCGCCGGTGTAGTACCACGTTTCGCCCGTCGCCCAGGGGAGTTCGAGTGTGGGGTTGGTCGTGTCCGGCGGAACGAGCGGCTCGATGGTGTACTGGAACGGATCGCCGAACAGAGATTGATAGACTTCTGGGAAGCGTTGGAGATCGGCGAGCCAGGCGTCGTAGTCCGCCGCGCCGGAGGCGAGGGCGCGCTGCACGCCCGCCGTGCCCGCGTTGATGGCGGTCGAATACTGGACGTAGCCGCCATCTTCGGTCTGCACCAGCCACGACGTATCCAGCCGCCAGCCATAGAAGCCGACGTTGAGTTCGTCGGCGGCCCAGGCCAATTGATGGTAAAGGCCGTTCAGATGGGGGAAGTCGGTGTAGCCGAGGGGGTAAGTGCGTTGGTCGGGGGAAGGGTCGGGATTGGTGAGCCAGCCGCCGCGCAGTTCCAGCAGGGTCAGCAGCACGCGCGGGCCGACGCTGTATTCGTTAGCGACCCGTTCCACAATTTCCGGGCCGGTCAGCGTTTCTCCAGCCACTTCTTCGCTGTAATCGTGAAACAGGCCGGGCAGACTGACCATCATTTGTGCGACGTCAAAATCCCGATAACTCGGCCCGTAGACGAGGTCGCTGTCGGGAATGAGAATTTGTTCCGGGCCGATATGCTGGGCTTCCAAGGATACTTGTAGCGTTTGCCCTGCAGCAAGCTGGTCGGCGTTGGCGAGGCCGTTGAGCCGCAGCAGTTCGTCCACCGAGGTGCCGTAGTAGGCGGCGATGCCGGAGAGCGTGTCGCCCGGTTGCACGGTGTAGCGGATGGCGGTGCTTTCCGGCGGCGTGCGGGTGGGCGGCGCGGTGGGGGTGATGGGGGC
>DAOUGD010000190.1:0-1704 GCA_034429475.1 Anaerolineae bacterium
CCCGTCAGCGCCGTCTCCGTCCGCATGAAAAGTTGCTTGAGTTCCGTGCTCAGTTCCATACCGTTCCTCCTGGTCATCATGGGAGAGAGTGTACCCGATTTTGGGATGATTTAAATTCTGGAAACGCCTAACCCGCCTACGAACATTGCCGATGGCGAAGATGCGGGCAACGTGACGACTGTGTACCTGGGGGCGATCTTGATCTTGGATCCCAATACCACGTACTACTGGCAGGTTGTCCCCTATAATACTACCTACGGCGCCGCTACTGGCTGCCCGGTGTGGTCGTTCACCACTGGCGCTTCCACCCTCATATTCGACGAGAGTTTTGCCTCTGAAACGTTTCCGCCTTCTGGTTGGACCGTTCCGACTGCCGGCGACTGCGCCTGGAGCCGGGTGACAGAGGGTTCCGATCCAGATCAAACGCCGTATTCCCCGCCGGCAGAGGCGATGTTCAACTCTTATGATTGCGATATCGGAGAATACAAACAACTGCTCTCGCCGGCGCTGGATTTTAGCACGGCAGGGGAATATCGCCTGACCTTCTGGATGTATCACGATACCGATTATGATGCTACTCGCACAGACCGGGTGCAGGTGCAAATCAGTCTGGATGGGGGCAGCACGTTTGAGGATGTGGGCAACGAAATCTATCGCTTTACGGGCGCGGTGGGGTGGGCGCAGCACACGCTGGACCTGACCGCGTATGCCGGCGAATCTGCGGTAAGGATTGTTTTTAAGGGCATCTCCGGTTGGGGCAGCAATATGTTCCTCGATGATGTGCAGGTAATTCAGACTGTCGCAGTCGCCACGCCCAACTGCGCTATCCTCTCCGCCCCGGCAAATGGCGCGGTGGGCGTGCCGCTCGTTGCCAACCTGGCGTGGGCCAACGGCGGCGGCGTCCCGGCGGGGTACAAAATTTACTTCGGGACGGACAACCCGCCCACGAACATCCAAAACGGCGCAGATTGGGGCGAGGCGACCACCTACACCCAAACATCGCTGCTGGCGGAAAACACGCTCCACTACTGGCAGATCGTCCCCTACAACAGTTTCGGCGACGCTACCGGCTGCCCGGTGTGGACGTTCACCAGCGGGGCGGCGCCGCTCGATACTTTCCCCTACGTCGAAGGCTTCGAGAGTGGCGCGGGCGGCTGGACGAGCGGCGGCGACAACAGCAGTTGGGAGTTGGGGATGCCGGCCGGCGCGACCATCGTGGGCGCCTCCACTGGCAATAACGCCTGGAAAACCAACCTGGACGGCGACTACCACAATGACGAGCAGTCCTACGTGCAAGCCCCGGCCTTCGACTTTTCCGGCCTGACGTACCCCTACGTCAAATTCGACCTGTGGTGGGAGACCGAGTATGACTACGATGGCGTCAGCCTGCAAGCCAGCGTGGATGGCGGCGAGACGTGGAAAACCGTCGGCAATAGCCTGGATGGATTTAACTGGTACAGCAACTACCCTGAAGGATTGGACTTTGAACCCGGTTGGAACGGCGACCCGGACGCCGACGCCAACATGGGCGCCTATATAGCCAGTTACGGCTGGCGCACGGCCATGCACAACCTTAGGACTTACGCAAACTGGTTCATGAGGCTGTTATAATGCCGGGTATGAGCCAAGTGACCCGGTTGGATTATTGTCAGTTCTTGTTGGTGAGTCAGATCAACTACACGCTGACGTACTTCGCCGACCATA
>DAOUGD010000191.1:0-80886 GCA_034429475.1 Anaerolineae bacterium
CCCGTCAGCGCCGTCTCCGTCCGCATGAAAAGTTGCTTGAGTTCCGTGCTCAGTTCCATACCGTTCCTCCTGGTCATCATGGGAGAGAGTGTACCCGATTTTGGGATGATTTAAATTCTGGAAACGCCTAAACGCCGTCCTCGACGTTCAAGGCCGCGTAAGGAATGGTAAAGAAATAGTTCCCTCATTTCAGAGTATTCTTTCGGCATAGCTCAAAGTCCAGGGGAGTCAGTTTGACAGAATCAGGATTTTGACCCAAACCCCAGAAAAGCGAAAAGGTCTGAGATAGCTGGTCCGCCAGCCAATTCCAGGGGGATGGCGCCCACCTGCGGGCCACGCACAAAGCGATGGGCGTTATGATAAAATCGGAAGAGTTCCAGAAAGCCATAAGCGACCTGCTTGCGGCCGTTCAAATACGGGCGCAGCAACTGTTTTGCCAAGTGTCAAACTGATTCTGAGCCATGCCGAAAACAGCTACTCAAAAGCGGGGAGTCGCAACCGACAACGTCTGCTGATTCTGAGCGCGGTCTTTGAGTTGCCTGCGATGGGGTATTACAAGACAGAGAGCGTCAGGGGGATTCCCTGACGCTCTCTGCCTAAACAACCGGCTCAATCATCCCGATTTGGGGCATGAAACTTGATCCCTTATGGGCGTTTCTGCAAGGGAGAGGGCTTGCTCTTTATGTTGAAGACGTAACATCTCCAACCGCGCGACTTCAGGCAGAAGAGTTTGATAAATAGCACAATAAGGCGATTTAGCATAGTAGCTCCCGGCAAACCACTGTGCCTGCAACGGACACCCACCGCCGCACGCATAGCGCCACTCGCAATCGCGGCACGCTTCTTTTGCGTCTACGATGGGGTTACATAATCCAATATCGCTGGCGCGACAGGTAGCCAGAGGATCAGGATCATGATAATCCGTGACTGGATGGGCCATATCCATTTGACATTTAGCAACACGGCCTTGCGTATCAAAGGCCAGGTAGCTTTGCCCGGCGCTACAGGTACGCAAATGTGGGCCGGACAGATTGGCGCGATCTGCCAGCGAAGCCAGCATACTACGATTGGGCAAGTTGCCCTCAATGACTTTGTAAGCGGCTAACATTCCATCAATGATGCGATCGTCGTCCAGATGTAGGTCGGATTGACAATTCGATTTACCGTGCTCCCGATAAAAGTTCAGGCTGAATGGCAGATCGCGCTCCAATACCCAGTCCACCGTCTCTGCCAGACCCGCTGCATTGCGGCTGCTGACAGTCACAGAGATTTCCGGCTCAAGGCCACTGGCCAACGCAATCCCCACAGCGCGCGCGACTTCTACGAAAGAGTCGCGCCCGTCGGCGTAGTGCCGCTGGCAATCGTGCATCGCGCCCACACCGTCCAGCGAAATCATCAGCCTTAACCCCACAGCCTGCATCGCATCCACCATCGCCGAGGTCAGCAATGTTCCGTTGCTCAATACGATGCCGGCCAGCGCGATCCCGTGCCGCGCAGCCTGGGCCTGGGCATAACGATGCAGTTCAAAAACGAGGGGGAAGCGCAACAGCGGTTCCCCGCCCGCGTACTTGAGCTTGACGGCGCGATAGCCATGGGTCGCAGCAGAGCGGAAAATCGCGTCAATCGCCGCGCGTCCCACCGCCGGGGACATATCGGCAGCGGCGTGCGCGGTGTAGCAATAATCACAGCGCAGGTTGCAACGGTCGGTGATGTGGAGCCAGGCGGAGAGAACCAGCGGCGTTTCTACCGGTGTGGCAGGCGCAATTTGGCCGAGGGTGGGCAGCCAGGTGGTCGGTAAAGCGACGGCGCAGGCGCAGTCACAGCCACAGTCGCATTGGCCGGTGAGGGCGTGAAAGACAGGAGAAAAAGTTTCCGACATAATTTTTAGTCCTTGGCGCTGAGTTTAATCTCGATTTCACACACGTCGCACATACTGATGAGCAGGTCCGCTTGCATCATACCGAGCCTTTCATTTTGCCAATGTTCACGGAACGCCTGACACCACGCCAGGGCGCGTTCTGGTTCGCCGATGGTGGCCAGGTCAATGATACGCTTGGCTAACCAATCCACTTCTCCCTGGAAATCGGTAAGGCGCGCGTAGCCTCCCAACCGACTTCCCAGCAGAGTGAATGCCTCCTTATAATGCGTGAAAGCCTGTTCATATTGTTTTTCGTAGAAGGACACATCCGCTAATGTACGCAACATACGACCATGGTGATGGTCAAATCCGTAGCCTTGTTTGAGCAGAGCTTCCAGTTCCGCGGCTTTCGCGCGGATTTTTTCGGGATATGCTAGGTCTTGCAGTCCTGTAGCCTTCCAACGGTCGAAATAGAGTTCAGCATAGCCCACCAGGTTATTGACTTGGGTACGCACGTCGTGAATTTCCAATGCCAGTTGATCGCTGGTACGAAATTGTGCTTCGGCGGCGTCCCATTGGTCTTGGTTCCAATAGACACAGCCCAGAACGTGATAGGTCCAGGGCTTCTCTCTTTTAATATCGTACTGAAGGCTTTTCTGTAAGTCTCTTTCTGCTACTGTATAATCCCTCAACAGCCGATATACAGCACCACGGCGACTGTAGAGGCGCGCCAACCAGATCAGGTCGTTTTCGCGTTCAAAGTACCGTTGCGCTTGATTATACTGCTCGATAGCCTGGTTGTAATGGCCTTGATTGCGATAAACTTCACCAATGGTGGTGAGCGTTGTGCCAATTGCGCGTTGCAAATCTAAGTCTTTGTAAATACTTAGGGCCTTGAGACAATATTTCAACGCTCCACGATACCGGCCTTGCAGTGACCATACATAGCCCATGCTGTTCAAAATCGCCGCGATTTGTTCAGGTTTCTTGGTAATGAACAAGGCTTGTTTGTAATATTTGAAAGCATCGTCAACCCGGCGCATCTCGCGGGTAACACGACCAAGATTGCTCAACATTTGGCCTTTCCAGTTTTTTAACTCATCTGGATAATGCTCGCACATCTCCAAGGCTTTTTCATATTGTTTGAGCGCATTCAACAAGGAATGGGCAAGCTCATAACTTCTACCGGAGAGAGTTAGCAAATCCAAACGTTGGCCAACTTTCAATTCGGTGTCCAGCAGCGCCGTGGCTAAGGCTTGTGCTTCATCAAATTGCCCGATGTCGTTGAGATAACGAATTTTGCGGCTGTAGAAAGTGTATTTGAGATCTGGTGAAACAGTATCGAAGTCGTAAGGCTGCATTTGTCGGTAGAGCAATTCCCGCCGGTCAAAATTGTAAGCGCGGGTGGCCTCATCAAACAGACGGGCGAAGGTTTCTACACCTTGCACGATGTCCAAAAATACGGTGTGTTGTAGAAGGCTTTCTTGTACCACGCTCAATTCGCGTTCCAAGGTTTGGCGGTACAGAGAGTTGATGAGTTCGAGTTCCGCTTCTTCAGCCGATGGCTGCCCTTCTTGCGACTTTAAAGACGCTTGTATTTGCGTAATTTGCGCTTTGAGGGAATTTTCTTGTTGCGTCAAATAAGCGATTGCAATCTCACTATATTCTCGGCGACGGTCATCATCTGGGTCCACTTCAGGCCAGATGTAGATTTCAACCATCCGACACATTTCATCATGCAGGGTTATCCGGCCATCGGGTAACTGCTTAACAAAAATGTAGGTTTGAGCATCCTGAAACAGGTTTTCAGCATCCGCAAGCGACAAATGAAGCAAACTGGCTACCATATCTACCGAAAAAGGGTAGTGTATGTACGCCATCGCTAAAATCAACCTGTCCATCCGGCGACGCATACCAGCGATGGACATAACTAATTGTCGCTCAAATTCCTGCCGTTTTTCCAATTTCTCGCCGGGGGATAAATCAGCGAGCTGTGTCGCGTCGTATTCTGTCAACCATGGCAAAGGAATATTACGTGCGAGCCATTCAACGGCCAGGTCTATTAAGATAGGACGTCCCTGAGCGAGAAGCAATAGGTTATCCACCAGATCCGGTGCCAAAGTGATGGGCAGGGATTGTTGTTTGGCTTCCAGATATTGCGCGCTTGACGCTGGTGATAAGTCTTTGAGTTCAACAAACCGAATTTCATCACTTTGGTTCGACGCTATCCATTGGAGCAGGGCTGAGTTGTCACGCCCGACTAAAATCCAGACCACATTTTTGCCTTGCTGTATCCAGTCAAATAAATACCCGACGTTCAATTGCAGTTTCTCGGTAGTGTCTACCAGCATAATCGCGCGCCGCTGCCGGGTAGCTTCGTTGAGGCATTTCACAAACGCCTCATTGTTTTCTTTCTCAACTTCTTGCAATCGCGCGTAATGGACGCCGGCTTTTTCATATTGCTGATAGTTAAGCAATCCCCGCAAATAGGGCTTAAAAAACTGCACCCCTAACATTTGGGCAATGCGACGCCCCACATTTTGCGGAATAAGGTTGGCGCGGTCATCAAAGTCGAGAATATCAGTAACGCATAGGTCTAACTCACGTTCTATAGCCGTATCTCTGTAACGATGCTGGATTTCCTGCAATAGTCGCGTCTTGCCGACGCCTCCCTCGGCCTGGACGCCGATGATACAGCGGACATTTCGGACGTGGATTACTTGATCTATAAGAGTCAGTTCTTTTTCGCGGTCAATGAAAGGAATTATAGTGGCCATATATATCTCCAGTATTTCAGAATATTGGATCACTAATTGGTATAGAGGTTCAGATAATGATTTTGACACTTGTCTTAGGTTTTACGCTCAACTTAGCATAACTTTGTCCAAAACTTTATCTGATTGTCTATAGTAGGGTCAAAAGTTTCAATAACTTGAAGTAGTTTCTGATAAGGTTGATCAGTATAATGGTCTTCGCGTAAATAGTAGTTGATAGTGAATTGAAATTCCCAATCCATTCCTATTCGATGCTTCAGAGATTTTTTGGCAAAATCAACATCATTTTCATGCTCAAGGTAAGTACGCATAACACTCGGAAAAACTTGTTCCCAGAAAACGCTCCGTATCTGGGCGCGGTGTTCTGGAGTATGAATAGCGCCAATTGAGGCTTGCAAGCTTTGAAACAAATATTCTATTACCCATATCTCTGGCTCACGTCTAGCTTGTTGTAAGCCTTCAAGATGTAATCTTCCCGCCTCTGCACACAAATTCGCATAATTCTCTTTATTCTGTAACCATAGAACCAACAAACGACGGACGATAGTATTCAATATCCAGGGACCTTGCCGATCAAAAAGGTAAGTTGCAGTCAATCGGTCTTGCCAAGATGACGGGGTGCCCGTAGTAATTTTGTGATATTCTAACAACTTCCCTAATAACCCAAGATCTAAGCGACGAAAAAGGCTCAACCCTGCAATAAAACCTCGTTCATTCTCATCATTAGCTCGAAGCCCAGTGTAAATTCCTTCAAGAACAACATCTCGTTCTTTAATCCAGTATTGTAACAATTTGTCATACTCCCAGTGTTGCTCTTGATAAATTTTGGAAGCAGATGCCAAACTTGCCGGATGTCCCCCGGTTAGATAAGTTAGATCTGCAGCAATCTCCTTGGCATTGGATATTCCAGGATACGCCTTATTAACATAGTCACAAACTATCGAGCAAGGAAATAATGTTAGTGTCATAACCTTAAGTGGTAAGTTTGTTTCTTTATAGGGTTTTGTCATAGCCAAATGCCGCCCTGCAAACACCGCTCGCAATGGAGTTATGGCATTGGGATTCGCGCTTAATGTGCGATAAAGATTAGGAACAAAGTTATCGATCAAATCTTGAAATACTCTTAAATTAGGTTCATCCCCAAAGTCAAAAAACAACATTACCTTTGGTTTATTCGTAATAACAACACCTAGACGCTCTCCATAAGATTTTTCTTCGGATTCAGATGGAAGTTGCACACCGAACTGAGTAACCAAGGTTTCTGCTATCGAAGATATTAAAGTATTCTGATGAACCGATACATACGCGCATGACCAGCCATTATCCTTAAAAAGCTGTTGCAATTCTTGTAATAGCCAAGTCTTCCCATATCCAGCAGGAGCATCTACCAAGTAATATATAGGTGGGGAGTCAATTTGATTGATTTCATCCTTGCGATTGACAAACAGAGTAAGTGCCTCCGAGCCAGATTCAAGAAGACTAAATTTCTTTTCAAGCTTCTTGACATCAGCGCGTTTTGAATCTAAATTCAACTTTAGATCATGCGGTATAGTAAGTGAAGTATAGCCTGCGGCTTGTACTTCAAACACTTGAAGCGCTTCTCGCGCCATCTCAAGTTGTTTTTGCAAGCTCTCAAGAGTGTCCATTATTGTCCCCCTTGCGCCAAACAATCCCTCAACTTCTGCTCCAACCCCTCAACCTTCCTCCGCTGTTCCTCAACCTCTATTTGCAAATGCGCCGGAATAGTCAGTGCAGTAAAACCGGCAGCCTGCACTTCCAAAATATTCAACGACCGGCGCGCCATCGCAAGTTGTTGTTTGAGGCTTTCACACTCGTTCATTTCACTACCATCCTTCGTTGTTGTATCTTCAGTGATGGGCGACGGTGGGACTGGTGGCGGCGTTTCTTGCGTTTTAATCGCCACCACAAAATCCTCCGTCGCGGCCTTGATCCACGGTGTCTGCGTGCGGCCCTCCGGCAACTTGTATGCCTTGACCTTCTTTGCCGCATACTGGTACAGGTCAATGATGCTCACCTCACCCGCGTCATCGGCGGCCGCGCCACGCAAGCCTTCCAGCAAGTAGTGTGTGAACAGGCCGTTGCGCATATCCTTCAGTTCCCAGGAAACCTCATCCGGTTTGCAAGAAGCAACAATAACGCGCCCTTCGCCGTCTGCCAGTCGCTCATATTGCTTCGGCGAAAGCCCGGCTTTCATCTGGTATTCGGCCTCTTTGATCTCGCCCACCCCGCCGGAATGGCAGGCGTCGAAGAACACGACGACTTTTTTGGCTTTGAGCGCGTGCAAGGCTGTGCTGAATTCATCGCTGGAAATGGCCGAGTCCCGAAGGTTGTAGGAATCCGTTTCGACCGGGCATAAGTACTCGCCGGGATCAAAACCGCCGACCCGCTGCGCGCCGTGACCGGAGAAGAAGATGACAACGGTATCGTCCTGCGTTGCCCGACGCGCCAACCATTCCAGCCTGGCGTTGATGGCGGCTTTGGTGGCCTGGGCGTCGGTCAGTGCCACCACCTGCGCGGGGGGATAGCCGCACTGCTGGACCAAAAGGTTGGCGATATCCTGGGCGTCAGTGGGGGATTTTGCCAGAGGGGATAGGCGCTTATAGGCGCCTATCCCTATCGTTAGTGCATAACCGGCTTCGAACTCGTTTGTCATTTGTCCTCCAAAAGATGTGCTTCTACAAGTATAGCATTATTTTTGCTGTATTCAAGAAAATGAAAAAGTTGATACTAGGACTCGTCGTTCTCATCGGGCTTTTCAGCCGTGCTTTTGTAGATAGATTCCCCAGGCGTTTCCTTAGGCTGCGGGCGGCGCGGCGGCGTGGGAACGGAATCTCTCCGGCGCGGCGCAGCGACCTGACGCGGCGCGGGCCGGCGGCGCGTCAACAGATACAGTGCCAGCAACCCGGCAGCGATGAGGGACAGTACAATCCACAGCCAGCTCAGCGGCGGGGATTCGATGACGTTGGGCAATGGCGGGCCGATGCTGATGTCGTAGAGGCCGCCAACTGCGTTGAGGTCAAGATGCTGGACGGTCACATAGAACGCTTCGTTGGCTTTGCCGCGCAGTGAGGCAAAAAAATATTCGTCATCCTCCGGGGTAAATTCAAAGGTCTTAATCACTGTGGCGCCGTCGGCGCGCAGAACTTGCACGCGAGGCTGCATATCGAAGGCAAATCCGCTGAGCCGCAACACCAACTTACCATTAGCGGTAGGGACAACTTCAAACACATCCACGTCCCCGGCATAGTCTATGCGCCCGGTCACGTCCACATTATCTGGCGTCAGGGAGGTAGCCTCCGCTGCGACGTTGCCGTGGTCGTCGGCGCGGACGTTGCCCACGGTGATGACGGCGTTGGCGACGGCGAAGAACTCTTCACCTACCGGGCGGGGCGCGGGATAATCCGTCTCGCCGTTTGGCCCAGTGGCGTGTTCCATGCTCGCTTCGGTGAACTCGGCTGACCCGGCCTGGTTATCAAACCAGGCGAAGGCATAATACGTGCCGGCCTGGGTGTAGGTCACAAAACCGGAGTACAAGCCGTCATCGGCCAAGACGTCCGGGGCGAGGCCGTCATCTTTCAGAAGCACCTTGAGCATCTTGCCGTCCGGCGGAATGACGCCAGCGTGGATGCCGGCTTTGGCAATGGGAACGCCATTAACAACGCTGGCGACCAACATCAGCGGTTTGGGGTAATCCAATGTATCCCCCAGCGCGGATTCGATGTGACCTTGATAAGCCAGATTGATGCCCCCTGAAGCGGGGGCGGCGTGAGCGGCGGGGGTGGATACATCCAGCGCAGTAGCTGCGGTATCGTCGGCCCAGATGATGGTAAGCAGGCTGCGCGCCTGGGCGCTGGCGTCTGCGGCGGTCAATTCCAACGAAGCATTATTGTTGCCAATGGGCGCCGCCGCTTCCAATTCCGCGTAATAGTTGCGTTCACGAATGGCATACCGCGCGGCCTGACGCGGGTCTTGGGAAGTGGGCCGCGCCAGTGTTTCCCACGCACTGGCATTAAAGACGCGATATTGGGCGTTGTTGCGTGTCTGATTTTTGGGGATGGAAAAGTTCAACCAGTTGAAGTCGCCGTCTATACACGCGCGCCAGTTATCGTTCATCACCGAGTTGCGCACCGGATCGTCATTCAGGCGGGGGCAACTTATCACATCGGCAGGGCAAGGGTTTCCCGGCCCGGAGCGGTACTCGTCGTAAACGCCGTAATAGTAGTGGCCCCACTCGTGCGCCAGGACATAACCGCCGCAGCGGCGATCCACCGTAAAATCAACTGTATTGAAAAGGTCCCCCATTGAAACGCTATACCCCGATACGCCATACCCGTTAATGTACGCATACGGCCATTCCTGAGCAATCCACACCACATCGGCAGTGCGCGCGTGGCTCCCATTTTGATAGATGGTCACATTGCGGACTTTGTGCGCGCCATTGCTCATCTCGTAGATCGCATCCGCGAAATGCGCCAGAATTTCTTCGTAAGGTTCACGCTCAGTCGGGGTAACGGCGGATTTGTAGAGGGAGAGGCTGAGGTCAATGCTATCGGCGGATGGCGCGGGTGTGGCTGTGGGTAAGGGGGTGGGCGTTGCTGGGGTGGATGTGGGCGTTGGTGTGCCTGGCACAGGCGTGGGGAACGGCGTGGGCGTCGCCGCCGGCGGCGTGGCAATGACGATAGTCTCCGGGTCAACCAGCGTCGCGCCGCCATCGGTGTAGATATAGCCGCCCACGATGCCGTAAACCTCCAGTCGCCCGCCATAGTTCAGCGCGTTGCCGAGGAGCATCCCGTAGATGTAGGCTTCACCGCCCGGTTGAACCACCACATCCTGCCCGCCAACGCCCAAGAGCACCAACACGCCGCCATCGGCCACCACCAGTGAATCCATCGTCATCCCGGTGAGCACCATAACGTCTGTAATGACTATGCCAGTCTGGGCCGGATTAGCGCCCCGGTGATAGGCCAGCGCGATGTGCGGCGCACCCAACAAGGTGATAAGTAGGAATCCCACAATCCCCACAAACAGATAGCGCGGTTTGAGGTTTGCCATCACGCCTCCTTATTATTGCACCTGAATGACGGTGTCCATCACCTGCACTTGCCCAAACTTCGTCTCGGCCCACAGGCGGATGTGATACAGGCCCGGCTGATCCTGGTTGTTGAGCGTGAAGGTCGCAGTGAACTGGCCTTCTTCCGTAACAGCGACTTCGGGAATGTCGTAAGTCTCCGCCGGAGAAGTGTAAGTTTCCGCTTTGAGCGCGTCCAAACTCAGCGGCGCGGGCTGGGCTTCATAGGCGATATTCAACAGCGGCGCGGATACCCCTGCCCCCAACCAGCCGGACAAAGTGATAGAATCTCCCCGGGTGGCCCGGCGCAGCAGTGGCTGCACGGTGACGTATTGGTTGACGAATTCCTGAGCAATCGCGAAATAACCTTTGGTTGGCTCATACGCGATTCCAATGCCCACGTGGGTGTGTTCAGGCGCCAGAATATTGGCGCGATGCCCCTCGCTTTCCATCAGGGATTGCTGCGCGTCGCGCACCCACTGCTCCCACTCCTCCGCCGATTGGGGCGCGCCGCCGGGTGAATGCCATTTTGTATGGACATTTTCCATAGCGTAGTGCGCCCCGCCGGCCATCGAGTAGCGATAATCCGGCCCGTAGCCGTCGAGGTTGCGGTGGCTGATGTAGCCATACTGCGCCATCTCTTTCGCGTGCTGGGTCCCGGCCAGCGCGGCGGTCTCATCCCAGACAACTTCTGTCAGGCCGTTGGCGCGACGATCTTCATTGACTCGTTGGAGCATTAATCGTTGTAACGCGGGAATATCTGGCGCGACAAAGGCCATCACATCCGGCGTGGGCGCAAGCGTGGCGGTGGGCGTGAGCACATCAGTAGGCGCAGCCGGCGTCTCCGTGGGGAGCGCGGCGGCGGTTGTGGCCGTAGGCGGCGGCGCGGTAGGTGTAGGCTCAGGCGCAAACAACGCCCGTCCACCTAAGATGAATGCGACGATAAGCAGTAATCCGCCCGCGCCGATGGCGAGCCATAGCCAGGGGAAGGAAGAAGTGGCAGTACGCGCGCGGCCCGGCGTCCCTGGACGGCGCGGCGCCGGCATACTGCCGCGACCGGATTTGCCCGGCGACGGACGGCGCAGCGCGCTGCGGGATGCTTGCGGTGGTTTTGAACGTGTCGTCATAACGGAACCTCCTCAGTCAAGTGCCACAGAGATCACAGCAGTCATAGAGAAAAGCTTTGCGTTCTCTGTGTGCTCTGCGGTAAAATTCTTTCTTGTGAATGGCGTTGCCCCATAAGGATTTTTACGGCAATGGCGTGACCTTGAAATTATCAATCCAGACTTCGTTCTCTTCCCGACCTTGCGCGGCCCAGAGGCCAACGCTGCCGGAAGAAAACGTGTCGTCTTCAAAAAAGCAAATGCGTTGACCATCTACCAGGAATTCGTATTTGTTGCCTTTAGCCTCCACGCGCAAGTGATGGTCGCCGCGCCCAATCTCTCGTTCTTCCAAGTGAATGACCGTGTCTTCCCCTTCGCGCTTGAAGCCACAGGCCGCGCCGTAGGCCGCGATTTGGAACCACATGCTGTTGCTGCGATCTTGCAAACGCACGTAGACGGCGACGCTGTTATCATTGCCGGCGATCCAATCGTGGGTAAACGAACCGGCGTCCAAGTCCACTGCGTAATCCTGCCATTCGGAATCGCCGGTGAAAATTTGCGCCTTGCCATTCACAAAGCTGAGCACCTTCATCCGTTCGTTGACCATACGCCACTCACCAAAGCCGATTTCCCAGGCGGGGCTGAGGCCGGCGTTGAAATCGTCGGCGAAGAGCTGCGCGGGTGCGGGGATCGCGGTAGCGACGGGCGCTGGGGTAGCGCCGGAGCTGGATGGGGTGGCGGCGACTGCCGTTGGAGCGGTCACGGTCGAAGTCGCGCGAGGGGATGCCGTGCGCGACGTGGAACGCGAGGTCAAGAGCGGGCGCACCAAGATGCCGCCCACAATGAATAACGCCGCCACGATGAGAATGCCGCCCAGGATGGTGAGCCAGGGGATGTTGGGTGCGCCGCGGCTGCGGCGCGGCGCGGGCGCGCGCGAGGGAGGACGAGTGGGGGGAGCGGGTCTACGGGTGGACATAGGGGACCTCCTGAATCAAGTGCATTTTAGCTCAGCTTCCAGGCGGGCGACTTCGTTGCGCTGGTCTTCTAAGTCAATTTTCAGATACGCGGGTATTGTCAATGATGTATACCCGGCAGCCTGCTCCTCTAGTGCAGCCAAAATACGCTTGGCTTTTTCCAAAGCGGATTTGGGCGACTCCGGCATACAGTCGCTTTCTCCGCGGCTATCCTGGGCGTTGCCTCCGCCGACAGCTACGGCGCTTTGAAATAACCCTGCAAGCACATCACCATTGATGGTTCCATTGACGTTGGTTTGCGGGCCGAACTGTTGTTGTTCGATGCGTTCGATATAAACACGGATGTCCGGCGGCAACTCGGATTTATGCACCTTATCCTGGTAGCTATATCTTGCTACCTGTTGTTGAGCATTGAATATAAACCAATCATAAAACAACCGTCCGGCAATCCGATAGCGACATGGCTGCATCTCTCGAAATATCAGGCCGTGATAACAAAGCGCTGAAAGTCCAGCACCCAAAAACTGTGTTGTATTTTGTACAAGGCGCAATAACAATGTCTCGGTGATCCAATCCTGTTCTGCTGCTAAAATGGCATAGGCTTGCTGTCCACTATCACCGATTGATTCCCACCAACCCTGAAAATCATTCCGGGTCTGGCGCATCTGGTGAGCAACTTGTTCCACCTGGGCAGCAGTCGTGAGAGTTAAGTCGCTATTCCAAAGATGATAAAGCAGGTATTGAGCAATGAAGGGATGTTCACCACTTTGTATATGGATCCTAGTTTTAACTTCTGGTGAAACTGGACCGCCACGCTCAATCAAAGTATCTATTGCTATATCCGGCAAGGTTGTTAAATGCTCAATATTAACTGCGTTGAGCAAAGGGGAGCCACTTTGCTTTACACGGACGAATTTTGTGGCGCCAGTTAATACCAGTTTGATATTATTAGCTAATGGATCATCATAAATCATCGCCCGAAGTTGATTGAAAAATATGTCCAACCACGGGAATTCTATGACAGATTCAACTTCGTCAAGTAAAAGTACTAAACGAAACGGGACATGACTGTTAGCAAACTGCTGTACCAAATCCACTAAAATACCTGTGAACGAATCTTTGCCATTAGGAAAGCGTATGAGTTCCTGGTAAGTATTAACCCAGTGAGATAATTTAGTTACAGACAAAGGAAAAGGCAAATTATGCGTACTACCCAACGCCCGATAAAGTTCATGTAGGATACAGGCGTAAACATGACATTCGCTTTTCATCTCACACTTTTTGAGTCCCACCAGTACGGGGAACACGTATCGTTCGGGCGATTTCCACACTGCCAGATGTTCTAGCAATTTTGATTCAATTACCTTAAGTACGCTGCTTTTGCCAAAGCGCCGACCGCCAATAATAGCCCAAGAATCAGGGCGCGCGCGGCACAAATCGTAGACAATCTTATCTACTAAATCCCAGCGCCCTACAAAATCCTCTGGGGATGTGGGTAGGTTGTAATAGAAAGGGTTTTCTTGTGGCATTAGCTTACTCCAGTCCCAACCGGCGACGACGCAACCAGGTACGCAAAAGACCATATTGTAAAGCGTAGAAACCTGGTTCCGGTTGGTAAATAAAGTGAAACCGTTCCAAATTGATCAGTGCGGTACGCCGTGCGTCGGCCTCAGACGTAGCTAGCAAATTCTCTCTAGTTAACGGTTCATTGGCCCGTGCTATGTCGAGTAGTATCGCTTGATTAACATGAGCTTGCATCTCACCCCATAAGGCGACCTTCCCGGCATCTTCCCAGATACTGGCATCCAGGTGTGTGATGGTTTTTTCATCGTAGATAAAATGCTCAACGGCAATAGGAATTGCTTTTATTGTAATTTCCCCAGGCTGATAATCATGTTGTTGGTAAAGCAGACTGCAAAACTGCCGTGTTAGAAATGGATGCCCACCACCTAAATTGACAATGGCTTCCACACTGGCTTCAGTGTAATTTAATATGCCTTGTCTCACCTGGCTTCCCAGGTTACGCACCATCTGAATACAATCTTCTCGTGCTAAAGGCGGCAGGTAAACTTCCTGAAAGTAGTTAAACATAGGGTTCTGCCGACCATTCAAGTCGTTAATCCGGTTCATACAGGGGTTAAGACTGGCAATTACCAAAGATAAACGTTTATCATTATCCACTAACTCGCGTATTGCACCCATCAAAGCTAAATAACGTTCTAAATCTGGGCCGCTACCATCAGGACGTGGAACAATAACTTCAGCCTCATCCAGAAATAATCCCAGGCGCGCTTTCCCTGTGGACATTTCAAGCCGATTCAATAGTTCCAATGTTGCGGACTTGAATTTGCTTGTTGTATCACTGGAGTCAAATTGCGGTAAATCATAAGCCAAATTGTAATGGACTCGGGACCATTGCCGCCACTGCCGTAAAATATCTCTGTATATTTCCTCTAGTTTGGCATTGACCATGCCCTGTAAATTCATAAACGCAATGGGAAAAGAGATGCGATCGGCTAAAGCGCGCAATAATGAACTCTTACCCATCTTGCGTAATCCAAAGATCGCCACTGGTTTTCCCGCAACAATGCGGCGCGACAGGTCTTGAGTCAGTTTGTCACGCCCAAAGAAACTGAAAATGCCGGCTATTGGGCCACGGGCATCGTCGTATGGGTCATAATTCACTCCCAAACGGTTTTCTAATTCTCCAAATAGTAAATCGTGCTCTTCACCTTTAAGTAATCCGTGCCGCAACAGGGCCTGCTCAAGGGGCAAAATGACAAAAGATCTCATCCCTAAAGTACCAATCTGCGCCCACCCATCAACAGTAGGACGTTGATCTGTTACTACGAGGATTGTCCTGATTCTCTGAGTCAACTTTTGTACTTCATCATGAATTGCCCACACTTGAGTACTATCCAATGGCCTATCTAACAAAACTCTAACATAAATTTTTTCAGGCAAAAGTTCTTGCAAATCAGGGAGTGCAGGTGTGCATTGATAAATTAATGTATTTTCAATAGCCGTTACGGTGAACCCGGCATTCTTCAGGAAACGCCGTACCTGAGCGTAGAGTGAACGTTCTTGAGCGACCCAGGATAATAACTCGTGAGCTTCTTCATCATTTTCGTGACCAGGGATTTTGCATACCATATTCACCAATTCGCAAATTCGTTCCAAATCCCTATCGCAAGCT
This sequence comes from Anaerolineae bacterium, assembly GCA_034429475.1. Taxonomy (GTDB): domain Bacteria; phylum Chloroflexota; class Anaerolineae; order B4-G1; family SLSP01; genus JAKQHY01. The sequence goes on from DAOUGD010000191.1 coordinate 14,995, forward strand.
TGCTCGCGAAGATAATCTGGATTATCCCATTGTGCGCGCAAGGATTGCGCTTCTGTCAATAACTGGCTATATTCAGTACATAGCCCACCTGCCTCCTGCCGGCTTAAAACCTCTTCAATTTTGTTTGCCAGGGACGCGGCATCTAGCGTGATGTCAAACTCCACCTGCGTCCCCAATATTTCGACTTCCTCCTGAATGGCCTTGATCATATCCAGCGCAGACTGAGGAACGCCGCGCATTCCCTCAGTCAACCATACCTCATATTGCGCTTGAGCTTGTGCCAGACTCAAACGTAACCGCCGCGTGTGTGTGTCGCGCAATAAATCCTCAAGTTGCCGTACCCAATGATCTTCTGGCGGCGGTTCCAGGTGCAACAAAGAGTCCAATTGCACTTCTAAATCGCGCCACTGTTCTTGTTCCAGTCGTTTTTGCAATTGCGCGCGCGCCGTTTGAACCAGTTTTTCCGTCCAACGGTTGACAATCAAGATTTGTAAGGCCTGAAGTTCATCCAACAGTTCCGGCGCGGTGGTGTACTCAGTGGCTTGTTTGCAGCGATTCCACGCCTCGGCATACTCGCCGTCACGGTAGAATTCCTGAATGGGATGAACGATACGCGTCCACTGCTCTTTTTCCAGTTCTTCTATCTGTTGTTGCGTCTGGCGAAATCTATCCAGATCGACATCCTGACGTGACAGTTGCAGTAATAAATCGCGCGCATCCTTGAAACGCATCTGCTTTGCCAGGGTTTCTACCTGGAAAAATGTTTCGTCAGCAGTGATTGCGGTTTCTACCTGCCGCTTGAGCAGACGCGCATCGAGAGAATCAGGTTGCTTTTTTAAGATAGTTTCTATCAGTTGCAGGGCCTCTTTATACTTGCCGGCCTGATGCGCACTACGCGCGTTTTCTAGTATCCCGTGAGACTTCTCCTGCTCTTGGATTTGCGTTTGTAGCGTCCGCGCTTCTTCTGAGAATGGCGCACGCCTTAGAACGTTTTTCACAGTATCCTGCGCCGCGCTAAACTGACCTGTGACTAACAACTGTCTGGCTTCAGCCAGCTCACGTTGTATGGCATGGTTATCTTGTCGTACAGTTTCAATACGAATGCGCAGCGCATCCGCATCCTCTGCAATACGTTGAGCACGAGGATTATTTTCAACAAGGTGACCTAATTCATACAAATCAGCTAGTGCATTGGAAGCGTCATTTTCTTCATTCCACCAACGCTGTGCGCTTAAAAGTTTTGCGCCAGCGCGAGTTGCCCGCGTTACGTCTGTTACATCGGCGCCCAGGGTGTCGGCTTTGTCAAAATGTCGTTGTGCTTCCGTATAGTCTTGTCTGTCAAAGGCTGCGTATCCTAATTCGATCTCGGTTTCACGCTCTTGTTGTGTTCGCGCCAAAGGCTCGATATGATCATACTTTATACTGAGTTCGGCTTTTTTACGCCCCTCTCGAGTAGCGTTTAAGGCTTTAGTGATTGCTTGAAGCGCATCTATATAACGCTCCGCACGCATGTAGTCTTCTACCTTTTGTTCCCACTCGCTCACTGCGACCAAATCATTACGCAGTTGCTCGATTTGTAGCACAAACTGAGTATAAGCATCACGATCCTCATCCGGCAATACACGCCAATCGAGCTGAGTCGGCAACTCCCGCAGTTCTCGCAAGAAACCTTCAAATTGTTCTGGCACACTTGCTAACTGACAAGCAGTTTCAATACGCTCTCTTACCTCTTGCACACGACCACGCACGTCGTCAACCCACGCCTGAGAAATCTGGCGGCGCAAGTTGGCTGCTTGCTCTACCAGCCAGGGAGCATCAGGCAGCGCCGGCAAGGTATTTAGAATGTATTCGGCCTCACTCCATGCGCTGTTGAGGTACGCTTGCCGGGCTGACTCCAAACGTGGTTCAATTTCTGCGTGAAGGGCACGCTGCTTTTCCGCTTCGGCGCGCAAACTGCGCGCGGCCCTACGCAATCGTTGTGTACGTTCATCCTCCAATAATTCAGGAAACTCTTGCTCAATGGGACCATAAAAGCTAGTTTCTATATCATCCAAAGCCTGGAAGGCGTTTTTATAGTCTCCCTGAGTTAAGGCATCTTCTGCGCGCTTGATACGCTTGTTTGCCGACTCATTGGCATGATTAAGTAGCGCCTCGCCGCGTTCGGTCAATTGGCGAACGGTGGACACATCCCCCTGATGCCCTTTGAAATAGTCTAGCGCAGCGCGATAGGCTTCCGTAAAATCGCCTAACTGTGTAGCTGACGCCACAATCCCACGCAACGCGTTATCCCGCGCCAACTTTAGCCAGCGCTCTGCAAAAAATTGCGCGCGTCTGACCGCCCAGTTGTCCTGGGGAAGTTGCTGCAACATCGCCAATTGCTCTTGAGCAGTCTTCCAGGCAACTTGCTTTCCTAACGCCAAGCCATCGTCGCGGTCGCCCAATGCAAGTAACTGATTAAGAATTTTGCACGCTGGTTTTGGCAACGCTGCATCCGGTTCTAGGAGCACATTGAGACCTTGTCGCCAGGTTTTCATAGCGTCTACCGGGCTGCTACTGGCTGATTTGCTGTCAGCTCCATGCTCAATAGTGTGTAGTTTCTCTTCCAATGTGCGGCGTCGGCGAACACTAGCATAGAGTTGAGCGTTTTCTACATCCAGAGGCGCCAGGGCGCGGATCTGGCGCAGTTTCTCCTCTGCTTCGACAAGGTCGCCGGTTTGAAGCGCGAGTTGCGCCTGTTGCTGAATAAGGTTAATATTTTCACGGGCGCGTTCCGTTAGTTGTTTTTGGGCGGCTTCTACGGTGGGATCGCTGCCGCGTATACGGATAAATTCTTGCAGTTTGAGCAAGCCATCGGAAGCTGAGACAGCCCTGATCGCATCTCCAACAAATACGATGCGATCATCCAATTCCTCAATTTGCTTTTGCAATGCGCGTAATTCTTCCGGCAACAGCCCACCGGCAAGGGTGGTTTGTTGTGTAGCGTCCTCCAATCGTTGGCGCGCCGGCGCCAGCGCATGTTGGGTGGCTTCAAGCTCTTCGACTATCGCCGCCAGGCTGTCGCCTTTGGACGCGCCTTCATAAACAACCCGCGCCTGGTCTAGACTGGCGCGGATTTCATCTCGGGCGCGCGACACTGTAGCCGTTGTTTCACGCCAGAGGGTTAATTGTTGACGCACACCGTCAGGTACAGTATCACCTAATGCTGCGACTGCCTGTTCCAATGCAGCCAGAGCTTCCGTCCACAAACCCCGGTCGCGGTATGGCAGGGCGCGGCTATAATATTGGGAGTACTGTTGTCGGCGTTCGCGCGCGTCACGCAAGAGCGTGTGTAAGTTCTCCAAATCGGTGCGCAAGTCGGGCCATTCAACCACTTTGCGTAACACGGCTTCAAGGTCTTGGATAAGGGGGTCAAAGGCAGATGGTTCAAGGATTTCTTGACGTTGCAAGATTGCCCATTCATTGCGGACACGCTGCACAGTGGCTTCCACCTGTGGTTGGATGCCGATCTTCGCTATATAGTCGCGAGCCTTGGAACTATCTGGATTGAGGAGCAACGCGCGATTGCCATAATCGGCAGCGTTAGCAAGACGTCCGGCTTCTAATTCGTAAGCGCAGGCGTCAATTAGTGCGTATTCCAATAACAAAGAAATCTCTCGGTTTTCAGCCCACAGGGTGTAGGCATCCTGATAGGCGTCCACCTTCACAAGCGGATCCTTTGCGGCGCTCCCCCGCGCCATCAACGCCTCGAATTGTCGGATCTGCGCCTCAACGTGACGCAGTCCAGCAAGCGCCTGCTGTTGGTGTTCCGGCAAGAGCGCGTCCTGCGTTGCCATAAAAAGCCGGTGTGCCTCGCCCAAATGGTGCTCTGACAACTGACTCTCGGCCTCGCGGAGACGACGCTCGTCCTCGCGGATACGGGCTATCTCATCCTGCAGGGTATTGAGCATCGTTTCTACCACTACGCTGACCGTGGTATAATCGCGGCCCTCGGCCTGACTGAGTTTTAGTTGTTGTTGTGCTTGTTCCAGGGTGCGTGCGGCTTCCTCGCGCTTTCCCGCATCCCAATCTAGCTGCGCCTGCGCTTGCAAGGCAGCCATGGCTGCCAGATCCACACATTCGCGGCGTAAAGCCTTTGCATCCAGATGGGCTGGGTAAACTTCCTGCACTTTCTCGAATACCGCTTGCGCCTTCTCGAACTGACGGTGCGCCGTGTTGTAGTCATGTTGCGTCACCAGTTGCCGCGCCTTCTCTAACGATACACGACCATGCGCAAGACCGGCTTGAAGGTAGAATTGCCGCCAGAGAGCGGTATCCTGATAACGCCCGCGCCATTGCTCCAGCATCGCCAGCGCGTCTGCCAACCGCCCTTCATTGATGGCAATTTCAACCATCCCCAGGTCACGTTTCTGCTCTGCTAGATAATTACGCGCTTGATTAAGGAAACGCTGCGCTTGATCATAGGCGGGAGAATCTGGTGGTATATTTTCCAACAGAGCAATACCCTGTTCGTAGTCTTTAGCGCGGAGCAATTCTAACGCCCGATTCATCAGCGCTCGTTGATCTTCTTGGGTCAGCGCCTCGGTATGTGCTTCTGTTAGCGTGTCGCGCAACGGCTGATAAAGCACTTCATCGGGCATTTGCTGCAACATTTCCTCGGTTAATTTGGCCGCTGCTTCCCAATTTTCCTGCTCGCGCATGGGCTGTACATCTTGCAGGATTTTGCGTACTCGTTCTTGCCAGGTACGCAAACTTTTAGCGCGATTGTAATTCTGTTCCAGAATCGCGGAGAATTTCATGATACGTGGTGCGTTTACGGCAAAATCCATAATGCCGATGTATTCCAGTTCCGCGCCGCGATAGTCGCCCTGTGCGAACAACGCTTCAGCGTCGGCCATACGCTTCTCAATCTTGGCGGCTTTTTCTGCCAATCGGCGGACGTTCTGAAGGCCCATCTCCACCCGTGGATCGTGCGGCGCCAAGGCGCACGCTTCCTGGTACAGCGGTTCTGCGCGTTCCCAATCGCCCCGCAGCATCTCCATGTCGGCGCGTCTGAGAATGTCGGAAAGGTGTGAATTGGTACTCATAGCGGCTTAAACCAAAACATTTCTTGATCCAGCCTAACCGTTGATCATTGCGGCAATCTCACCATAGCTGATACTGGCATAATCCACCAGCAATTGCACGATACGATCAAACTCGCTCTGGTTTAACTGCTCCGCAGGAATATCCAACGCTAATTCAAGATCATCGTCATCATCAAAGGCGAATTTCAGTTGCGGCAAATCGTGGTTGCGCCGGCCTATCGCTACATACAATTCGGGTGGATAGCCTTCATACGGTTGATCGACGAAAGGCACAATGGTGAAACGTATATAACGATCCGCATCATCCTCAATCAACAATACAAATAGGCTAAATGCCTGTTCTCGTCCTTCGGGTAAGTCGGTTATGAAAGCAGAACTTACACCCCGTTCGTCAATTTCTTCAAAAGCCATACCACGTGCTTCAAAAAACTTCGCTATAGGATTCATAGTTTCACCTCATACTGTGACGGATTGGTAATTTCGAGAGATAGGTCCCCTTGCAGAAATCTTGTATACCCGATTCCCTTGCGGCCCCGATGTAAAAGCCATACTCTGCAAACGTTTATCTTTGTTTTTAGCCAGCATATACAATTCTTTAGCTCCTTTTATCCCTTTAGCTTCTGCCTCCCTCAAGCGTGGCAAATAATAGTCTCGCCGGACCTGATTTCTGAAGACACTCCTGCTAGGTGTGCCCCTGCCACTGCCCTTGACTTCCACAACGGCGGCCTTTTTTATCTCTCCACGCTTGCCCCACCAGATTGCACCTAAATCAACCCCATGAACTTTGTCGTATTGCATACGGCGTACTTCAGCGTTTTGACTTCGAAAGTAGTTAATTGCTGCTTTTTCAGCTTTACGCTCAATGGCTTTTTTTTGCTTAGAATCGACTCTACCTGTGATTTTTCTATCGCGTGAGTTTCTCGTTGATACTATTTTAGTATGTCTCACGTTTCGCACCGAATTTTTCTGTTGAGCGTTTATCTTGTTCCCCGTAAGACGAGCGCTTCGTGAGGAAGTATGGGGCGTTCGCACTCTTGTTTGGATGCTTCTTGCCGCTCTACTTGGAGAACTCACTTTCCCTCTGACAGATGAACTACCTGCTTTAACCATCTCTTTTTACCTCCCTCTGCTAACGTGAGAATTCATTCACCAATGCTTCCGCATCTGGCAAGCGCATATCATAAACAATTTGCGCAAAAATAGTGGTTTCCAATAGCGGGTTCAACTCGCGCCTGTGTTGCAAGAGCCAATCACGAATTCGATTACGCGCCGCAGCCCAATCCTGAAAACTCGCCGCCTGTGCTACATCTGCCGACATTTTCTCGTCTAACATCGAACTCAATTCAGTCCAGATAGACCCTATTGCCGTGTTTTCTGTGACAGATGGAACCGTAACTTGCACTGTTGCCACCTCCGGGCACACCACCCCCACCCCTTGTGCATTTTCACGCATTCTCCGCAATTCCGCTTCCGGCGCGTGGCATTGATCGCGCAACGTCTCCACCATCAACGGTGCGCGGAGCAGCACCGGTTGCCCAGAGGTTGCGTCGAGCGTCAGCGTTTGCCCGGCCCGCAGGCGCGTGCGGGCGTAGCGCTGTTGCGCCGGACTGAGGTTGAGGACGTGGCTCAGATGTTCGAAGCCGCCCCGGTCGTTGAGGCGGCACATGAGGTTGATCATGGCGTTATCCAACACGCCGCCCACCAGCGATGAAGGCCGCTGATCCAGAATCATAATACCCTGCCGGAATTTGCGCACTTCAGCCAGCATCGTGTTCATTTCCTCGGCGCTCTTGCCGCGCGTGTTGCCCTGATTTTGACCGGCGGTGGCGCTGGCCTCCGCTGAGAGCAGGCGGTGCGCCTCGTCAATGAGCAAGAGATGGGGGTGTTTGTCCCTTTTGTGGTTCTGGTAAGCATATTCGATGTGCCCGACCAGTTGTGTGACCAAAAACGCCATCACCAGCGCCAGGCTGCTGGGATCGCCCAACGCGCCCAGTTCAATGACTACGGGTTGCTGCAACAGGGTTTGGAAAAACTGCGGATTGTCCTGGCGCACGTTCAAAACGCGGCCCAGGCTGTTGAGGATGCCGTTGACGCGGATTTTGGAAGCGCCGGTCAAGATGCCGCCGGCTTCGGTGCCCTTGCCGTAATCCGGCAACACATTCTCCTCCACTTCGGCGATCACCGCCTGCGCGAAGTCGGAAAGACAAGGGAAGGGTTTGCCGGCAGCCAGTGCGCCTTTCTCGTCCAACGCCCACCCGAAGGGAGCTTGCATGTAGACACGGGCCAGCGCGGCCTCATAAATAGCCGGCAGCGGATCCCACATCTCATACGCAGCCTTGAAACACGACAGCAGCCGGGTGATGTGCGCGCGCACGGTCACACCAGGCGGCACGGCAAACGGGTTGAAGCGGAAGGGAAAGCCGTCTTCGTCGCCGGCGGTGTACACAATCAAGCGGTCTTTCAACGCCTCGGCGGCATAGAGATAGCGGTATTCATGCCCGGTCGAAGGGTCCAACACCAGGAAGGGCACATTGAGTTCACCGAGTTGTTGCAGAATGTAGAGGGCGAGATTGCTTTTCCCGCTACCCGGCGCGCCTACCAGTAATGAAGGCTTTTCTAAGTCGGAGAGGCGCACCTGGAAAGGGACGGCGTTGGCCTCGCCGACCTCTTCTGGCCCCAACCAGCGATTGCGCTGATAGAGATAGCCCAGGTTGACGAGTGCTTCGTCCGGCTTGAAGCGGTGGGTAGATGCTACTTCCGGCGGAATCACAAACGGCACATCGGCGGTGCTGAGCGCCGAGGTCTGCCCGGCCTGCGGCATCAGGGGCAGATGGAACAGCCCCACCGCCTCTTGCGCGGTAACGAGGTGCCGCAGATGGCGCAGTTCGGGGGTTTCCTGGGATGGCCCCCAGTCTTGATGATCGAGCCAGTGCAAATTGTGCAGGGCTGCCGCGCGTTGGCTCTCACCCGCAGGGATAATGGCATCGGGGCGAGTCCAGCCGAGCGCGCCGTCCGGCGCATCCGCTGCCGGAAAGCACAATGCCGCGCGCACGGCTTGCACCAACGCATCATCTACCGAGCCATTGGCCGCCAGGGTCACGCGCATCTTGAACAACTGATCCTGCCCGGCCAGCAATTGTTGGTAAGCGTGCGCGCCGCGCTGCGCCCGCGCTACGTCGAAATCGCTCAGGCCGAGTGCGCGGGCCACGCGCACCAACGCCAACACCTGGGACGCGCTGCGATCCTGTGTGTCACCCTGCGCCTGGACGTTCTGGAAGAACAACGAGCGGCGCTGTTCGCCGTAGTCTGCAATCATCCGCAGCTTCTCCACCCGGTCGGCGATGCCCGGCAGGGCTTGCAAGGCCGTGGGTTCGAGCGCGATACTGATCACGGTGGGCGTTTTGAGACGCGACAGGCTCTCGATCAAATTGAGCCAGGGGTCAAGTTGCGTATCCGCCCAAAACGGATGAAAGATGTAGCCTTTTTGCGCGCGGGCGTCAAGGCTTTCCAGTGAGTAGATGAGGGTTTCTTCTTCATATTTGCGCAGTTCCAGCGCTTCCACCGAGGCGGCGGAGAATGTCTGGAAGGTGGCCTGTTGCAATTCGTCGCGCGACAGAGGCGCGGGCATATCGTAGTTGAAGAGGCTTTCGGTGGGGAAGAGTTGATACACTTGCTGCGCCACGCGGGCTGCTGCCTCCAATCCCTCGCTGAAATTAGGATGGGTCACGCGGCAGAGCAGGTAGACGCCCACCTCAGCCCCCAGCACCGAGCGTTCCGGGTGTGCAACCACATGCAGGGCAATGGCGCGGCGCGGCTGCGGGATGTGTAAGGCGCGCGTGAACACCACAAACCGACGCAACAGTTGCGCCAGTTGCTGTTGCGGGGAAAGCGGCGTCTCGCGGGCGACGGGCAGTGCGGGGATGCGGAAGCCCATCACGGCGCAGTCGTCACCGGGGAGCACACCGGCGCGAGGGGCCGTCACTTTGATTTCTCCAGCAACTTTAGCGTCTCATAATACAATTCGCAAATTGTCACCCGACCATAGCTCAGGTCGTAGACGTCATCTTGCAGGGAGCGGTACTTGTCGGTCCAGGTTTGATTGTCCAGATACACATAGGGGCGGGTGGTCTGTGGCGCCGGGAAAATGATGACGAGAGATTGTCCACTTTCCAGGTTGAATTCAAAACGCCCCTCAGCGACATTCAAACCACGGAAAACATGCGGCAACCGTGTTTCCAGCTCTTGAGCTTCCCATTGCAGCCGTTGTTTGTAGGAGAGTCCTTCCGGAATTTTGGGACATTCTGGTTTTTTGATTTCCTGATCCTTAGTCCCCATCTCTTCTTTTACTGCCTCGGCCATTAATGCCGGCAAACTTCCTTCCTGCTTCAACGCGCGCGCTTCGGCCTGGGTTGCGCCGTACAGTTGTTGCGGCGGGATGCCGGTCGCCAACAGCGCCTCCACCATACGCGTGGCGGCCCGCGAGCGGAATTCCAACGCGGCCTGATTGCCCTCGTACTCGTGCATCAACTGCACCAGATGGTCATCCATCTGCGAGAGGCTGACGGCAATTTGCTGCCGGTCCTTCGCCAGTTGCAATCGCTCAAAGGATTGCGCCATGCTTTGATCAAGCTCCTTGCTGCCCTCGATCTCTTCGATGTGGACGCCGGCGACGTTCAAGCCCAGGTCGGCTTGATCCAGGTAGCTCTTCACGCGCTGCCCCAATTGATTGCCGGTGGTCGCCAGCAACACGTCCTCGTAGCGCTGGAACGGCAATATCTCCCGCGCGGCGGTCAGCACGATGTTCTTGACCACGCGCATCGGTTCGCGCACCTGCACGAATTGTTCCACGCGCTCGCGGTCAATTTCCAACTGCACCCACACGCGATAGCCGACTTTGATCCACGCGCGTTTGCGAAAGTCGCCTTCATCCTCGCCCATCACCGGAATGCCGGCGACTTCGACGGTGGTATTTTCCAGCCGGTAGGGAATAGAAACGACGTTGATCGGCGGCGCACCCTGCACGTTGAGCTTCCAGAAGATTTTGCGGTTGTGTCCCGCCATTTGTGCGTCATAAATGAAGTTGTCGTTAAAGCCCACATCGGCCAGATAGAGCCGGTTAGAGGCCATATCCAATCGTCGCTTGTGAATCATCCCTAGACTAAAAATCATCGTGAAAATATCGGGGTGCATGTGGGTCTGTTCAGTGCGGAAGCCTTCTGTCTCGCGGACATGTTGTTTGGCCGCGCCCCGGCGTTCCAATTCCTCTCCCAGCATCTCTTCCCAACGGTGAGGAATCCAAAGCTGCGCGACCCCCCGCCCGACCAGGAAGCCCAGCACTATCCCCAACAGCGCGCCGACCAGATACCCATACCATTCCGCTTGCGTCGCCAGCGCAATTCCCAATCCAACAATGGCGCCAATAACGCTGGTGACGCTGAGAATTACCCGGAACTCGTTGATCCCCTGATCCTCGTATTTATTGAGACCCCGCGCCCAACGACGGCCATGCGTGATATAACGAACATCGGATGTTTGATTCATTGTGTATAACCCCCTTCAAAAAAAGTTAAAAGTTCAAAGTTGAAAGTCAAAAGTCTTACAATCTCTGTGTGCTCCGCGTCTCTGCGGTGAATATCTCCTCAGCATAATTTTTCCTATTGACAATCCGCCCCCGGCTGTGTGATGACTTCCACTTCTTCAAACGCCAGCGTGCTGAGCAACCGCGCAAACTCCACCTCGGCGTTTTGATTGGCTTTGCCCAGGATGTCTTGGGCGCACGCCTGCTCCATAATCAACACCATTGCGTTCTGCTGCGCCGTATTGACTGTGTTGGGGTCCAGTTCGCCCAACCAGGGCGTATCCAGGTCATAAATGCCGGACTTATCCGCATCCAGCCCTTTGCTCAAAATTTGCGGCGGCGGCAAGGTGAGAATGACCTTCGTCCCCTGGATGGTGATGCTGTCCTCGGTAATCTGAGTCAAGTCGAAGCCAGCGCGCACCTCCCCGTGGCCCTTGTAGATCAACTGCGTAGGCTTGTTGGGGATGATGAACAGGATTGGGTCATTTTCCTGATCTACTTTCGTGACCACTTCCGTTTCGACAACTGCCGTGGTCAATTCGCTGGCGGAGCGGATCTGCACCATCACCTGCAGCGGCGTGATCTTGGGCGGCGGGTTGACGATGTTGTTGACGAGCGCGAGCAGCTTTTCACTCTGCGAGCATAGCCCAAAGCCCGCCGCGACAACGATGAGCGTGAGCACAATCGCACCGCCCCAGCGCAGGTAAGGCGTGACATCCGTGGACGTAGAACGCCCCGTGGGCGCACCGCGCGGGGATGCGGGCCGCGCCGGTCTGGGCGGCGGGCGGCGGGTGGGGGGACGGGATGGTTGGGGCATGGATACCTCCTATAAAAATTGCAAATAGCGAATAGCAAATAGCGAAATTCCTGTCTAAGAGCGGCGCGGCGGCGGTTTGGGCCGGCCTGAACTGCTTGACGGCCGGCTTGACGGTATCGCCGGGCGACTGCCGCGCGTGCTATCCGGGATGGCCGGGCGGCGACTTTCCGGGGCGCGGATCGCGGGTTTGGATGGCGCAGCGGGGCGCGGCGTTGACTGGGGAAGTTCTTTCCGACTGGCCCTGGGCGTGAACAACTTTTTGATGCCGCCTTCTTGCGTCGGATCCGTGCGCGAGGGCAACGCCCAGGCGGTGAAAAGCATCAACGGGCCGAACAACGCAATGAGAGCCAGCACGCCGCCATACAATACTCCCAGGCAGCCAAACATCTCCATGGTGTACCCCTTGAGCATCAACCAGCCCGCCCCGATGAAGCCGGAGATGACCCAGGCAAGCAGGAAAATGATAAATAGGGCTTCGTCCATTATCTTTTACTCTCCATCCGCCGGCGATATTCTTGCTCCAACTGTGCGCGGTAGTTATCCCATCCTGCCTCTTCAATCCGATTCATCTTGACTTCATAATGCGTTACCAACTCGCGCCCAGCGGGGTCAAGCGCGGCGCGACCTTCGGGTGATGTGTATTGTTCCTTGATCTTCTGCCAAACATTATATTCTGCCCGATACGCGGCCATTTCTTCATCAACATACGCTTGCAATGAGGCTTCGTCGGTTGGATCATCACTCTGATACACAGCGTGGACGCGCTCGTGGGCTAACACAGGCTCCAGCAAAGCTGGGTCCTGCTCCATCATGGTGCTATACTCCTCAGCAACCAGAATTCTTTCGGGAGTTTTTTCGGTAGCTTTGCAATACTGCGCATCGGTCTCGCAATCATACGGTCCCCACCAATGACCAAATTCAATTTTGATTTTACGCCCCATCATATCCGTAATCTGCACGATATTATCTTTGGCCTTGCCGGTTTTGTCGCCGCCGGCAAGCGGATTCAATTTGTCGGTTGGACTTTGTTGATCACTGAACATTTTCACCTCCTGGTTTGTTCACCGCCGAGGCGCAGAGACCGCAGAAATCTCTCCGCGCTCTCTGCGCCTCGGCGGTGTCAATTCTTACGCCGGGCGCACCGTCATGATCCATCGCCCCAGCGTGCTCCACGAAGCGTTGAACGTATTCCAACTATACGTGCGCGATTCGCCCGTCCACGGGTCGTTGATGCGCACTTCGTTATTCTCAGAAATGCCGGTGACAACGACGGAATGGTTGTGTTCTGTCATATTTGTACTCATCCCTAATTTCACGGCGGCGATCACCGGGCCTCTGGCGACTTCCTGTTTCAAAGTTTCAAGATTCGCGTTGGAATAGTCTTTCGCCTCATAGCCGAGCGCTGCTAACTCATCGTGAATATCGGTCACACTCATTCCTCTGCCCTTAAAAATCCCTTGCTCGACGTTCTTATCCAAAAGTTCCTGCGCTGAACTTGTTTGGTTGTCTGGGTCTTGCTGATGCCAATATTCTGTGATCATACTCACAGCGGTGGGCGCGCAGCCAAAGTCGGTTTCCCGACCGTCGTAGGTCAAATCTTGCTGGCTGATTGCAGGGACATTGTGCCACCAGGAACGCTCGGTAAACTCCACCTGCGAGGTCACAAACGGCGTTTTGCGTATCTCGACGGGGTCTTTCTGTTCTTGCTCCACGACCGGTTGACGATTATCCAGCATTTCCACGACGGAAACGGTTTCGGTAGGTGGCGTCACATCGCCGGCTTTCTCCGGGTGCATCATGCCGGTGATGCCCATCACGCTGGCGATGGCGGCAGCGGCAATCATGGTCTTAGCGCCGGTGGATTGGAACTTCTCGGCGGTTTCGTCAGAATGAGTAGCAGGAGTTTCTTCAGCTTCCAGCATGGCGGAAAGTTGTCCAACATTTGTCTTGGCTTTGTTGTGATCTGCACTGGCGGGCTTAGAAATCTGGTCAGATGCAGATTTGTAGTCGTTTTCCATTGTCATAGCTTCCTTTAAGACAAAAAAACACGTTACATTCTACGAGATGTTTTGAATAGGATCAGGTTTGTTGATTTTGCCACCGCTTATGAACATCCGCCCACAAATCATCATCCCATACTCCCATAGAGCGCACTTCTACAGCTCGACCGTGAGCAATTGCAGTCCCAGACCAACTTTCTATTTCTTGCTTGACCCGTGGAGCGTATTGCATAACATTTTCAGGAAAATATAGAACGACTTTGCCGTCCGATGCTAATTGTGGTATAGAAGCGTAGTTTTTCACAACATTCCGCAAATTGTTCATATATAAGAGCTTATCTGCTGGTGGCCGTTGCTGCAAATACCGAAAGAAATCGTCATCACTTAAGCGATTCCCTTGGGCATCTTTAGGTCGCAATAAGGACCATGCTTTTGAGTCAACAACTTCGATTAACTCATCTGATTGTTTATCACGACGAACAACAAAATCGGGGTTGATATTCTTGCCTGTATCTGTGGTAAGATGTGGTTGATGCGTAATCTGTTCAGCATCATAAAGCTCTCGCAAAGCGTTACGAGTTCTTGCTTCACCAGCATCCCCTTTAGCTATTAGCAAATCATTCTTCGTGAGTCCACGCTCCTGAATACGGGAGTCCTTTTCTGCGGTACGGAGCGCCATATAATCATCAAGTTCTTGTTCTACCCCAGCGACAACCAAATGTTTCTTGGCGCCTTCTTGAGTACTTGATGGTGCAAGTGCAGCCTTCGTTTCCATTTGCTCTGTCAATTGTGAGATATTATCCTTGCCCTTATGCACATCAGAAACACTAGGTGTCATCTTAGGGTTGTCTGTGGTATGTGAAAAATCGTTGTTCATAACTTTTTGCGTATTTCAGGTGAGTTAGGATTTTCATCGGGAGTCTGATAGCCGTTGTGCTCAAAGAAAGAACGGGCGCTATCCGATTCTGGAAACCCAACGATTTCTTTAGCCCCACTCATACGGGCATGAGTCTCTACCCGATCCAATAAAATCTTACCAATGCCGCGACCTCGTTGTGTCGGGTCATCAATCCCAATGTATTCCAGACGCGCCTGTACATTTTGCACCTTGTCATATCGATCGGTGATGAAATTACCTTCTTTGTTTACTTGAAGTCCTAACCGCGCATACCCAATACATTGATCACCCCGATAAATATCGAAGCGCACCTGTTGATAGGGAGCGCGTTCATTGCGTGCCATCGTTTCTTGCATCGTTACCGGCGAGCCGTTTTCCGTGCGTAGAGTTAATGTATCCCCTAATTTATCTTGCACCTGAGTTTCAACCACATCATTGTCAACAATATCTGTTTGTCTAGGCATTGAGCCAGTATACAAATCCCGTGAGGCTACAGGCTGTGCCTCTAAACTCTTTGTAAGTTTAGCAATATTGTCCTGTGCAGTTTCCTTTCTAGAAAACGCTTTTGGGGACACTTGTTCACTCAAATTAGAACGATCTGAGGCGCTCATTGATGTACTCCATTCCTGCAAAACATCCAGAAATTCTCTTCCCACGTCAGCCTCCCCGTCTCCGGGAACAAGCCACTGGCCTCTTTCAAATGCAAAAACAGACAATAGACCGCGGCTTGCGCGCGTTCCCCTGTTAACGGTTCGCTAGCGTGTTTCGCCACAGCCTCGCGGCAGAAAGCGACGACTTGCTGTACGGCAGCTTGCGCGCCCAACGCGGGATCAAGGTTCGTGCATAGCTCGGTGAATTGTTCCACCAACCCCAACGACTTATCAAACAACAACCCCTCCCCGTGATCCCGCGCCTTGCACCGCGCGGGACACAACTTGCAGCCAGCATAAGGCACATAATGCGCGGCAAACTGCTGTTGGTAGGGAGCCATCAGCCGCGCCAGTTCTTCGTCGCTCACTGGCTTGCTCTCGACGCCGGCGCCCTGCGCTTCCCAGAGCTGCCAGAAATTGGCGGCGCGCATCAGCACCGGTTCCTGCGTGTCCAGCCCGTAGACGGCGGCCTCGCCCGTCTCCAGCGTGACGACGTGCTCTTGCTGGAACTCGTCAAACTTCATCGCCTTGCCCATCACATCGCGGTCATCCGCCGAGGTGAGGCGCTGCATAATTTTGAGCGCGGTGTTGCCGATGACGTCGGGCACCAGCTTGGTGGGCAACTGCTCGGCAATGATGATACCCTCGCCGTACTTGCGGTTCTCGGCCAGCGCGCGCGCGAAGGCCTGCGCCGCTTGCCCCTTGGTGTTGGCCTGCTCCGCGCTGGTTTCTGAGGAGACGTTTTCCAACAGCCGGTGCGCCTCCTCAATCAAAATGACGTGCTGCAACTGCCCCTTGCGCCCGCGCGCGCGGCCCTTGTCCAGGTACTCGTTCACCATCATCAGCATAAAGGCCATCATCAGCGCCTTGTCCTCGTCGTCGCCGATGTGGCGCAATTCGACGAGCGTGGGGCGCTCCATCCACGTCTCGATGGGCAGCGATTGCCGCGCCGAGAGGATGCGCCCACAGCCGCCTTCCAGCAGCGCTTCGATGCGCAGCTTGCTCGCGCCCCGAATGTTGCCCTGCACCTCGCCCTGATGCTCGATTTCGTGATCCACGACGTGCGCCAGTTTGTTATAAAAATCACGCATCGTGGGGAAGGGCGGATCGCCCGCGCCGCCCGTGGGCTTGCGGAACGCCGTCCAGCCATAGCCGTAGTAAGTGCGGTTGAGCGCCTTGAGGAACAGGCGCGGCAGCGGTTCCCACATCGGGATGGCGGCCTTGAACGCGGTCAGTAGCGCGGAGATGTGTTCATTCACCGTCACGCCGCGCTGAATCTCGAAGGGGTTGAGGCGGAAAGGCGCGGTTTCTTCGTCGCCCAGGGTGAAGACTTGCAGTCGCTCGCGCAAATGCGGCAGGCGCAACAGCGCGCGGTAGTCGTCGTGCTCGGCGTTCACCGGCTCAATGACGAGAAAGGGCACGTTATGGTGCGCGAGTTCCGCCAGCAGGTGCAGGCAGGTGGTGGTCTTGCCGCTGCCCGTCGTGCCGACGATGAGGACGTGCTTGGTCAAATCGTGCAGGTGGACGCGATGCGGCGTGCCGTCGGCACGTTGCCCGATCTCGATGAACGGCGCGCGCACGTCGCCCTGCGCCAGCGTCACAAACGCGCCGGAATGAACGCGCAGGCCGATTTCGTCGCGGCGCGGCAGGGCCGGCATACGGAAGGCGCAACTGGCTTCTTGCACATCCACAAGGTAGGGCAGCCGGGCCAGGGCGGCGCACGTTTCGCTCAGGCGACCGCTCACTTGCAGCATCGGATTTTCCCCCGGATTCTGGAACGCGGCGTGCAGCGCTTGCATATCCAGCCGGCGCAGGTCCTCGCGGGCCAGCGCCAGCCGCTCGCCACTTAACCAGGCCTCGCGGGGGATGTGCGGCAGACTTACCTCGTCTTTGGGATCGCCGGGGGTGGGGATATGGCCCACCATCTCGGCTTCCAACGCGCCAACGACGCTGGGATCCACCGTATCCTGCGCGACAATGTAAGGTCGGAAGACCAGTGGGCGGTCCAGACGCTCCAGATAGGTCTCAACAATCTCCGCGCCAAGTTGCGCTTTGGGATCAGGCAGGAAGCTCTCCTGCCCGCCCTGTCCCAGGTTGTCGCGGTTGGAAATCTGCCGCGCCCCCGCCGCCAGCGTCGAGGTCATCCCCATGCGGCGCGACTTCTCGCGGCCCTCGCCGGCTTTGCGCAGTTGCCCGGCCAGCACGTTGAGCGCGTCACGTTCAGTCTCCTCCAACACCAACGGTGTAAGCGCCAGGCTGACAATGTGCGGCTGCTCCTGGCGTTGGAGCGTCTTGCACAGCCCGGCCATGCTGCTGATACCCCATTTGTAGGGATGAGGGACGGCGTAAACTTGCCCAGAACGCAGCAAGCCGCCGAACTCCACGGATTTTTCCAGACTCACCACCTGCGCCGTTTCTAGCGGGAAGGGCGCGTAGAGCGCGTGGAAGTTCTCCGCATCCATTGCCGGGCGCAGGCCGCCGCGATAGAAATCGTAGGGGAACTGTTTGGTGAGGTCCGTCCACAACTCATAGGCCAGGTCGCGCGCATCCTGCGCCAAGCGCCCCGCGCCTTTACCCAGGAAGGCCAACTTGAGCGTCTGCCCATCCCAGAGATAGCGCAACTCAAAGGCGCGCAGCCCGCGTTCCGGGTCGGGCTGTACGTTCAACTGCATCAGCAGGAGCCGCTGCGCGTTAATCACGCGGCGCAGCCGCTCGATCTCATCCACGTTTTCGAGCTGTTCGTAGGAAGCCAAGTCGGGCACGGAGACGACTTCGGCGGCGAAGAGGGCGTGATGGAGAGGGGAGAAACTATTCGGCGCGAGACTGTGGAAATACAACGATGGGAGCATATCACTTTCCTCGCTTCTTCACGGTTTGACCATGCGTGATACTTTCACCTGTACGCGGCGCGGTTTTTGGCGCTTCTTTTTTAGGAGAGTAACCGCCGGTGCGGTCGGCAGGACGGGAGACGGCCGCGACGGTTGGCCGACGGAGCAACCACCAGAGCAGCAGGCCTAACAGCAAGAGTCCTACCGCCAACAACAGCCAGGGGAGCAATGTTTTGAATAGCGCCGCCCATGCCAATTGTTGCAACACTGCGCCATCCAATGTCGGCGCGCTGATGGCAACCTGACGGCCCACGCCATTGCTGCCGGCGCTATCGAAAAGAGCCACGGCATCACTGAAATCGGATAAGGGCGCGACCGGCATACCATCGGTTTGTCCCCACACGGCCCATTGCCCTTGGATGTTGTCTTGCAAACCTTTATTCTCAATTTCCTTGAGCAAATTGCGGAGTCGCGGCGTTTCTAGCTCGCCGACAGCATAGGCGTTGTCAGTCGCGGGCGCGGCGCGGTGCGCGTTGCCGCAGAAGCTGGTCAACGGGACGGTTCGGGTTTCGCCGGGGTGCAAGTCAACGCGCTCTGTGACTGCGACGATTTCATCCTGATAGGTCGTATCCAGGCTGCGGAAACGTAAGCCCTGGGGGATGACCACCGTAAGCGGTTGCTCGCCGGCATTAGTGAGCGTCGCGTTTAACGTGCCTGGACCGTAGTAAGAGTTGCCAGAGGCGCGCACGTCAGCAGCTACCGTACCTTGCGTCACGGCTTCCCCAATATCCATTTCAGGGGATGTCTCTTGCGCCAGGACAGGGCGCGCCAACATCCCCACGCCTGTCAGCGAAAAAATCAACAAGAAGAGCAAAATTCTGGATAACGATTTCAGTTTCATGGGGCTCCTTGCATTTTCTCAACGTTTGGGAGGACGAGACGTTGATGACTTCTGAATGGAAGCGCCGCTTGGCGCCGTTGTGGGTTTGGGCTTCCCTTGTGAGGTCGAAGTAGTGCCCGTACGTGGTTCAGGGCGGGATGTGCGCGGCCCCGCTGCCGGACGCCGCCGCGACAATAGCCAGAGCAGTAAACCCAACAGCGCTAACAATAGCACCGGGATAAGCAACAGGCAGGTATTTATCTCGCGCCCGCCGAGGGTTAATGGCGGCAAAGGACACCAGGAAGTTCCCGGTAACACGACCGCTCCACCTACATGCACAATCACCGGGATTTTACCCAGAGTGGCGCCGTCGCCTGTCACCTGCACATCAAAGGTATGCTTTCCCCCGGAAGCATCGGCCGGCGCGCATATCTCCAGGGTGAATTCACGCTGTTCTTCGGGCGCAACGTCGCGGTAATCCGTGGGGGTCCAGGTAAGCCAATCCTGGCCTGCCGCCGGAATATCCAACGTCAAGACGCGAATCGTGCTGACCGTTTCCGCAATCAATTCTTGAATGATTTGGGGAACCTGCGCCGTGTCGCGCATCTGCACCGCGCGCCCGCCGGTCCCCTGTGCGATGGCAGTATAGAAGTCTGGATAGTTAGTGTAAATTGGCAGCACGGTTATATTTGCCGCTGCAAGCTGGCTAATCACGGCCTCCTGCGTCAGATCGTCCCCGGTGTTTTCCTGCGCGTCCCGCCCCGGATCAGGGTCGTGGGCGTAGGAATCGCCAAACAGCAATACTACGCGCCGCGATCCTGCGCGCCAGTCCAGGAATTGCGCTTCATACAACGCGCGCAGGTAAGATTCTGCGGGGTCGCCGCCGTTCATCAGCCGGATAGCCTCAAGCGAACGCCGGATACGCGTTGCATCCGCGACGAAATCCTGATCCAGTTGCCAGGGATAATCCCCCGACGCCCCATATTCGCCAAACAAGCCAAACAGCCCGCCGCCTTCCCCTTCATAGTCGGCCAGTGTAACCAGCGCAAAGGTGGCGTCCGGCGTCAACGTCTGGATATCGCCGACGATGCTTTCTGCACTGCGCGTCACTTCCTCAATGAGTCCGCCCATACTGCCGGTGACGTCAATCATTAAGACAACGTCTAGTTTTGGAATTGGGGCAGCGCCGGTGGCAACGGAGATAGGCTCAGACGTACACGCGCCTGGATCCAATGTCACTTCGATTTTCCCTGGCGTAATGACTGGATCGGCGGTAACGCAGCACGGGGCGACAAGGCATACTGAGACGATGAGGCTCACCAGGCTTGATTTCAATGTTTTGAGAAAGGGTGTGCGGCCTTTGAGCATAATCCCCCTCATGAAAACATCATAACGCCGGCCGCCGCATTAATGATGGTGGCGACGATACTGATCGCGCACATCACCACTCCGGCGACCGCCTTGTTATGCTGCGCCGAGTTCCAGGCCATGATGCCCAGAATCAAGCCAACGATAGCAATCGGCCCACCACAAATAGGCAACAGCCACGCTACCAGCGAGACGATTCCAAGCACCATTGATGCGACAGCCAGATTGGATTGATCTTTGCGTTCCATAGTTGACTCCTTGTGTAAAATGTGAAATTAAAATGTTAAAATTCAATGTGCGCGCGGTTTGGGTGGTTTTATGGAGGTTGGACGAACTCCACCACGCGCCCCACTTGACGGCGGACGTGCATGGCTTCTTGCCGGAGGGCGCGGCATCCCGACGCTCTTTGTGCTCGGCGCGTGGATAGATGGGCGCGGGGTGGCTGTAGGGCGCGCTGGCGAGGTCACGGGCGCGTGTGTTGAGCGGCTTTTCGGCGCGCTCAACGCTTCACCCAAAGCGGAAATCAGCCAGACGATGAGCGCCACAAACCCCATCACCAAGAGCAACACCAACCCCATTCCTCCGTCACCGCCGCCATAGTCAGGCAGCGCCCAGCCTCGATCACGACCATACTCATCTGTATAACGGTCGTTGGCGTCAACATGACCACGATCACGATAACCATCGTGGACGCGATTCCAGTAATCTACATCACCCACACGATTCCCACGATAGTCACGCAAAGTGCGATCTTTATCTATTCGGTAATTTGTCACAGTCTCTCTCCTTCTATACGCCTATCGGCCAGGCGCACTGGCTTTATTAGCTCCGCCTTTCATCCAACATCTGCAATGCCTCGTCCATTGCCCGCTTGAGCAAGGTCTGGAATACCTGCAAATCCCGCCGCTGCCAGCCTTCCAGGTCGGCAATGCGCGCCAGGGGATCGGGACTATCCAGCAGACCACGCTTTAGCGCGAGGATGGCGTAAACATCCAGGTGCGCGCCAAACGGACGCGCGTCTATATCCACCACCATATCATCCCATTGCAGCGCCAGAAAAGGGTGACTGTCCTGTTTAGCCTCTAATACCTGACAGTTAAAATACTCGGCGAGGGACGAGCTTTCCAGGTAGCCGCGAATGGCCTCGATGACGATTGGGCCATCCTCGGCAGCGTCTTCGACCATATCGCCCCATACTTCATAAATATCGTGTTTGTTGATCCCATCGCCGGGATCGCGGCGGGTACGGAACATGAGCAACTCCTTGAGCAAACTGCGGCTGGTAGATGATGAATAATCCTAAGTCATTCGCGGCGGAGGGGCGGGCGCTGGGGGGGAGCAGGTCGAGATGGGGTAGGGCGCGCGGATGTACGTTCCCCCGAGAAGGCAATAGCAGCGGTAAGCACCAGAAAAATCGGAAGACTCAGTACCATGAGGGGGATAACGACAATCCATAACCCTGCCATCGCCGACCAAATATCCTTGAAAAAGGTACGGGTCGAACGCTCCGCCCAGCACAAGAGGGAAACCCTGATGATGACATAACTGCCCCACAAAAGTGTAATGACACCCAAGATGACAATCAAAACCTCTATGCCGTCCACGATGACCTCCTTGCATGAAACAAATGAACGCTGCCCCACTATGGCTTACGCCGCGGCGGGGGGGCGCGACGCGGGGCCGGCTCGTTATTGGCCGGCGCGCGCAGCGCCGGGCGGTCCGCGCTACGACGCGGGGCGGGGAGCGCGGAAGGCCGAGATTGCGACACAGGCAGCGCCGGGCGGTCCTCCGCCGAGATCATCGGGGGTTTGCGCGCGCCGGGTAGCGCAGGGGGCGCGGATTTCTCCACAGTGATAGCCGGCCCTCCCGGCGCCGAGCGTCCCCGGGAAATCGGCAGGTGAAATCCGCCACGCTGTAACAAGCTCACGCCGCCGGCCAGCAGCGCGCCCACCACCGGCGCGGCGATCAGAAGCAGCAGGGTGGTTTCAAATGCGCCCCGGCTCAACCCATAGATGGCGGCAAAGCCCGCCAGCACAATACTGACCAACCCCGTAACGCAGCCGCCCTGGCTGATCACTTCGCGCGCGAGCAGGTTGCTAAACAGGGGGCGTACGACAAACCGGGTCAGGGCGGCGGGGACGGCGGGAATCAGACAAACCAGTCCCAAGACGACCAGCATCAGGATGCCGCCCCAGTCGCGTCCAAAGAAGCCGATCTGGTACAGCCACCACAATCCCACAAACAGGCTGAACCACAGATAGGGAAAAGTGATGGTCGAGGCAATCCCGGCCAATGCGCTGCGATTTTCTGATTGTAATGATGGATCGTTCATTGCCTCTATCCCTTTTGCATCGGCGGCTTTTTCGGACGGCCATGCTCAATGCTGGCGCCCACCGGCTTTTTCACTTCCTTTTCCACCTTTTTGCCGGGCATACTGCCGGTGCGCATTTCCGGCGCGCTGACGGCTTTGGCCGGCGCCGGACGCAAAGCCTGGATGATGCGATAAAGCAGCCACAGCAACGCCACAGCGGGAATGGGAAACAGCAACCACACGGGAAACAACACGAGCACGCGTGGGCCGGTGGGCGTGGCCTGTGCAACAGCCTGCCCATTGCAATCCACCAGGCTCATTTGACCGGGCGTAGTGCTTATCTGGGGGGCGCCCAACCCCTGTGGGTGTAATTGATAGCGCGCGCTGCGCCCCCGCTTGCCCATAAAAGGCAAATTCCAGGTGAGCTGGTTTCCATTTTGCTCGGCGCGGTAGAGGCTGCCTGCCAAAGTAAAGTGGCTATCGTTGAACTGTTCTTGCACGGTAATATCTGTGGCGACATTTCCTACCATGCCTTCGGCAATTTCGCCGTAGATGCTCATCAACGCGGCGGGGTCGGCGGCGGTGTAGTAATCATCTGACGAGGAAGCAATCTGTTGTAGAGTACTCTGATCGGCGTTTCCTAACGCGATCGTAACTACCCGGACCCCCTGCGCCTTCGCGGCATCGGCAGCCGCAATGGCCGACGTGGGGTCGCTTTGCCCATCCGAAAGCAAAATGATGACCTGGCGCGTGTCAGGCTGAACCGTTTGCCGGGCAAGTTCACGGGTGGCCGCCGTCAAACCGGCGGCAAGATTGGTGCCTCCCCCTTCAGTGATACCCTGAATGGCCTGAATCGCCTCGTTGCTTTTGATCGTAAATCGCTGGCGCACATAGGCCATATCGGAAAAGATGATTACCGCGACGGCGTCGCCCTTCTTTTGTAAATCCATCAAATCCACAAAATCTGACGCCGCATTTTTAGCTTCTGCCAGCGGAGCGCCGCTCATACTGCCGGAATGATCAATGACGAGCGCCGCCTGTACCGGCGAGACATCGCCGGCATCCGTGCAGGTGGGTAACGTGCGCGCATCCACGCGCACATCCACATCTACCGACTCTGGCCAAAAGGCCACACCGGGCCGCGCCACCCGCGAGACAATCCCCTCACGGCTGGTCGCCCGCGCGCCGACAGTGCGGGCGAGGGCGAAAATGGCGATGCAGATGGCGGCAAGGCTAAAGAGAATGATTTCCCAGGGTTTAAGACGCATAATAAGCTACTCCTTTTTTTCTGATTCTGCTAAAATCTGTTCAGATGTAGTATCAGTAATTTCTAAATCTCGCCGGACTTGCCGCTCCAGCCCTTTGTATTCTTTAAATGCAAGCTTATCATGTTCTGCGATTTGTTTTAGCATGTCCTCGATCCTAGCATCATTACGTTTATTAGCATTATCGTATCGGCTAAAAAATAATGCAGTCAACATACTAGTCATCAATCCGTAAAGCGGGGTTAGATAGTCTAATGCCTCTCGCCTCTGAAAAATTATAATTATTCCGTATAAAAAAATACATATTGATATAATAGTAGCAAGTAAACTTGCCCAATGCCATCTTTGAGCTTCATGGCGCATCTCTTCATTGTTTTTCATTAATTCATTAACAATCTTCTCATCACGTTCCTCCATTTTACGGGGCATCGTTTGGGATTGTTGTAAAGCATTATGGAAAAATTGTATAGCCTTATATCGCGCATATTGTCGTAAAAGTGTTTGATCTTCGAGATTGTCCCGCATATGTAAAAGCAGTTTCTGTGTAACATCCGTCAAGTCGCAAGGATCTTCCATAATACCTCTTAGGAAAACCTGTCGTCGTGCTTTTTCTGCTTCTCCACGAAAATAATCAATCGCTTTGTCAGATCCCGTGTAACCGATAACTTCATCAAGTAAACGCATCGCTGTAGGCAACCCACCTATATACTTACTATCAGAGGCTTCCTGTAAATAAATTTTTGCTCGACTGTATTTGCTCTCCATTTCTATCCCAACTCGGATACGATCATTCAAAATTTTCAAGTCTACATCCCAATTTAGCTTAGCAGATCCTGGTAATCTCATCTGATACTCCCGGGCGCTCCTCAACAGATCTGTTGCTAAATCGAAGTCTCGTCCGTCATAGGCCGTTTGGATTTTCTTTATCAACTCACGGATTTTCTTTTCGAATTTTCCTGCCACATACTTTTCTATCTGTTCTAACAAATTTTGGGCGTTATGATAGTAATAATTACCCTCAGGTATTTGTTCAAGAAGAGCCATGCCTGGTAGATAATCCTCTCTTCTGAGATGTATGAGGGCATCCATATAGATATCTTTCTCTTTGATTTCCGGCGAATTAGGGTCTTGTACTATTTTCGTATCTAATAAGCTTACTAAATTATCAGGCATATACATTTTCTCCGTATATCCGTAGCTAGACCAGAAATACCGTTTTGGGGTTGATACTCTTCACCGCAACTGCGGCGCCAGCACCTTCTCCACCAAGGCCGGCAGCGCAGTCTCCATCTTGCGCACTACACTCAAAAAGTTTCCTGTCAGCGTGTTCAGCATATCGGTGGTGGCGCCTTCTTCGCGCAGGATGTCTGAGCCGCGCCGATTCTGGTAGGCTTCCGGCGGCCAGTAAACGTCCTCGCGCAAACTCCGGATGGTCTCTTCCACATCATAAGGCGTCCGCCGGAACTGAAATTGCATCTGCCCGTTGGACTTGAGCAGCATGTACGCGGCGCGGTTGTCGTGAAAAGTTTCTCGATCCTGGAGGCCAGATAAGCGCGGCTGGCCCACGGCGCCGGGGTTGAACAGGGTCGGGTGCGGAGGTAGCGCGTCCCAGGGTGTACAACCAGTCGCTTTGGTTTCCGACACGGATTCCAGATAGGCCGGCTTCCACTTGCTCGTTCCACTTCTTTGCTGCTGAGGTCTGTTCTCAGGACATACCAGGTGTAGGGTGGTATCCTTCTTGTGTTGTTCCCACAAAGGTAGACTATTTACGAAATATCCCTGGACGTGCGTGTGTCCGAATAGTCCGTAGGTGATGCCATCCTTGATAAAATCCAGGTTCTCCCACGCATCTTGTGAGGTTCTGATATTGCCATGGTGACCGTACTTCAATGAGCTATGAAAAAGCATAAAGTTTTCCAATTCTGCCGGAAGCTTGCCGTTCAGGTGACAAAGTCCCGGCTGCCACGCGTGAATCCGTTCACGGTGCTCCCGTGATAGCACCGCGCGGGTCCAAATGGTAATCGGCCAGTATTCAGAGCTGATGGTGCGCGGCGGCTTATAGGCCGATTCCATCACTTCCATATCGTGATTGCCTTGAATGACGACTTCCGCGTGCTGTTCCACCCACGCCATACACTCGTTGGGCTGGGGGCCGTAATCCACCACGTCCCCCAGCACCACGAAGTGCAGGCTGCGCGCATCAAGCGCGCGCGCCACGTTCACAGCATCCGCCTCCACTGCTTTGAGCGCGGGGTAGTTAGCGTGAATGTCAGACAGGATAGCATAGAGAATCGGTTGCATAGCCTATCCCTCCGGCGTCGGCGTCGTGAGATCGATCGGGAAATTTTCTTCGAAGAACAGTAATTTCATATGGCTCTTAGGGACCCAGCCATACGGGGCGACCAGATGGCAGTAATCCAACGCGATGAGATAGTAGTCGCCATATTTGGCGCAGACGTAGACCTTCTGCCCGCGCGTCAACGTGCCTAACAGTTTGTTCTTGTTGGGTTCCTCATAGACATTCGGATAACCGGCTTCGCCAACCGCGATCATCGGCGTGGGCGTGGGTGTGTTCGTTGGGGTTGGTGTGAGAGTGGGCGTGGGTGTGTGAGTCGGGGTGGCGGTGGGAGTAGCCGTAGGTGTGTGAGTTGGGGTAGGCGTAGGCGTGAAGGTGGGCGTCGGCGTCAGGGTAAACGTTGGGGTGGGTGTGCAGAGTACATCCCCCGACATATCGCACACACTCGTCGGCCAGGCGATGAAGTTGTTCAACTGCGCCAGCACGACAGCCAGAATGATCAAGCTCACAACGCCGATGGCGATGGTCCGCAGGGTCATTTGGCGTGTGACGGCGTCTCGTCGTACCCGCGCCTGGCTGTGATCTGGATCGAGGCCTAAAACATCGCGGTAGTGATTGCGCGCTTCCCGCAAATGCCGGCGCTCTTCTGCATTGACGCCAGCTCTATACCGGGTTTCAATCAGGCCTACCCGTGCGCTACTTTGAGACTCCTCAATGTCTAGTGCGCGTTCCAGTTCCATCGCCCGCTTGAATTTCTCCTCCGCCGCCGGAAAATTGTCATTTTCCAGGGCATGTTGAGCGTCTTTGATTGAATTATTCAACTCAACGGTTTGTGTTCTACGTTTGCGTTCATCTTGCAGGGGTGTCATCTCTCCTCCAAAAAGCTTCCCATCGTTTAATCAGTCTGATGTAATTATGAGTTTGTATCCTCGTCGCCATAGTTGTCGCTATTGGCCCACCACCCCGCGCCAAAAATGCTCGTAGTCGTCTCCGCCTCGGCGCCCGTTGAGGGTTGCGGTTCCGGCGTGGGTGTAGTTGGGGACACGGGTTCCCGTGATGGCACTGTCTGTGTACTATCAAGTTTCGGTTTGCTTGGGCTAACGGGCGTCCCAGGCGTCGCTGTGTCATGAGGCGCTTCCGGTTGTAGTTCAGGCGCGGGGGCAGCCTGTGTGCTGCGCATACCTGGTTTGCCGGATGGCACAGTCGTTTCCGCCTTGGAGGGCGGTTCTGGCCGGGGGGCAGCCGTTGGCGTCGGAATGTCCGCCTTGGGGGTGTCCCGCAGCGTTGATTGTGCGCTGGCATCTGTTGGCTGTTCTGGCGACTCCGGCTCTGAAGGCTTCACCCCTGGCCTGGTAGCTTTGACCGGTTCAGGCGATGGCGATGCGGGCGTCGCTGGTTCGCGGCGCAGCGGCGGCTCGTTGTGCACGCTGCTCGTCGGTTGCGCGCTCGCCGGGTGAGTCGGTAGGGTAGCATCTGCCGGCAAGGGGTCATCAGCCTTGCCGGTCGCGGGGAAAGTTTCCGGCGGCGTCAACGGTTTACGATGCACTTCCTGAAAGCGCTCCGTTTCATCGGCGATTCTGTCGTAGAACTTATTCATTGTATCTGTATCTTGTTGTTCAAAATAGTAGTCGGTCGCCTTGTAAAAAGCCGCCATCCGCAGTGCTGATTGCCGCAACAGCCAGGCGTTGTACACTGCATGACGGCGGCGCTCTTTCAAGTGTACATCACTGCCTAAAACATCCGGCAGAGCCTGGTCGGTTGCTACATGCACCACCCCCTCTGCATCACGCAAGTGCCGGACCGCGCGGTCAAAAGCAGCATCATCCTGAACACGCCGCGCAGCCTCGCGTATCGCCTGGGTATAGTCGCGCCAGAGCTGCGCCTCATTGAAGTGCGGCGCAAGCGTTAACGCCTGGTTGTAGGCCGCGATAGCAGTGGGATAGTCGCGGCTGAGTAGCGCATCCCACCCCTGATTCATTGCATGACGCAAGTCAGGCAATAGAGCTTCAACGGTTTCAAATCGTTCCCTGAGGTTGAGCAAATCCACATCCGCCGGCGCGATTTTGAAGCCTTGCGTGAACAGCCCTGGCAACGCGCTCAACCGCCATGTATCTAACCCGGCCTGAATTTGCTGCCGTATCTTGATCAGGGCGGCTTCCTGTTCTTCACGGATTTGTTGCTGCAAGGCACGGATGTCGTCGCGCGGGTCTAAACGCAACGCCAGGTCACACAATTCCAATCCGTGTGTAAACTCGCCAGCCTTGCGCTGTACTTCGGCATACGTCTTCAACCGATCTTGTAAATCTTTGGTAGCGCTCTGCACGCGCGGGTAGTCGGGCGCCTCGCCGCGCACTCTTAAGATCCGCGTGACAGCGACCGTCCATTGTTTCGCACCCATCTCCTTGTGTAGCTCACCCAAGTCGTTGTGAATATCATTCAGCAATGCGCTCCGCACTTGGATACGTTCCGCCAAATCGTCCAGCCGCTTATCCGTGCGCGGCGCGGCAATCCTGATCGCTTTCTCCAGCGCAGTCGTGGCGCCGGCGGTATCATACGCGACCAGCGCTTTCTCCGCGTCGCCGATGGCGATATCCAGCTTGGCGTTTTGCAACCGCGCGCGCAGGTCAGCCATGCGCCCCTGGCGGTCCGCCTCCGGCGCGATAATCTGGGCCGCATCCGCCAGCGCGGAGTGTACACCCTGTTCGTCGAGGCGTTGCAGCGCAGTCTCGGCTTTTTGTAATTGCGCGTTGAACGCCGCGGTCTGCGCGCCGGGCAAGCCGGCTGCCCAATCCCGGGTGTCTTGATCCAACTGTGGCGTCTGCTTGAGAATGTCGGCGAACTCCAACGCCTGGGCATACTTGAGTTCTTTGATGGCGCCTTCCATCGTCATTCTGAGATCGTCTCTGACCCGCAGACACTGTTCGGTAAAGGCCGCCTCGCGGGTGATCTGGGGCGAAGCGTGTTCCAGCGTTTGCACCGCGCCTGCATAGTCTTTGGGCGTCCCCAGGAAGGTGCCAATCTCTCGCTTCAGTTTATCCAACAACTGGCGACTTTCGGCCGCTTCCGCTTCTTGACGCTGCGCCTCCGCCGCCTCTTTTTCCTTTTGGAGTCGCAGTTGTTCGGCTTTCTCTTCCAGCGTATGCCGCAAGATCTGCGCGCGCCCTAATTTGGCTATTTCCGGCGGCAGAGCTTTGAAGACGTCCAACGCGCGAGCCAGGAGGGAAGGGCGTTGTTGATACGCCTCCCAGGCTTCCAACGCTTCCAACAAGGCCACCCACTGCCGAATTGGGGTATCCGGCTGATCGCCAGGGCGCAGCCGCTCGGCCTCTGCCAACGCTTGCTTGGCCTCCGCCAGATTGCCCTCCGGTGTTTGCAAGAGCGCGGCAGCCTGCGCCACGTATTCCTGGCTAGAGAGCCAGTTGCGCAGCCGGTCGTAATCGCGGCTGACCAACGGGGTGATCCAACCAGCGGTTTCGGCCTGGGTCAACCGCGCGCGCGCGCCAACGGTGTCCGGCGGGGTCTGATTGAGGAAGTCCGTCACTTCAGCCACCACGCGCTCGCGCAGCCGTTGATAGCAGCGCTCCATATCCTTGTCCGGCGCCGGCTCAAAGTTGGCATCCAGCGCAACGACTCGGCGATATTCCTGTAAAGCCAGGTCCCAGGCTTCGTTATTCTGATGGATTTCCGCGCGAGCGAGGGCGCTGATGATATCCCGTTGCCGTTCAAACGCAGCCTTGAGCAATGGCGAGACGCCGGCGCCGCGCAACTCAATTTCCGCGTCGCGGAAGCGTTTGTTCCCGGCTAGGTCGCGGGCGCGTTTCATCGCGCCCTGAGTGCGTTCGAGAACGTCCAGCGCATTCCGCGCCCAGGTCGCCAGTTCCCGCGCCGGGCCATCGTTTTCGTAGCCTTTGACCAGGAAGACTTCTTTGACGGCTTCTTCGAGACGTTCCAGGTCCATCCGGCCCGGTGATTTTTGCGCGATGTACTCGGCGTCCTCAAGTTGACTCTGTAGGGCGCGCGCGGCGGCCATCTTTTGGTCATAGTCCTGTGCCAGTCGGTCGCGGATAGCGCCCTGGTGGGCTTCGTGAATTTCGGCTGCCAGCGACGCAGCATCCAGTGTGATGTCGAACTCCACCTGCACGCCCAGCGCTTCGGCTTCTTCCTGGACGGCTTTGACGACATCCAACGCCGCCTGCGGCGCGCCGCGCAGCCCCTCTTGCCGCCAACTCTCAAAGCGCTCGCGCGCTTCTTCCAATCGCAAGCGCAAACGGCGGGTGCGCGTTTCGCGCAGCAGGTCCTCAAACTGCCGCACCCAATGGCCCTCCGGCGGCGGGTCCAGGATCAGGAAGGGTTTCAACTGCGCCTCGAGGTCGCGCAGTTGCTCCTGTTCCATGCGTTTTTGCAACTGACCCCGCGCGGTTTGCGCCTGCTTTTCGGCCCACCGGTTGACGATCAAAGCTTGCAGCGTTTGGAGTTCATCCAACAGCTCCGGCGCGGCGGTGCGTCCGGTGGCCTGTTTGCAGCGATTCCACGCTTCGGGATACTCACCATCGCGGTAGAGTTCCTGGATAGGATGCACTACCCGCGTCCACTGCTCTTTCTCCAACTCGTCCACCAATTGCTGCACCTGGCGCAATTTTTCCGGATCGGCATCCTGGCGTGAAAGTTCGGTCAGGAGTTCGCGCGATTCTTTGAAGCGCATTTGCTTGGCCAGCGTCTCCACCTGGAGGAAAGTCTTATCCGCGTTGATCACGGCCTCTACCTGCCGCTTGAGCAGGCGCGCTTCGGGATCATCCGGGCGTTTCTCAAGCACAGTTTCCACCAGTTGCAGCGCTTCTTTGTATTTACCGGTCTGTTGCGCCGTGTGGGCCTTCTCCAGCATTTCCTGGGTGATGCGTTGCTCACGAATTTGCGTTTGCAACGCCAGGGCTTCTTTGGAAGCCGGGTCGCTTTCCAGAATCTTCTGCACGATGTCCTGGGCTTCTTTGAATTGCTTGTTGGTTAGCCACTGTTGGGCTTCGGCCAGCGCGCGTTGCATTCCGATCATGCCCTCTTGGGCCTTCTCGATACGTTGGCGCAGGTAGCCGGCTTCCTCGGCGACGCTCTCGGCATACCGGTTGTTTTCGGCAAAACGCGCCAGATCGGTTAGATCCAGCAAGGCGTTATCAGCCTGGCGCTCTTCATCCCACCAACGCTGGGCGCTTTGCAGTTTGGCCCCCGCGCGCGCGGCGCGCAACAACTCCCCCGCTTCAGCCGCGCCCAGGCGGGCGGCCCTTTCAAAGAGCACGCGCGCGTCGGCATACCGCTGTTCATCCAGGGCAGCCTGCCCGTCTTTCAGGGCAGCATCCCGCTCTTGTTGATCGGCAGCCAGCTTCTCCAGTTCATCTCGGAGCATTTCCAGGCGCGGGCGTTTGTGACCTTCGCGCAGAGTTTTCAGGGTCTCGTTGACGGCGCGCAATGCGCCGGCATAATCCTGTCGCTGCCGGCAATCTTCGATTTGCTCTTCCCAGACGGCGCCGGCGGCCCAATCTTCGCGCTGTTTGCGCACGTCGCTCAAGACTTGGAAATAGCTGTTGCGCTTGTCTACGTCCAACACTTGCAGGTTGATTTCCTTCTGGAGTTTTTCCAGCCGGTCAAGATAGTCATTCAATTCCTCTACCGTGCGCGCCAGGTGCCGGCCCGTTTCGATCTGGCTCATCACGTCATCCAGGGTTTTGCGCGTGGCCTCGATGCGCGCGTTGGCGATTTGCTCACGCAATTTGCGCACCTCAGCCTCCAGGTCGGGCAATTCCTTCAAAGCCGGTAGGGTTTCCAGTGCTTTCTCGGCGGCGGCCCACTCGTTGTCCAGATAGGCCTGGCGTGCCTTCTCAATCTCTGGACGCGCTTTCCCATCAAGCCCCTGGAGTTTTTGCGCTTTTTCCTGAAGTTCGGCAATGGCGCTTTGTATTTTGCGTACTTCATCCTGACCTTCCAATAGCCCTGGGAATTCCTGGTCAATCTGGTGATAGAACTCCCGTTCAATATCCTGCAGGTTATGCAATGCGGCTTGATATTCACCGGCATTCAGGGCAGTTTCGGCGCGCTGCACACGCTTGTTGGCGGCTTCGTTGGCTCGGTGGATAAGCGCTTCGGTGCGTTCGGTCAACTGTTGGATGGCGGTGGCGTCGGTGGGGTGAAGTTTGATATACGTAGCCGCCGCGCGATAAGCATCAATGAGGTTGCCCAGTTGCGCCGCCGACGCTACCACGCCGCGCAGGGCATTGTCGCGCGCCAGTCGCGCCCATTGGTCTGCCAGAGCCTGTGCGCGTCCGGCTGCCCAGCTTTCCTGACGTAGAGTGCCCAACGCAGCCAATTGCTCTTGCGCCGTCTGCCAGTTATCCGTTTGACCGAAGGCCAGACCATCTTCGCGATCCCCCATCGTCGTTAGTCCATTGAGAATCTCGCGTACTTGCTTCGGCAGATCTACATCCGGCTCCAAGAGCGTGTTAAGACCCCGGCGCCAGGTGCGCATCGCGTCCATCGGGCTGCTGGCTTGCTGGCCTTCAGCTTCGCGTTCTATCGCGCGCAGCTTTTCTTCCAGCATACGCCGCTGGCGAATTTCTGCGTAGAGTTTGGCCGTCTCCGTATCACTCGGATCGAGTTCGCGCACCAGACGCAACTTTTCCTCCGCCTCGGTGAGGTCGCCGGATTGGATGGCGGTCTGGGCTTCGAGTTTGGTGCTGTTGATCTTTTCGCGCGCCTTCTCCTCCAACTGCGCGTGGACAGCCTCCAGGGTGGGGTCGCTGCCACGCATTTTGATCACTTCCTGAATCTTGAGCAGGCCGTCAGAGGCCGCGAGGTTTCGGGCCGCGTCGGCCGCAGCCGTCGCCCGCTCATCCAGGTCCTTGAGTTGTTTTTGCAGTGTGCTCAGATCGGCGGGCAATAACCCGCCCGCGTCAGTGGCCTGGGTTTCGACCTCTTCTAAGCGCTTGCGCGCCGGCTCCACGTGCCGGAGCGCGGCGTCGTCCAACGCATCGGCAATTTCCACCGGCGTCGCGCCATCCGCGGCGGCGGCGTAGGCAACCTGCGCTTGTTCCAGCGCGGCCAAGGCGGTGCTGCGTACCGCCTCCAATTCCCGCGCCAGCGCTTCCCATTCGTGCAATTGGCGGCGCGCGCCGGACGGCGCCGAACTCCCCATTGCTTCCACGGCCTGTTTCAGGGTGGCTACGGCCGCCCCCCATTCGCCTTTGTCGCGGCTCTGTTCGGCGCGAGTGTGCGCTGTTTCGTAGTCCTGCCAGGCTTCGCGCGCGGCGCGTAGCTCGTTATGCAGCGACTCCAACCCGGCGCGCAGGTCGGGCCATTCGGCGACCTGGCGTAAGGTCGCTTGCAGGTCTTGCAACAGCGGATCGAGCGCGCCGGCCTGGAGGGTGGCCTGTTGTTGCAGTTCTGCCCAGTCTTTCCGCACTTGCGCGAGAGTGGCCTCTGCTTTGGGTTTCGCGCCGCATTTCTCCACACACGTTCTGGCCGCGCGGTTATCGGGGTTCAATCCCAAGGCTTCATTGCCATAACCGGCGGCTTCCGCGAGCCGCCCGGCATTGAAGGCGCTCTCGCACGCCTGCACCAACTTGCTTTCCAATGCCTCCGTCACCCCAGGCCCGGCGGCCCAGACTTCGCGCGCTTCCTGGTAAGCCCGCACCGCCACGAAGACATCGTCGTCCGCGGCTTTGCCCCGGCCCATCAACCCGTTGAATTTCTCGATTTTGGCCTCGACGCGGCGCAGCCCTTCGGCAGCCTGCCGCTGGTGTTCCGGCAGCAGCGCGCCCAGCGTTTCCTCAAACAGCGCTCTGGCCTTGCTCAGGTCATTGCGCTCCCACAGACTTTCGGCGTTGCGCAGGCGGGCGGCGTCCTCTTCAATGCGGCGGATTTCCGCGGTGACGGTGTTGTGCATCGTCTCCACCACCGCGCCGACGGCGGTGTAATCGCGCCCCTCGGATTTGGCGTGCGTCAGGCGTTGTTGCGCCGATTTCAAGGACTGCGCCGCTTCGTCGCGGCGGCCCTCATCCCAATCCAGACGCGCTTGCTTCTGTTGTGCGGTGATAGAAACCAGGTCCACACTCTCGTCGCGCAAACCGGCGGCATCCAGATGGGTGGGGTAAATCTTGAGCACTTCCTCAAAGGCCTTCTGCGCGCTTTCGAACTGCCGGCCGGCCTGGTCGAAAGCCCGTTGCTGGTTGTGCTGGCGGCCAGTCTCCAACAACATCCGGCCATACGCCATACCGGCCTGGAGGTAAAGTTGCTGCCATAGCGGCACCTCCTGATACCGACCGCGCCACTGTTCCAACTGCGCCAGCGCATCGGTCCAACGGGTCTCAGCAATCGCGGTCTCAATCGCCTGGAGATCACGTTTCTGGGTGTCCAGATAGCTACGAGCCTGGCGCAGCCACTTTTGCGCATCGGAGTACGAGGGGGAGTTCTGAGGGATGTTTTCCAACAACATGATACCCTGTTCGAACTCCCGCGCGCGGAGGGCCTCTTCGGCTTTGCGTAGCAGGGCTTGATGGTCGCCCTGGCTCAGCGCGTTCGCTCGCGCATTTTCCAATTCGCTCCGCAGCGGTTGGTAGACCGGTTCCTGGGGCAACTGCCGCAGCATATCCTCGGCGACTTTGGCGGCGGTTTCCCAATCGTTCTGCGCGTGGGCTTTGCGAATTTCGGCCTGGGTGTTCTTTGCCCGCGTCTGCCAGTTGTGGAGGTCAAGCGCCTGGTTGCGCTTCTGCTCCAGTTGCGAGTGAAACTTGAGAATCCGGGGCGTCGCCACAGCGAAGTCGGTGATGGCGATGTACTCATCCGCCGCGCCGCGATAGTCGCCCTGCGCCATCAGCGCGTCGGCGTCGGCCAGGCGTTCTTTGATTTCGGCCTCTTTTTCAACCGCGCGCTGCGCCAGGCGCAGCCCCTGGTCGGCTTTGGGATTATTGGCGTCCAGGTCGCGCGCCTGTTGATACAGTTGCTGCGCCTTTTCCCAGTCGCCTTCGGTCATCGCCTGTTCGGCTTGTTGTAAAAGATAGGGTAGTTGAGACATTCATCCTCCTGAAACGTGATGCGTGAAACGTCAAACGTCAAACGTCAGGCGTTATTCGCTACTTACTGAACTGTCGTAACGTCAATGGTAAAAATATCTTGACCGGCCAGTAGCGGGTGACAACGGTTTCTTCGCTGGGTTTCCAGAAACCTAATTCGTTGCTATAAATCCACGCCTGGTTGGTGACAATTTGCGTTGGATAGATGGGAAAAACTGTCGCCGACCATGGGTGTTGAGTGTCGGTCAACGTGCAGCTAGGTGCAATAGTCCTTGTTTGTTCTGTGGAAATGGTTTGAGTATAGACATGGGGCGGCTTCTGCGTGAAAACATCCTGGAACAACGTCGTGTAGGTCAAAACCTCTGTCGTGCTAAACGGCGTCAAGACACAGAGAGAGACATTGACCGAAGCCGATTCAGTAATGACGCCGGGCACGCGCCACAACACTTCCCCCGACGACCGGCGAAAAGCGATTTCTGTCTCAGGGGCTTCAGAAAAAATGCCCCCGGCCTTAGGGAACAAGTGCGCCGGCAGTGTGGTAGCAATGAGCAAGCCATCTGTCACGGGCGTGGAGGGGGTATAGGTGACGCGGTAGGTCATTTCAGAGCTGAGTATGATACTCATCGTTCCGGTCAGCTCCGGCTTATAAGTAGCGGCGCTTGTGAAATCCCAGGCCGGGGCAGGGGGCGAATCCACCCGCACCGTAAATGTCACTTCGCCCTGGGCATTTTTAGCCAGCGAGCCAATAGACCAACTTAAGGTATCGGTGGCTTGAATATATTCACAATCCGCCGAACAGGACTCAAAGGTTGTGCCAGCAGGGATGCTATCCGTGATGACTACGCCGGTTTGCCCATCGGGATGAATCCAGGGATTGGCGTAGCTAAGGGTGTAGGTGAGTGGCTTGCCGTAGGCGAAGTCGCCGGTCAGGGCGGCGGATTTGCGGAGGGTGAGGGAGGCGGCGGGAACAGGCAGGGCGCCTTTCCAGACCGCGTTGGTGTACCCCTCAGCCGTTTGCCCACCGAGTACATAAAGCTCGCCAAAGCGCGAAGCGACAGAAAGCCGCCGGTTTCCCCCGCCGGGCAGCGGTGAAGATTCCCACTCGCCTACCAAATCGCAGGTGTCAGGATTGATGCCGATGCTGTAGACCTGATCGTTCAGTGCGCCGTCAGCGGTCTCGCCGCCCAGGACGTAGAGGGTGTTTTGGTCAATGGCGACATCGTGGAGGGCGAGGGGGCGAGGTAAAGTGTTTGTCAAGGACCAAGTTGTTACCTGTCCATCATCGGTCAATATTGTTTTGTAAACTTCAGTATGCCGGTTACCACTGCTATCCTTCCCCCCAACAGCATATATACATTTCCCAGAAGTGGCCAAGCGGGTAATTAATCCTAATGGCAAATCGCTTTCTTGCCGCCAGTTGCCAAGACTGCCGTCACTTGAAAGTGACGCTGACCACACTTGGTTTACCCTATTGCTAGCCGCAATTTCTCCTCCAGCAACATATAGTCGATCTTGAACCACAACCACAGCCGGTGACCACACAGCAATGTTCAGATCTCTTTCCTGACGCCATTCGCTCCCATCAAAGGAATCTACACGAGCTAGATACGTTCCGCCATATCCACCTAATACATAAGCTCGTTCGCCCGTAGTGGCTACAGCAGCGCCAAAACGCGCAGGGTCAGGCATATCGGTCGAAACATTCCATGTTTTTTCTAATGGCGTTAATGATAAGGCGTATGTTTGAGAAGTCAGTTGATTCAAACCACCTGCCCATCCCCCCCCATAGTAAAGCACTTCCTTCAGTACAAATGCAGCACCATCTCCCGTAATTTGAGGCAACGATGGCAAAGAAACCCATGTTGGTGTCTGCGCAGATAACGCGTATCCCTTGTTTACTTCAACTATATTAGGAAATACCGATCCTAATACCAAAGCACAGAAAATGCTCGCCAGTAGAAAGTTTTTGTTTTTCATCAAATCAGCTCCTTAAATATTTGATTGAAGATTGTATTGTGATAATGAAGTCCTCTTTTGAGGTTAAGGACAAACGGGACGGCAATTACCGTCTATTTGACCGCATGGATCACCACCAGGCTGAGGTGTACAATTCGGATCTGGGATTTTGTCGCACTTAGTAGGACATGGTGTTGGTGGTTGCGGAACCGGGGTTGGCGGCTCTGGCGTAGGCGTAGCTGTCGGTGTGGGTGTGGGTGTGGGAGTTGGCGTCACGGCCACAATCCATTGCTGGTCCCCCAAATCCAATCGCAAATGTGGTAGATCAAACAGAGTCAGGCCATTGACCACCAGAATCCATTCCCCTTGGGATGGCGCGGGGTATCGCGGAAAACGTAACACCACAGTGACGGACGTTTCGGGGGTTATTGCAGTCAGTTCCTCACCATCTCGGAACAACTTGACATCCGCCGTTTCCCCCGCCAGTGTCTTAAGTTGCACACTCCGCCACTCGCACGTGCTGGTGTTCGTCACTACCCAATCCGCGTGGACGGAAGGCCAGCGATCATCTGTAATCCAGGTAGTCCCCGGTTGAGGCGATATGTTAGGCTCCGCAGCAACCTCCAGTGTGTACAAATTGGGATTACTGCATCGCAGATTCTCCGCTTCTGCCGTCGCCGTAGCGTAACTGGCCTGCGCCTGCGCCGTCGCCGTAGCGGCCTGCGCGGTGGCGGTGCCTGCCAGCGCAGCCTGTCCTTGCTGCGCCTCAAACGTGGCGGTAGCGGCTTGTGCGGTTGCAGTAGCATCCAGCGCGGATTTCCCCTGCATCGCTTCCGATGTTGCGGTGGCGGCCAGCGCGGTAGCTGTAGCCCGTGAGTTGGCATCCAGGGCCAGCGCTTGCGCCGTGGCGTTCGCCACCCGCGTTGCTTCTTGCGGCTTGAAGTAGAATTCATTTGCGCTAAAGAGAGCCGCTGCCATTACCAAAATAGAAACCGCAATGACGAAGAATAACGCGCGGCGGCTGGTCTGAGGCTTGAGGGCAACGCAGTTCTCCATCGCCTCAGCGTGCAATTGCGCCCACAGTTCGCCCACTTCGGACGGCACGGAATTTCTAAGGGTTAAGCGTTCACTCATAGTCGTTACCTCTTTGGCGGCGCCTGTCGCAGTGTCGGACGGGTGGCGCCAGATTTGTTGGCCGGCGCGGCGATTGGACGAGTCACAGGTTCGACGGCGGGGGCGGCCGTCTTCGTTTGCGCCGGTTTGGGCTTGTTCGGGGATGGTTTCTTTTTGGGCGCAGATTGGCCCTCAGTCGCCCACGGTTCCGTGGCCTCTTGCACGATCTCCCACAGCCGGCTAGCCGTGTCGCGGCGGCCCTCGGCCTCGGCCTGGTTCGCCTGCTCGTCCACGCCCTGGCGGATGGCCTGGTAGGCTTTTTCGGCCAGCCAGCGCGATTGCGGCACGGTCAAAATCTGTTGTTGCAACTGCGGCACGGCGTCGGGCAGCGCCAGGATGCCCGCAATCTGGCGGCCCAGGGCGGCAATCAGCTCTTGTTGCAGGGCCTCATAGTTAATCTGCAAAGCCTGACGCGGCAGCGCCAACAGGGAAGAGGCATTCTCGTCCAGGCTCTTGAGCATCCCACTGTTTTCCAATTCTTTGTAAAGCAGCGCCAACCCTTGCATCGCCTGGCTGGTGCGGAGCCGTTGCGCCTCGCCCAATTGCGTCGCCACCGTGTAATGAGTTCCGGCCTCTTTGCCCACCTGCGCCAACCCCGCGCGGTCGTTCCAGAGCAGTTCGAGCGCCTGCCACAAGTCGCGCAGCCGTTTGACCGTTTGTTGGATGTCGCGGGTCAGGGTTTGGAGCGCGCGAACTTGCTCGGCATCGTAACGGTAGACCGGCGCGGACGGGAGAGACTCTAGTGCGCTGGTCGCGTCGGGCGCTTCCGTCGCCACTGGCGCGGCAACCGGCATGGCCTGCGGCGTCTGGAGTTTAACTTGACCCGCCGCCTCAAGCAGTTTCTTAAATAGGCTTACCTGCTCCTTGAGCGCGTTCAAAGCGCCGTCGGCAATGCGCCAGCCCGTTCCAATATCGGCGGGATGCATTTTCTCCGGCAAGAAAGGCACTTTGTCCAGCGGCAGGCTGCCCAAAGCGTTATTGAGCGCTTCGGCGCGCGTCAACAACAGTTCCGGTTCGCGGAACCCACTCATATCGTGAAGTATCAGCAGTTGTTCGGCGGCGGCGGCCAGGATAGTTTTCGGCAATTCCAGCGCCGCCCGCATTTCCGGGGAAGGCAATTCCAGCGCGATGGTTTTTTGCCACCACGCCTGGTAATAAAGCGCCAATACCCGCTGCGGATCGGCGGTGGGATGTTGCTTTTGCGTGTTCACCGCCTCTTGCAAGGCGCGGTGCAGACCCTGCACAGCGGCGCGCTCAGCGGTCTTCAAGCTCTCGCGCAAGGTTTTCGTGCGGAGGGGGGCGGCCTGCGCCAAGCCATCCAGGGGCGTATCGGCCAGGTCGCGGCTAATGTGGATGACCTGCGCGTAATTTTTCCGACCGGCTTCGGGTTCCAGGTCGTTCACCGGCTGTAACGCGGCGGTGAGTTCCATCGTGGCCGCGCGTTCCAATTCGGCGCGGGCGGCAGCCAGGTCGTTGGTGGTTACGGCGGCGTGCGCCAGGAAGGCGATGGCTTTGCTTTCCTGCGCGGCGGCCTGGAAGCTATACTCAGAGGATTCTGCCAGCCGTTTGACGAGCGCGCTCAGGTTCCGATCGGCTGCCAGGCGCGCGCGCAGCGCCTCGCGCAGGCTGCGCAGCGGATCTTGAACCGCGGCCGATAGCCCATCGCGCAACGCTTGCGGGATGCCATCCCACAGCGCGTCAAGCTCTTCCAGGGCAGGGCGGAACTCGCGGGCCTGCGCGCGTTTTTCAAGTCGTTCCAATTCTCCCTGGATAAAGTCTTCCAGGTGTGTCAGCAGGGCTGCGCGCCACTTCGTTTCACGCTGGCGTAGCTCTGTCCAACTCTGGGACCCGGCGAGCGCGCTCAAGTCCTCAGTGAGGCGCGCCAACGTCTCTTGTCGGTCGGCCAGGGTCAGCCAGTAGGGGCGACCCTCGCCTTGTAAGCGCTGCGCCACCGCCATAGCTCGCTCTACCAGCGCGTTCATTCCGCTGAATACGGCCTCGCTCTGCGGGAAGCGCTGCGCGCCCTCGCGGAGGCGCGCGCCAAGTTGCCCCAGATCATCCTGAGCCAAAGCCTGGCACAAAACCTGCCACTGTTCGGCCGCCCGGTTGCGCGATTCCTGTGCAGCGCGGCCCGGATCATCGCGCAAATCGTCCAGCACCTTGCGCAGATCATCAAAATTCTGCGGTTGAGCCAGCAACGCCGCCGCACTCAAGCGGTTCGCCACACGGCGTCGGGCCTCTTCATATTTCTGGCGCAACCCGGACGTCAGGGGGTAGCGCGCTTGCAGCGCTTCGCACAGACTGACCACCTCGGCGTAATCGCCCTCATCCCAGGCGCGCTGGATGTTGCGGGCCGCATCGCGGGTGATTTCAATCTGCTGTTGTAGCGTCCCCGCCTCGCTGCGCAGCTCAGTTTGCAGGTGGAAGGGGCGCGCTCCAACCGCGTCGGGCAACATCTGCCCGCCGGCCAGGTCGCGTAAGGCGCGCCGGTCCCAGTCGGCAAAACGTTGCAACTGCTCAAGGGCCTGCTCGAATTCCTCGTTATTCAGATAGGTCTCGGCGTTTTGCCGGTAACTGCGCGCCTGTCCCAACAAGCGGGCGCCGGCTTCGG
The DNA here is from genome assembly GCA_034429475.1 of Anaerolineae bacterium. GTDB lineage: Bacteria > Chloroflexota > Anaerolineae > B4-G1 > SLSP01 > JAKQHY01. Next base: position 55,763 of record DAOUGD010000191.1, read on the forward strand.
CTTCGGCTTGCATCTCGCGGGCCTGGGCGCGGGTGGGGGCCAGTTGCAAGACGGCGCGCGCCCGTTCCAGGGCTGCATCATACCGTCCGGTTACGATTTCCTGCTGGGCGGCGTGGAGCGCCAACGCCTGTTGGCGCAGCGCGTCAGCCACTTCGCGGCGGGCCTGCATACGCCGCGCGAAAAGTTGCGCCCGGCGCTGGGTGGGGTCTTCGCGCAAGATGGCCGCAAAACGCTCCTCGGCAGCCGCGAATTTTTGCAGGGCGTTTTGGTAAGCCTCGGCTGCCTGGGCGTAGTCCATCTGCGTCTCATCGGCTTTACGCGCTTCCTGTAATGCAACTTCTCCTTGATTCACAAATGTATCAGCTTGCTTGTAATGCTCCAGAAAGTTTTTGCGCTGTTCCTGCCGCGCCTTCTCCAATTCTGACCGTTCCTTAAACTCTGGCTCAGCGGTCGCCAGTTTTTGCACTTCTGCAAGCTCTGCCACTGCCCTGGCATGAACAACAATTTTCTCATCTTCGACCGTCAACCAAGCTGGTGTTAGTTCATCTACATGATTTTCAGCCTCGGTCAACATGACAACAACATCACGAGTGTAGCGTACACCGCCTTCGATCCAGTTTTCCAAATACTTAAGAGGATCCCAGTTATTACTTCCTGAGCGCAAACTATGCACTTCTGCCAACGCAATCTGTGCATCCTGCCAGCGACGTTCAACCATAGCCTTCACCATGCGGGTTTCCAGGGCTTCCCATTCGGGCGTGCGGCGCTCGTCGGCGCCTTGATAATGGTCCTTAAGTAATCGCCCAGTTTTCGCTAACTGCTGGTAAATATGTGCCAGCCGGGCGGCTTCACTTTCCGCCGGCAAAATTCTAATCTGCGCCGCAAATTCCTGGTCGGCCTTTTCGTAAGCGCGCGTGCCTAACGTCACCAGCGCCTGGGCAATGGGCAACCAATTTTCTTTGTCCAGTTCGTCGTGCGCCTGTTTGCGCGACTGCTCGAAGGATTGACGCGTGTCGGCCGGGGGGTTGAGGCGCAGCGCCAGATCGGCAATCGCCAGGACGCGGTCATAGCGGGCCGCTGGCTTGGCCTGCCACAGGCGGTCATCGAGACGGCGGAAGACGCCGGAGGTCTCAATTTGCGCCAATACGTCGTTCCACCAGGCCACGTCAGCCGCCAGTCCTTCGATCTGGGGATAACGGCGTTTTGCGTCGCGGTGGAGCAGTTTGGCAACGATTTGCTGGCTACCGGCGGTCAACTTCTCCCAGGCAGGATTGCCCATGCCCAGGTTCGCGGGTGGACGGCCTTCAGCATCCAGTGGGACATGACGCCCGGTCAGCAGGTAGTAGAGATGTCCGCCAAAGAAGAAGAGGTCCTGCGCCATTGATTCCGGCCCGCCGGTGATGTTCCAGTCAATCATCTTGAAGGTGAAGTTCTGATGCGTCTCGTCCAGCCATTGCACGCGGAAACGATCACCTTTGGTGGCCGGCTCAAAGTCTTTGAGCGACATCCCGGCGCGGTGCGCCACCGCGATTACGTCTACTATCGCCTGAGCAATGGCAAAGACGCGGCGTTCGTCGGCGGGCGCGGTCACGTCAAAGCGTTCCAGAGCCGGCGGCGCGATCTCCTGCACCACCATGGGCTGCCCCGGCGCGATGTCGCCGGTGTCCAGCAAGGCGATGATACACCGCTTGGATGCGCTTTCCTGCGCCCGACGGTAGCGCGAGGTAGCGTCGGCCAGGCGACGCCAGCCGTCATCTTCCGCCTGGTTAAGTTGCGTGAGAACCTCGGCTTCCCGTTGCAGGGCTTCCGCTTTGCCCATATCGTCGGCCGCATCATCGCGCACGACTTTGAGCACCACCCGCGCATTCTCTATCCCATCCAGCAGCGCCAGATAGACATCCGAAACCGCGCCGCGCCCCAGGCGCTCGCCCTGCACGCGATAGCGGGCGGTATTAAATGTTATGACTTCGCCGTCGTAAAATTTCATAGAAACTCCTCAAAATCTAAGATTTGGTGATGTCAGATTGAGTGATGTACCTATCTCAATCACCAAATCTGACATCTACAAATCCCAAAATCTTCACGCCTCTGCGGTGAAATCCTCACGGCAGATAGCGCAGCAACGCAACGCTGTTATCCTGGGTGGCGGCGGCCACGAAGCGGCCTTGCGCCAGGGAAAGGCTGTTGACCAGCACGCGCAAGGCTTCGGAGGCCAATACTGCGCCGGTAGCGGCGTCCACGATAGAGATGAGACCTTCGTAGCCGCCGCCCACCGCGAGTAGCGGCGCGTCGGCGTCGGCGGCCAACGTCGCCGGGCCGTCGAAGCCTTGCTCCCAGAGCACCTTACTGAGGTCCGCGCTATACGCAGTCAAGCGCGTCGTCCCATATTCATCTGGCGCGAGGGCAGCGACGCCGGCGTTGTTGGCCAGCGCGGCAACAGCCATCACGGCGGCATCACACTCGCGGCGGTGCAGCGCCATGCCGCTACCGGCGTCCAGCGCAAGCAGCCAGTTCGTGCCGCTGCTTGCGCTCCCGGCATAGAGTGTATTGCCATCCGCCGTCAAGCTCACCGACCAGTTGGAACCGCGCGCCGCCTCGCCGCTGTCTTGCTGCTGCCACACCACATCGCCCTCCAGATTGAGCGCAGTCAGGGCAAAGGCATAGTGCCCCAACACGACCCGCTCCGCCGCGAAGTCCAGGGCGTAGACGCCGTTTTCAGTGTGATGCAGGGTGCGGGGTTGGATGTCGAAACGGCTCGCGGATGGCTCCAGGTCGCAAGTCAGGATGTCGCCCAGGCGGGTGGCAAAGGCCAGGCGCGTGAAGTCGAGCGGCGTGCGGATTTGATGTACCGGCATCTCAACGCTATTGGCGGGCCACGCGCTCAAGCGGTGACCGCCCAGGTTGAAGATGGCGGCGCCGTTTTCCGTTCCCACCGCCACGTACTGTCCATCGCCGGACTGCGCGACGCTATGAACAGGACAGTAGACCTGGAGCCATCTGCGAACTTCAAGGCGGGCGGGCATCGTTTACCCTGCCTTCCGGGCGATTTCGGTCAGCCGGGCGATCTCGGCGTCGAGGATGAGATGCATCACCGTCGCCAAGTCGTACACCCGTTGGGTGGCGGCCTGTCTTTTGAATTCGGCCACGCGGCCATCACAGAAGGCCTTGAGTTTTTCGATGCGCCGTTTGGCATTGTGAGCCTGGCGTTTCGTATCGTCGGATTCAGTGTCCGTATCCGGGCCGAGCGCATCCGTCACATTCCGCAACGCCTCGCTGATCGTGCGCAAGGTCAAAGAGAATGGATTTTGGATGTGTCCCAGGTCAACCCCCAGGCGGATCAAGGTGTCCACCAACGTGGTAATCATAGAATCTGGCACGCCGGGTTTTTGGGTGGCCTTGAGGACAAAGTTTTGCAAGGCGTTCAGATAACGCCGTGCAGTTTGCCCCTCAGGCGGCGCAACATCAAAGTTCTTGTCGAGTTGACGCAGACGCCGGCTTTCGCTCAATGGCATCAATCGCCCGCCGTGCTTGCTCAGGTCGAGATAGACCTCGGTGGTTTCGACGCCAGTTTCGTTATCGTAATACAGCCCTTCTTTGATCAGGCCATACGCACAGGCCAGGGTAAAGACCTTCAATTTGTCCTCATTTCCCATGGCAATGACCAGTTCGGGCGACAAGGGGCGCATACGGTTGTCCGGTTCACCTAACTTCTCAATCTTGTTTTCATAATCGGTGACAATCTGTTCTTCTGGGAAAAGATGGATGCTTTCCTTACCGCGATCCAGCTTGACGCGATAATCGTTTTCGCAGGCGATGAACTGATCCACCGCGCGCAACTTGACGCCGCGCGCTACCTCGACGACAGTACAGGCTACACTACTTTCAGCCGCGACGTCCACCGTGCGGCCCTGGTCGCCCAGAATGCCCCGCGCACGATCCAGGAATTCCCGCGCTTCTTCCGTGGCGGCTTTGGCGATGTTAAAAGAAATATACCGCTCGTGCCCCATAGATTTGCCGTTGGTTGAGGGATTGTAGCGCAAGAACGGCTCGTTGACCTGCCCCACAACATTGGTAAAACTGGCGTGCGATTTGAATTCCACGGCAATACGGTCGGCCACGGAGACATTTTCGCGTACCACCTGGAACAACCCCTTGGAACCGGCGAAGAATTTGCGGGCAATATCCTCCGGCCCTTTGGCCTCTTGCGCCCACATACTGACCATTTTGTAATCCAAGGGCACGGTGTCATCTTTGCGTTCCCAGGTCAGACCCTTCGCGCCGCGCACCTCACCCAAAACCTGCATGGCGACAAATTCGACGTGTTCCGGTTGCCGGTACAACTGATCCTCAAATTCTGGGCTGGTGAGGTAGCGGCGTACCTTGATCTGGCGCTTTTCGCGGCGGTTGTTCTCGTGGATACGCGACCAGTCTTGTAAAATCTTCGAGGTATCCTGTAAGGTCGCCTGCCAGCTTTCCAATTCATGCGCCGCATGATCAATCACGCTCAAATTCCCGCTCTGGTCCATCTCGCCCGCGCCGAGCGCGTTCAACACATCCAGCACCACGCGATAGATGCGGCGGTGCAGCAGCAAGTTCATCTTCTCGCTAAACCAACTGATATATGAATCTTGCGCCTGCCGCGGCTTGGATTTCTTGGGGAATATGCCCCCAGAATCCTCTTTGGTGTCCTGCATCCAGGCGATGGCGTTACGTAATTCCTCGCCGGCCTGCCGCAGCCGGGTTTCGGTTTCAGAGCGGCGGTATTCCTCTTCAAGGATGGCCTTGAAACTGACCAAGCGATCTTTCAAGGCCGCCACCACGGCGCGCGCCATAGGGAGTTGCGCCTCGGTCAAGATCTTGGAACGCGGGTCGCGGCGATTCAGAATATCCATCAGTTCTGCGTCCAGCGCCTCGGAGAAACGCAAGCGCAGCGCATCACGGTAGCGCGCCAGGATGACATCCCACTGCCCCCCCTCGCGAGCTTCCTCATCGTCGGGATCGTACTGCGGCCCCAGGCAATCATCCATGAATTGGTCGCTGAAGTTGATGAGGCGCGTGTAGCCGTCGTCAAAACTTTCCTGTTTATACTCGCCGTCTTTCGTGGCAATCAAACTGCCATAAAGATAATCCATCCACTGCTGGATAGTCTGGTAGTCTTCGGCAAAGGCGCCTTCGGAGAGCGCAATCATGTTGAACAACCCGGACCAGCTCATATCAGGCGTTTCCGGGTCTACCCGTTTCGTAGCGACAATCGCTTTCTGCACCACGCCGGGATTGACGCGCCCCCCCACATTCGTGTCGGCGAACACTCGCTCGACCTCTTTGGCTGCCGCCAGTTCAACTTGCGCCTGGGCTTTTTTGTCGGGGATAGGCAGATATTGGCGACGCAGCAACTCTTGCAAAAAGCGGTAGGAGAAGCTCTCGATGATGTCATCCACAGGCAAGATGTAGGTATAGACATTGAAACTGCTGTATTGGTGCCCTTCCTCCTTATCATAGTGCAAACCGGCATTGGAGCGCATACTGGCCAGCGCATCGCCCAGAGTTTGATCAATGTGCGCCATCACGAAATCGGAGATGATGGGGAAGACGCCGCGCATGGGGTTGCCGCTCAAGTCCATATCGCCGGCGGCGCTGGGACAGGTGGTATCCACCAGGTAAATGTGGTCTACTGGCTGGTTGGTACTCCACGTAATCGAGCGTAAATCATCGCCGTAGCGCACCATATAGGGCAACATGTTACTGTGGGTGCGTACGAAGCGATCTAACTCGCGCAGCGCAGCGTAGGTGTTGGGCTTGAGGTTCGTTGGGTCATTCATCATGGTGGTATAGGAGCTAAAGGCGTCAGGCAGCACGACGATGGCCGAGACATCCAAGGATTGCCACTTGGCATTGGACTGCTTGGCGTGACCGACCAGGTTGGCGACATCTACGACAAACCCTGACCCCGTGCCGCCGGCTACAGAACCTATGATGAAGATTTGACGTTTACTTTGCTCGATTTTGGTTGCATCCACGGCCTTTTCTTCTTCTGATTCATCCCCATACATTTGGCGAATGGCGCTGACAATCGAGGAATAGATAGGGCTATCCCAGCGCTGGAACAGGGCTACACGCCCCACCGGACGACGCTGCTGCGCGCCGCCGCGAATGTCTCTCTCTGAGGGGCCGAGAATACGCGATAGTTTCTCTTTTTCCAGCCAGTTCATATAGGACAGACTGCGCCCGGCCGCCATATCAGCAAAAATGGTGTCCATTGTCACGCCGGCCCGGCTGACGACGTGGCGGAACTCAGGATCGCGGCCCCGGTCATCGGTTTGCCCTGCCAGTTGCGTGCCGGCAAATGTATCCACGTCACGCAAATCGTCGGTGTCCAACGACAACAACACCACGTTCTCCGGCACCTGACCGTAGGTTTCTTCCAGTCGCTCTTTGAGAATAGTCAGTGCGGCCTTTCCAGAACCGCCAACTCCAATGGCTAAGACTCGTTTTGGCATCTCTCATACTCCTTTCTAAGTTGAACAGGTTAAGTTAACATTTCAGGTTAGTTTTATCGAGGCAAACACGCAGTTTAATGTCGTTAATACTGGTAGTTACATCGTTGACAGTATCACGGAAGGTTGTTTTCCGTATTCCCTTTTCAGCATCAAAGAGGTTAACCGCATCACCTTCGCGGACAACATAAAATTCCACCGGTTTTAATCCCTTAACATAAATATCCACCTTTTTGCGATTGCCACCTATAGTGATTTTGCGCCGGCGGTGCGATATTCCGAGAGTATAGGTAGATACTGGTCCCTTTGATTCCTTGCCAGGGCCACAAACTAACACGTAGCCTTTGGGCGGCGGCGAAATACGCACAATCAGCCAGGGGATGCCATACAAAATGATAAAGACCAGCAACCCCAGTCCCAGAATTCCGCCAACCAGATACGGCCACCAGGGACAACCTTGCAGTTGCGGGATACCGGGCTGATCCGGGCAATTGTCCGCGCCGCAGTCATTGAGGCCGTCACCATCACGGTCGGGACAGGGGGTAGGGGTGGGCGGCAGGGGTGTGGGGGTAGGCGGCAGGGGCGTGGGAGTCGGAGTGCAGGTGGCGGCCACTACCTGTACCGGCACGTTTCGCTCGACCGGCGACATAGACCCTTCCTTGAGTTGTGCGCTCAGGCGCAAGCGCAACGTTGTATCGGTGCGGGAGTCGCAGGTCGCCCCGGATGAAAGGGCCGTATAGAGCGCCGAAAGATCGCCGCTGAATACGCCTGGCGAGGTGGCCATCAATTGGACTTCCTGACCACCGCCAAATACGCGCACCTGAATAGTGTCGGCCACGGCCAAGTCGTAATCAGCGACATTCACTGTTACTTCAGAGCTGGCGCTGCCGCCGCACACTAGAGGAGAGGGTGTAATATCGGTAATGTAAGGTGCGCGGCCCACATCCACAATCAAGCGGGCAGTAGCAATGGGGATACGCGCATCGCCAGCATCCTCGCCCAGAGCAGACCCGGCATTCAAGATGAAGATAAAACGTCCGGGTGTTTCCAGAATGGCAGGGTATTCGCTGGAAAAGTCGTAGCGGATTTCATAGCCGCCGCTGCCATCGGGGGTTAGACTTTCGGGAATTCGTAAGGAAGCCTGCTGTCCATCGGGGGCGATCACATCCCCCCAAATCGGCTGCGATTCGCTGCCATAACAATCACTGGAAAGCGTGAAGCGTATGATGAACTCGCGGCTGGGCGTTTGACGCTCGGTTGCCAGATAGATATTGGTAATCTCGGTCAAGCTTACTTCGGGCGACTCAAAGTGGATGCTATAGGCGCCGCGGCGGTCCAGGTGGACTTTCACCGGTTTGTCCGATTCAATGGTCCACATATCGCCTTTCAAATCATCAGTCAACCGCGTCGCGCCAATGGAGATGACCTCCACCGGATTGTCGTCGCCTCGGAAGCGTTTGACACCAGGCGTGGTATCCAGCTCAACGGTATTGAGTTTGGGGTCCTGGACTGTAATGCCTCCCTTGCTTTCACCCGTTTCGTGTTGCACGGTGATCACAATCTCTTGTACGCATTTACTGACAAAGAATTGGTAAGGAGTCCCCGGAGTCACGAGCGTACCGCTCTCCTCAGGAACGGTGTTTTGCAGTTGAGCGATAATGCGGTTGTACGTGCTATCAATCTGGTTGCGGTCAGTGATGCGATACGTGAAAATATGATCGTAGCGCGTCTGCATCTGCTCCCAAAAGCGGACATACTTCTCGTAATCTACATCATCTGGATCTTGTAACAACATGATGAAGAACGGAATATCAGGATTGGCGCTCACCAATTGTTCAATCTCCGCATCGCTTTGGCCGGCCTCTGGATAAGGGCGACCATCCGTCATCAGCACCACTGCGGGGAGATTCGTGGCACGACGGGCGGTTGAGGTGCGGAGTTCTTTATAGGCCATCTTAATGGCTTCTATCATATTGGTGGCAAGCTCGGGGGCCGGATCGTCAATTAAGCGAGAGATCGCATCGCGCGCGCCGCTGACCGGCTGAAGTGGCACAACTAACGTAGCCGTTCTTCCAAGGCTGATGACGCCGGCCTGATATTCTAGCTCGTTAACTTCGGCAAACCCCAAGCGCGCGACAAACAGATTGACGCCGGCAATGCGCAAAAAGTCTGGGTCGTTGCCCCAGACCTCGCAACCGGGCACGATTTTGTCAGCCGGGAACATGCTACATGAGTTGTCCACCACGAGCATCATATCTATGGGCTTGCGGTCATCGGGAGCTTGGGCCATGACTGACTGAAGAGGTAGGTAAAAAAATAACACCGTGAAGATCATGAGGGTTCTAAAAAATACAGGGATGGTTGATTTTAATGGATGCATGGTTACCTCCTGGTGTAGTATTATCAAATCAAATAGAGCCTTACAGTTGGACGGATCGTTCTAACCTATACACCAAACTCTGCGCAAACTGTTCAATCGTTTGTTCCAACGGGTAACGCACAAGCATTTGCTCACTCTTGTTGTGTCCGGCGGCGGCATTGAATTCTAATGCAGCTTTCAATATGGGCTTCCCTTGCACTTCGCTCGCAATAAAGCCTTGCTGTGCCACCACCTGACGTAACAGACGATGGACGCGCGGATCCGGCTCAAGTTTTGTTAGATGGCGTTCTCTGCCGGGTAGGAATACCAGTTCTACCGAGGAAATATCTACCAAACGCTCCAGGTCTGTCAGTGCAAAGTCGGGCATCAAGAGAATTCCATGGATGCTATGGATAAGGCCACTGGTTAGCCCCACGCTTTTTACACAAATCCCTGCTTGTCTTAGTGTACTCAAAATTATAATAACTTCAACTTCATCGAATCCGTCTGCCACCAAAATAAGTGAACACTTTTGAGGAGTTTCTTTCAGGTTCAATTTTACACCTCTTTCTAACATTGTACAACTAAGATCTGCATCCAGTCTACGCTTCATTTATCCCACACTTTAGTATATAGGGTTTCATCTGTGTAAATCGTTATACAATCCGAGAGACTCTTATATCCAGATGGAAAAGATCGGACAGTTTCCGCACAAATCTGTAGATTTCTGATCTTTTCCGTGCGCCTTAAGTATGATACAATTCAGACGGTAGGCTCTTGGGCTACCTATTGCGTGGATATCTTTGACCTAGACTGTAAGACTTTGGACTATTTTGAGGAATTGTCATGACCGAATCTTTTTCCACTATGCCCCTGGATTTTCCCAAGCGTATCCATCAAGCCCTCAAAGCCTGGCACAGTCAATCGCGCGGTGGGTTGTTGAATGACCTCGTGCTTGTCAGTCCGGCGTCGGGCGCTTTGACAGTCTCCCCGCGCCTTGCTACGAACCAGATTCTTATAGATGGACTGGATCAGTTGAAGCAAGTAGATGTAGAAGCCAGCGATTTACTGCAACGGCGTTTCCTGGATCAGGAAACGGCACAAGCTGTAGCCTATCGGCGTAATCAAACAGAGGACAGCATCTATCAACAGCAGCGCGCGGCCATCGTTCAGTTGGCGCAGGTGATTTGGGACCAGGAGATGTCCCTGCGGCGGTCTCACGCACAGCGGAGTATAGCGCGTCTGGAACCGCCCACCTATACCCGCCTTTTTGGGGTGACGGAAGCATTGACTCAATTGCGCGCCAGGGTAGAAGACCCGGCTGGCCCCTGGATTCTGACCCTGGAGGGGATGGGCGGCATTGGCAAAACATCCTTGGCCGATGCGCTCGCGCGCGACCTGGCGTATGGCGCCTGTTTCCAGGATATCGCCTGGATCAGTGTCCGTCAACGTTTTTTTCGCCTGCCCAGCAGTATTGAGGCGTTGCCGGCGCCACCGGCACTATCACCCACAGAGTTAGTGGACCGCTTGATTGAACAATTCGGGTTGGTGGGCTTGAAACGCCAATCCGATCATGAAAAATGGTTGGGCATGAAAGCTTACCTGCAATCACATCCCAGCCTGATTGTCATTGACAACCTGGAAACCTTGCCGGACTACCGGTTACTGGCCGATAAATTACGTGAATTGATCGATCCCAGTAAATTCCTGCTGACCACCCGCTATTCCCTGCGCGGCGAAAGCAGCGTGTATATCGTCCAGTTACAGGGCTTGCCTCAGGCCGAAACTCTGGCCCTCATTCGTTACGAAGCGGAACTCCAAAACCTGCCGGAATTGGCGCAAGCGCCGGAGGCCACGCTGACGGCTATTTATGAGTTGACCCAGGGCAATCCGTTAGCCACCAAACTCATTATCGGCCAGGTGCATACGTTCACTCTGTCCACCATCTTGGGACGTCTTAAGCAGGCGCAGGATTCGACTGCTGACGAATTCCTGGCCTTTATCTATGCCGACGCCTGGCAAATGTTGGACGTCAAACACCGCCACGTCCTGCAAGCGATGTTGGTGGTTCCCGATGTCGGCGGTAGTTTGGAACAAATTGCCAGCATCACCGGATTGGACATCAATGAAACTGTCGCCTGTCTTCACCGCTTAACCACTTTGTCTCTAGTCAACGTGTTAGGTGGGTTGAATGAAAGGCGGTATGCTTTACACCCCCTGGCTCAGACTTTTATTGCGCAACAACCAGGCATAGAATGGTGATCTGGAATGATCATCCTGGCAAATGGACAATACTGGTTGAACTATTTGAATCAGCTTCCCGCAGATAAGCCGTTTGCCGAAGCAGACCTCCAATGCGCCGCCAAGGCTCTGGATATGGCCGCCGCGACCATCGCTGCATGGCCGATTGTGTTACCGTTAGTTTTGGCCCTGCATCCACACATGGAGCGACGCGGTTATTGGGCAGAGTGGGGAACATTTCTGGAATACCTTCTGTACTATGCCCGTCAACACAACGACCAGGAAGCCGAGATTGCGTTTTTAATCAAATTAGGAAGTATTCAGCAACAGCGGGGCAATTATGAAACGGCAGTAACTGCTTATCGGGAAATCTGGCGCAAGCGTAGGCATACGGACCGGCAGACATTGGCAGTGGCCTTCTCCAATCTGGGAGATTTGTACCGGTTACAAAGGATGTTTTGGCGCGCCAAGGTACTCTGCGGACGAGCTATCGCCCTGTTTAAAGCCCTGGACGATCCTTTGCGCGTGGCCTACACGGAAAATACTATAGGAGTGATTTGTCTCGATCAGCGGGATTGGGAACCGGCTCTCCAGCATTTTGGCCGCGCCGAATCGTTGTTTACCCAGCTAACCCACCTGAGCGGCTGCGCTCTGGTTTGGAATAATCTGGGGGCATTATACAATTATCGACAAGACAGCAAACGGGCTCTCTCCTATCTGCATCGTGCGCTTGAATACTATCAACAAATACAGGATCAAGTGGGTATAGCGCGCGCTTATATGAACATTGGCAATGCTTTCAGGAGATGGGGTGAGTTGGAAGCGGCCGAACATAACTTACTGTTAGCCGAAACCATTTTTACGCGAATTGCCCATAACGCAAACCTGGCCCGGGTGCGTCACAATCTGGGAATGCTCTATACCCAACTCAGTCAATACGCAGAAGCGGAACGTTGTTTTCAGAACGCTTTAGAGCAGTGGCAACGGCGCGAAGATATAATGAACTATGCCAACACCTTAGGTGAATTGGCGGAGATGTATTTCGCCTGGGGGCGTTGGGAAATCACGCGCCAGACTTTGGACACAGAAGCCGATTTACTCAAAAATCATCCCGAAGCCGGGACTCAGGCTTTGTATCGTGAACTGGAAACTCGACGCCGCAAGCTGGGGTTGGAAACCTAACCTGCCCGGAAACCACATGCAATGGTCGCCGGGCAGGTTAGGGGCTATCTCATTTCACCTAACTTCCGTTAACCAGGACAGGTGGTGCCGGTTCCGTTACATTCTTCGGCCTCTACGATCGGCACCCGATGTACAGACTGTAAATCGAAGGACAGTGAATCGAAAGATAGGACACTCGCCAACCACAGGGCAATCACCAAAGCCTTAAAAAATTTCCTGGACATCTGCGTCTCCTTTCTCAACAACTAACTGATGAGCGAGACGTGGAGCTCCCCAGAGACGCTTGACTTCTCTGGCTTCGAAGACGTCCAACTGCCTGATTAATTCAAGCCATTCAACGCGCGCTTACAATCTCTATTAAACTCAGAAAGCCCATCCATAGCGATAGAAGCGCGCTGAAAATACACTCACTGGGGACTGAAATATCTGAAAATGACTCTATTTCCACCTGATTCCGCCCCATTTCCATCCACCTATCGCCAACTTGAAATTCAACGGCTGGCGCGCTGGATTAACGCCGGTCAAAGCGGCTCGGTCATTGGGCTACCAGGCTGCGGGCGATCCAATCTGCTCGAATTTCTGTGCAGTCACCCGACCCTCTGTCGCACAACGCCATCCGCCGATTTTCCTTCCATAGCCCTGATTCCCGTCAATTTGTATACTCTCCCAGCGCTGGATATGGCCACGTTTTATCGAGGATTGTTGCGCGCCTTTTATCATGCCGCGCCAACTTTCACCCCAGCTCTGCAGGTCGCAACCGCGCGCTTTTATCGTGAGAATATGGAAGCGCAAGACCCATTTCTGCCACAAAGCGCGCTTTATGAATTACTTATGCTGTTTCAGCAGAGTCAAACCCGCATAGTGTTGGTGCTCAATCACCTGGACGATTTTCTTCTGGAGGCTTCCCCAAAAATCACTGACACCCTACGCGGGCTACGGGACACCTTCAGGCATACGTTGTGTATGATTGCGGGGATGTCGCAAGAAGTAGCTTACCTGCCCAGGCCAGAGTTGGTGGGTGAAGTGTATGAGTTGTTGGATCGTAACGTCTGTTGGGTGGGAGCGATGACGGACGCAGATGCCGAGGCATTGCTTAGGCGCGCCACGGCTACAGCCAGCAGCCCTCCAACCACCGCCGAAATTGGCGCGATGTCACGGCTGGCAGGCAATTTCCCGGTCCTGTTGCATAGTATTGCACAATGGTGGGTTAACTTGCCGGCGATGCTGCCAGTCAATCAATGGGCATCGGCATTGGGTATCGAAAATAACGTGGTATACCGCTTGCGTAAGATATGGAATGGGCTAACACAGGAAGAACAATTTGCCCTGGCAGAGCTTCAAGCCATCCAACAACGCTTTCCGCCTCCTCAAAAACCAAATCAAGAATCCCGTGCCGCCCGGCAGGCATTGCAACAACGGTACTATTCTCTTTTGACCCGCATGGCGCAAAAGGGGGTGTGCTGCCAAAGGGAAGGACAATGGGAAATACATGGAGAGTTATTCGCCGCTTATATTCAGGAGGTGGGGGCCTCCAGTCGGGGACGAATCTGGTTGGAACCAGAAACACAAGCCATCTATCAAGGGTTGACGCCGGTCAAAGATCTGACACCCTTAGAAAACAGATTGTTAGTATATCTGATCAAACATCCATACCGCCCGCATGAAAAAGATGATTTGATCGCCTATTTATGGGAAGATAAAGATAATGCTATGGTGGATAATGACTTACAACAGCTCATCTATCGGTTGCGAAAAAAAGTAGATACTATGCCGCCACACTATATTCTTACCTGGAAAGGCCGCCCCGGTGGGTATCAGTTCTATCCAGAAGGCCATCCGCGTTAGAACTATGGGAGAGGATAAATGACGCAACCTCGCATCACAATTGAAGACTCATGCGACCTGCCCGAAGCTGTAGTACCGCTTATCCAAAGGTTGTTTGCCGATCACCAGCAAGTGATTGTGAAGAAAGAATTTAGTGGGAATTTCAGTGGCAGTCGAGTTTTTCTGGTACAGCCGATTGCCGAAAGTGGCGCTACGCTTCCCATCGTCGTTAAACTCGCAGCGACCAGTCTCATCAAAAGAGAATGGTCAGCTTACGAAGCCGCGCGGCCCATGTTGTATGGCCTGGTTCAAATTCAGGCGCGTGACTTGTCTCCCACGGAAGATTGGGGGGCCTTATGCTATCCTTTACAAGGCGGCGGTGTGTTTGCGATTGAAAGTCTCTCTGATTACCTTGAGCAACACCCCTCCGAGGTCATTGTGCCAGTATTGCGCCGACTGTTCCAAGCCTTGGGGAGTATCCATAATCAAAGCCAGGCCTGTCCTGGCTTTTCATGGCGTAGCAGTTATGACTCCGTACTACCGCTTAACTTGTTGATTTCAGCAACGTCCCCCCCGGCACACACGCCATTCAAAGTCGTGAACGCCGCGAATCCAGACGTCGGGAGTCTGCAACCTGGCGACTGGGTGCGTTTGGAAGGATTCGCCGTGACCAAAGTGGATTTGCGCCGGCAAACGCTAACGCTCAATGTGCCGCACACCGACCCACCGAACGCCTTTTATGTGCGTGTGAAAATGATAGAGGTTCTCCCTGTTTACGAGGAAGGCCAAGTTATCCCGGCATTCGAAGGACAGATTTTGGCTACACGGCAAAGTCAACTGCAATCCTATGCCCATGCTTTGCTAGGAGATGGAACCGCTGCGCTGGCTGAAAGCGTGGTTTCTATCGCAGGTCTGCGCCTACCCAATCCTTTTCTAAAAATTCCTGCTATTCTGAATCAATATCGCAATGTCCGCACGGCTTTAATTCATGGGGACCTGAACCTTCGAAACATCCTGGTGGATGCTGAAATTGGCTCGGTGAGTTTGATTGACATTGCTGAGGCGCGCCAGGATCATATCCTGCATGACTTCCTTCGCATGGAAACGGAGAT
The DNA here is from genome assembly GCA_034429475.1 of Anaerolineae bacterium. GTDB lineage: Bacteria > Chloroflexota > Anaerolineae > B4-G1 > SLSP01 > JAKQHY01. The sequence continues at coordinate 70,975 of DAOUGD010000191.1, forward strand.
TGTGACCCATTTGCTTGCCGCGGAATTGTACCAACAGCAGTTTTCTCCGGCCCAAATGATGGTTGAGTTTTATCAATGTTTGCACTGTGCCACATGGGACGAAGGCTATATCACGAACACCCTGCCGACCCCTTTACATAAATACTTCGAAGCCATTAAAACGATTCGGCAGGCTGCCCGGCGGCATTTCTATGGTCAGGAAACCGACGAGTATTATCAAGGGTTGTTATTGTACCTGATCGGGACGCTCAAGTTTGCCAATCTGGACGAACACCCTGCCGCCCCGTTACCGAAACAGACAGCTTTTTGGGGAGCCGCTGCCATCGCACAGCTTCTGGAAGCTACGCCGGCTTGTAAGCAACTGCCAGCCCTGGAAAGTATCTCCCAGCCGCCTCACGCCTTATTACTTTCCTATAATCCTGAAGTCAAGGTGTTACGCCAAGGCGCCGAATGTTTCAGCCCGGCGGCGTATGGGATGCCTTTACACATTGGTGATGTTGTCAGCACGTTTGCAAACGCCGAAGCGACCGTGCATTGCGCCCAGGGCGCGCTGATCGTCATACCGCCAGAACGAAATCAGCGGATTGATTGCGGTCAGACGCCGCCAGAGCGGGTACGTACCCGCTTAGATTTGCGTTATCCCGCGCCATTCAGCTATCTTGTCAACGAATTCATGGAAAATATGATGCTCACCCCAGAGGCAATCTCTCCTATGGGATTATCCCCGCGCAATACCCGTATTGCAGAAAGTCGGCCAACCTTTCGCTGGCAGCCCCAACCCGGCGCGACGACTTATCGGCTATCTGTGCGAGCGCCTGGGGGAGAACATTGGCAACATGAGACCATTGACCCCATACTTCCCTATCCTGCCGCCGCCCCCTCGCTTAATCCTGGCAGTGGCAACACAGTAATCCTCGAGGCTCTAGGCGCGCCTATCCCCCCTGAAATCGCCTATCTCGAAGTTTTGGATTCCGACAGCCTGAAACAGCTACAAAGAATGGAAGCAGAGATTCTGTCACTATCATTGGCGCCGGCGGCTACAGTCTGCTTATTCGCGCAGTTATATCAGAATTGGGGACTGTGGACGGCGGCTGTTGAGCAGTTGGAACAAATGCAACTGGTAGCGGCACGTCTTACACCTGCCATCAGGGTACAATTAGGAGAATGTTATCTGCGGGTAGGAGACTACACGCAAGCTGAAAAACAATACGAGATAGCACAACACGATACAACCCGCGCGGATGATACCTGGGCAGTCGCCCACATTGGTTTAGCTTGTGCGCTGTATGCACAAAATCACCCGGCATTGGCCCGGCAATCCCTGGCAGAGCTGGAAGTCAGTGCGTATGCCGCTGTCGCACAGCACATTCGCGCACAGTTTGAAAATGCCTTACCCGCGCCGCCACGCTATCAAGGCGCGATTAATGTGATAACTTATGCGCGTTTTCTGGCGCAGCACATCGCCGCCCATCTTGCCGATGAAATCCGCCAGATTCCCGACCGCTTTTTGGAGCAACTGCAAAGTTTAAGCAGCTATGCCCTCAAACCCGCCGGCGCGTGGAATACCCTCGGCCCTGATAAATTCGCCCCGTTAGAAACGCTGGCCGCCACTTATCTGACCACCCAGGCTCTCCTGCATACCCTGTCGGACGCTGAAATCAGGCGCCTGAATCAGACCGGGCAATGGACGCCTCACCTGGAAGAGCACGCGCGGCACATTGCACAAGAAACCCTCGGCCTACCCGCCGCCCAGGCCCAAGACTTTGCCCAACGCTACGCCAATCTGGTAGCAGCAGATCCTGATATCCTGCTACGCCTGTCCGCTCATAAAGGTTCATAGGTATCGCCCTTGATGACATGGCTTCACGCACTCCTCTGGCAGCAATACGACCCGGTTGACTTTTTGCACGCGCTGCGTACTTACCCTCGTAAAATCTGGGGGCCCGCGTGGCGTCTGCGTGCCGTAATGTGGGGAGTCGCTATGGGCGGGCTATTGCTAATCGCTCATTTCACCGGGGTAGACTGGAAATCCATGATTGCAGTAGTTTTGATTGTGCCTTTAACAGCGCAGATGTCTTGTGGTTTCCCTATTATGACTCTAGGTCAGGCACAATTCTGGTTCCTTTACGCTTACAGTCCCTTGTTGATAGGCATCGCTTTCCTGTGTGGTCTGGGTGTCCACTTTGGGTTCTGGAGATGGTGGGGGCTTCAAGTTGGGATTCCATTTTACCTCGGCAAACTCATCACCGATGTGAGCGTGGTGTGGGTGTTCTTGCAAGAGGAAGCGCTCCAGCATGACCATGAACGACAACGTCCCGGTGGCATCCCAGGGCGCTTGCCCGCCCTGACCTGGCAGCGGCGCGCGTGGCATGTGCGCCTGTTAGCTACAGAAATTCTGAGTCTTGTCATTATCTATCTCTATCCAGTGCTGCCGGTACACGAAATGAGCGGATCAAGCCTCTCCCCTACAGCGATACACGCCATCCATATCGTGTTGTCCATTGCGGCGGGAGCGGCGGGAGGATTAGGGTTGGATGCTACCCTGCTCGCCGTCGCGCTTAACATTTCACCGCTGCGTTTCGCCTCACCACGACACTGGCGCACCACCTATATAGGAAGAACAGCGCTGTTCCTTCCAGTCAAGCGTATGCGCGCTATTTTTGCCTCAGAAGTTCCGACAATGGCGCAAAGCGCCGCTATCCTGACACTCTTAAAGCAAAGTGGACTTGGGCCGACCGTGCGCCGTACCTGTCGTCAACTATCTGTAACGCATCAGCATCAACTGCTGCTGGCCTTGAGTCTGCAAGATGGCGGCGCGGATGCCATCCATTATTTGCAACCGGCGCTCGATGGCTCACTCAAACCCCTAGCCAAGTGTTATACGGCGCTGGCCATGGAAGCGGCCAAACCCGGCGATCTCCAACGGTGGATTCACACGCTGGATAGTCGGCTGGCTACAGAGGTGGAATGGCCTGATGGGGAAAATTCACCCCAATCCGTGCTGCGGCATGTTCGGAATGCTCTGCTCACCTTCAAAAACGACACCCAGGTGACACTCGCACTTCAGAATCTGCAAGAATTGCGCGATACCCTGTGGCTATCGAATGGCTTTCCAGATGATATTGCACTGGATGGCGCGTGGCCGGCCGCCCTATGGAGGCGCCTCAAACAACACCAGGAACGTTTGAACATCGGGTGATCACAGATGAAAAATCCATCCCCTACCCTCATTTTTGATACCGTTGTGCTGCGATTTACCCGTCAGATTTACTACAGTGATGAAAACGCCTTTCAATTGGAAGTCCGTCAATCCCCAGCACCCTTGCCGGGAGGCGCGTTTCAGGCGGATATCGCAGCCCAATTACAATCCCTGCAAGACCTTTTTGCCCAACGGTTGACAAGTGGTCAGTTTTTCAGTCGCTTCCAGGCGGCCCCAATAGTAGAAACAATAAGCGAGGATTTAGGCGCCATTGGACACCCCCTCTACGCACTCTTGCCTCTGGCATTTCAGCAAGCCTTCCCGCGTCTGATACAGAGCGTCTTTGAAAAAGGGCATGGATTGCGCCTGATCCTTGAAGCCCGCGCAGGAGATAAAGCCGATCATTTGTTAAGTTTGCCCTGGGAATTGCTCTTCTTTGAATCTACCGGCGTTTTTCTCGCCCGTTCTCCACGCGTGCTGGTGGTGCGCCGCCTGCTGGATGCCGTGCGGCGCAGCCCATTGGCAATGACCCTGCCACTCAACCTCATCCACGTCATCGCAGACGCGCCCGTTGCGCCACAACGCTACCAAATTGACGCGACGCTCCGTGAGATGGAGCAAAACAGAATTCCTGCGGCGATCCAGCCGGGGGGGTATCGGCAGGTCGCAGAACCGGGTTCGATGGAGCAACTGTTAAGCACCCTGCGCGAACAGTCTTACCACATTATGCATTTTTTGGGACATGGCGAGGTGCTGGCGAGCGCAACCGGGATACCAGCGATGGAACGTGGCTATCTGCGTTTTGTGGACGCCGCCGGAGAAAGCCAGTGGGTCAACGGGGAACAACTCCAACATCTCCTGGAATTCACCCCTGCGCTGCAATTGGTAGTCCTAAACGCCTGTCACGGCGGGGCGAGTGTAGCGCGAAGCGTGGCTTTAGAATTGGTCTATCACGGCTTGCCTTACGTGGTAGCCCTTCAAGGGGATATCTTGCAGGAGGCGGCGCGCCATTTCATAGAGACTTTCTATGCTGAGTTGCAGTGCGGTAACGACATCGCGTATGCCGTGGCTGCCGGGCGGGCCGAGATTGCCGCCCACCTGCCCCAAACGTTGGATTGGTGCTTGCCGGTGCTTTACACCAATATCGGGCTAACCGAGTCCTCTCCTGACATCCGGGGAGACGAACAGCTTTGGCAATGGATGAGCGCGCCCCAAGCCCGTCAACGCCTAGGGACAATCAATTTTGTCTTAAGTGGCCTGCATTTACTGGTGGGACTGCTGCTCTTTATCAGCCGGCAGATGATTCTATTGCCATCCACCCCATTACTTGGTTGGGTAACCGCTTTGGTGATGCTTCTGCCGATACTGGCCACCTTTACTTTCTACCGGCGCACGCCGCCAAAAACGCCGGAGCAGTGGTCAGCCTCTACCCAATTGACACTGCTAACCCGCGTGCTTGGCTCCGCTTCCCTGGGATTGGGGATTCCCGTATTCTACACCTGGCTTGTCTGGCTCTGGTTCATTGCGGTGGGTTTCTGGGGTATGCTGGCCCCTGTGGCACAGCATCTTTTGCTGGGAGCGATTTTTGTTCCAGGCCTCGTAGCGGGATGGAAGTTGAGTTGCTCACAAATCCTCGGCCACGTCCGGGCTTTCATTTCCGAGGCGCGGGTGGCTCCGCCCAAGTTTGAATGGGGGGAGATAGCCGTCATCCTGGGGGGATATAGTTTACTGGCGCTTCCCTGGGCTTTGTATACCTTCTGGCCTCAATATGTCCATCCGCCTTGGGGAAATTTGTGGGCTGCTGTTCTGTTGCTGGGGCTAGGGTATGCGTTATGGCAAGAAAAGGATCAATGACAAACCATCCCCAACACCTGCCAAGCATACGCCAAGAACACCGCCTTATCCCCCGCCTGCAATGGACGCATGTGCGCAATGTCGTTGCGGAAGATGCTCAACTCGATTAGCTTCCCGCGAATAACCTCCGGCTGCAAAAAGATCGCCGCGAAGACCTCGTTCCAGTTGCGGGGATCGGTAATGATCTCGGCGTAGTCGGAGAAGTCCAGGTATTCTTGCACGGGCAGGTCTTGCTGCGTCATCCACGGGAAGGGATGTTCGCGTTTCTGCTTGCGTTCGAGGGCGCGGGTACGAATGGCAGGTAGCACACGGCCCGAATTCCACCAGTTGGGATCAACTTTGGCGAGCTCGCACTCGATGAAGACCCGCAAAGCGCGCTCCACTACCCGCAAAAGGTGGTAGCAGTCCCTTTCCGTGACAGCTTGCGCGGACGCCATCACTGCGTTGAGCTGTGTGAGTGCTTCATGCAGTTCAGGGTGCGCGGCTTCAATCACGGCGGGAGTGGCCCCGACCTTCGCAGTCTCAGGTTTGGGCGAGGGTACCGGCCTTGCTGCCTCCACTTGCACGCCCCCTTGATCCAGAATGTACGTGTAGTCTTCGATAGATAATGCCAGGAGCGCTCGTTCGCCCGAAGTCAGGCTCTCCCAGTCTCGCGCATCCATGTGAAGTGCATCCCACAGGCCATTCGATTGGCGCGGGTTTAGCATCAACAGTTTCCTAAAACGTGCACCCTCGCGCAGTTGCAGCGCGTATACCAGCGCGCCGGCCTCTGTGCCTTGAGGTATCAGTTCCGCCACATCGTAGAGGCCCAGCAAGCGCAGGTAGGTGAGACTGCCCAGGACGTGATCATAAGCTAGAATAACCACCGGTTCGCCCGCCTGATAGGCCTGAAGGAACTCCGCCGCCCCCGGCTGATAGGTCGCTACCGGTCGGAAACGCCAGCTACGCTCAAACTCATCCCGCGCACGCTTTTGGCTGAGGCACAGGAGCCAGGCTTTGATCTGGGGCGCCGGTGGCGGAATGAATGTTTCACCTTCTATCACCGTATAGAGGTCGGTATTGAGGTCCGTCCAGACAGGAACCGGCTCGCCGGTGTGAGCATCGTACAGGCAGAGAAAATGCTCCGCCTCGAGCGGCGTCAAGTCTGCAATTTTGAACCAGGTTCCACACCCTTTTCCGCGTAATCCCGGCAAGAGATGGTCAGTGTCGGCATTTGGGCCAGCGCCTTGCACATCCAACAGGCGCGCGCGATACAAGGCCAGACGGTGCTCTTCGAGGTTCTCCCGCACAAAAAGAAACAGGCCCACATCATCACCATGATGTAGAGCCTGTTCGATTGGTTGGCGCAGTTCAGCGTCCAGAGGACGTATCGGTTTGCACAGCCAGGCATATCCCTGCGTAGCGACCAGGGTGCGGTATTCCTCGATGTGTCGCACACCGCTTTGCTCGCGTTTGCCTTTTTCGGGTAGGTGAAGCAGCAGGTTATAGGGTTCCATCAGTCGTCAGTATTCAGTGATTTTTCACCGCAAAGACGCAGAGAGCGCAGAAGTTTTTTATAGGTTTCTCGGCGTCCTCTGCGCCTCTGCGGTGAGATTATCTTATCCGTCCAACACTTCCTCAGACAAGGCCAGTCGTTCAAACGTCCACTGCGCCGTCCCGAATTCCTGGGGCTGCATGACCGCCAGTTGCTCAACGACGCGCCGGCGACATTCGACCGCCAATGCAAAGCATGGCTCAAACTCCGCGTCGGTGAGCGTCTGTACGGTGCGGTGGGGGTAGATGAGCTTGAGCAGGCCCGCCGTCGTCTTTTTGATGGCGTCCTGGTTGCGCCCGGTCGCGCCGCCGAAGTCCACCCGCGCGGCGACATGAAGCTGGTAGTTGCGGCGGCGCAGGCGGGTGAAGATTTCGGCCAGGTAGTCGGTGATGAAGCCGCAGCCTTGCGCGTAGTTCTCCGGGCGGACTTTGGGCAGTTCCCAACCGGGCAGGAAAGCGTGCAGGCGATCCAGGAAAGCGGTATCCTGCAATTCCTGCGGTAGTACTTCAAAGAGGTGACGATAGTGATCGGCAGGCGCCTTGCGGGTCACGTCGCTGTCAATGTTGCCGCCCAGGACGACGCTGGCCTGCGAGGTGAATTCCTGCGGCCCACGGGAGAAGCGCCCGGTCTGCATAAAGTCCTTCAGGACGCTGATGGTGGCTTCGGGGTCGGTGAAGCGGGTATTGGCGATCTCGTCGAAGAAGATGACATCTTTGTAGCCCAGGATGCCGATCTTGCGCGTTGCCAGGTTGTAGAAGAGCGTCGCAGGCGTGGCGCGGCCCCCGGAGATGACGAAGGCTTTGCTGGAGGTATTGCGATAGGTGTAGGTCTTGCCGGTCTCGCGCGGCCCTAATTCGATCAGGTTGTAGTTGGCCTCGACGAAGGGAACCAGGCGCAGAAGCATCAGCAGCTTTTCACGCTCGGAGAACCGTTCTGGGTTGAAGCCGATGCTCTGAATGAGCAGGCTGACCCACTCGTCCGTCTCGAACAGGGCGCGCTTGGCGATGTAATCATCCAAATCCAGGCGTGTGATCTGGAAAGGCTGAAACTCGCGGATGTAGAAGGGATAAATACGCCCGCCGAGTTGGTAGGCTGCGTCGTACTCGATGGTCATGGTGCCCCACGCGCCACCGGAGAGCAACGCCTCGCCGTGGTCGCGCAGGACTTGCGCGCTGACCCGCACGAAGTTGTCGTCCAGTGCGGGGACTTCGGCCCAGTAGTGGTCGCGCGTCGTGTCGAGCCGCACCTGAAGCTGGCCCAGCAGGACGTACCCCTTGTCGCCGTTCTCCTTGATATGGCTCTTGATCAATTCTTTGGCGCTGCTTTCGACGTAGTGTTCGGAGAGAATGCGGTCAATGCGCTGCTGGCCGGGCACCGGGTCGTCGGGATTCACGTAACGGGCGCACAGATATTCCATCACGTAACGCGGAAATTCTTTGTACGCTTCGTTCCAGCGAGCCAGCGGCTTCAGCACCACGCGGTCGCTCAATAACGTTTTGATCTTTTCATCGAGTGTCATTGGCATTCCAGTTTGTTCACCGCAGAGGCGCAGAGGACGCGGAGAAAAATTTTAAAGAATCCTCTGCGCTCTCTGCGTCTCTGCGGTGAAATTTATCATAAATCATCCAGCCTATCCAGTCCCCCGAAGTCTATTTCTACCACATCCTTGCGAGGTTCGGTGGTTATAGGAACAACCTGCACCGGCATGGACTTCTGCCGCCCGTCTACGTCCTGATACGTGACATCCACCATGAGCCGGGTGGTGGGTCGAGGGCTGTAGACTGGCGAAAAAGTAACAGGATAAACGCGGCTTTCGCGCGGCCCCAAGGCTCCTGATAGGATACGCGCTTGAGAGTCTGTGTCAAGTTGCCATGTTAGGCTGTAGGTCGTCGGGCGGTTGCCAATGTTTTGCAAAACAAGCTGGATGGTATGTGGCTCTTTCTCCCGGACTTCCAGGCGGTCCGGCAGTCCTGTTATCGCCAGGCTGACAGACGGTGTGACGATTTTCCGCAGCCGCACCCCCGGCACGACCATCTCCCCCAGGGAAACGCCGCCGTGCGTGTAGCGGGTAGGCGTTCCGCCCTCGCGCCGGAACCACGCCCGGCCCTGCGCCAGGGTATAAACTTCGCCCTTTGGCCCGGTCACTTGCGTCGTCCCGTCGCGGGGGCTATCGAGCAGGTAGCGGTAGAACACATGCCGGGCGTCGCCGTAGACCAGGTCGCCAGACTTGGGATCAAGCTCCACAAACCCGTGGTCGCTGCTCGCGATCATGGCGTCGTCGTCGCCTACCAGCGTTTTCAAATCGGCGATGAGGGTGGACATATCCTGGGCGATGTGGTCGTTCAGGGCCGCCAGGTTGCCCTGAAATTCGTGAATCCAATCGTCGCTGAGGTTGTAGATCAGGACGTTGATGGGCTTGCGGTCGGGATCGGCGAGCAGCCGCCGCTGCACCGCGTCGCCCTCGCTCTTGACCTCGAGGCGCAGCCAGTGATCGCGGTCGGCCTGATCCAGGTCGAACAGCCGCGCGAGTAGGAGGCTTTCGTTGGTGGTGACCTGCCCGTTGGCGGCGCGCCATTGCTGCGGCGGTGCGCCCGCCAGCAGGCCGGTGCGGGCTATCGTGGTGAAAGACGGCAGCAGGCTCAGGTAGGCTTTGCCTTCGTCGGCGATTTCAAAGGCTTGCAGGAGCGTGGGCAAGACGATTTCTTTCCAAGAATCCCAGCGCATCCCATCGAAGATGACGATCCACAGGGCGTGTTGCGGCGTGGGGTGTGGGACGTCCCGGAACGCCAGATCGGGCAAAAGGTGCGTCGCCAGGCGGGGATGACCCACCAGTCCGGCGGCATCCGGGCCGATCAGGTGCGCCAGGTGGACGTCTAACTCATTCAGGTAATCCCATACGCGCCGGCGGGTGGATTCCAAAGTCTCCAACAGCGCCCGCCGCACCGCGTCCGAAGCGATTTGCCGAGCCTGCGTTTCGGCGATGGCGCAGGCCAATTCCAGACGATAGGCGCCGCTCTGCACGTAACTGTCCACAAAAGTCGCCAGGTCAGGCGCAATCGCCACAGGTGTAGCGAGCTGCCCGGTCACGAAGGCGAGTTCCCGCAGAAGCGTCAGGACGGAGAAAGCGCGCTTGGTGTATGCGGTCTGCGGCAGGGAGGGAACATCGGGGATTTCTATGAGAGGCAGGCGGCTTTAGCCTAATGCTACTAAGAATCGCTTTCTCCGGCGAGTTGGCGTAACACCTGCTGCCGGGCGGCGTCCCGACTGCCCTTGAGGGCCGGAAATACGGCGGGGCGGCGGCGCACGCGGCGGGGTTCATGTTGGA